>JBDNHU010000027.1:0-13532 GCA_041688615.1 Mariniblastus sp. | reverse complement strand
CCAGTGGCGTTGCATCGCTTAAGTTGCACAATCACTGGCGATTGATTGGATCGGCGAAGATTCGTCAATCACGACTCACTACAACCCACAAATTGCAATACTGTTCCTCGAACCGAAATCACGGATGACTATGAAGGCAACGACTAACAAGCGAATTGTCCTGGCGACGGATTTGGACGGAACGCTTATTCCACTTCAGGGGGAAGAAGGCCAATTTAAGGCTAATCAAGACTCGCTAAGTTGGATCCGCCAGAAACGGGAACTCCATCAATTGGGACTGGTGTTCGTCACCGGTCGGCCTTTTGATTCGGTAGAACAAGCGATCCTAGAGTATAACTTGCCCAAGCCTGATTGGATTATATGCGACGTCGGCAGTTCGCTCCTGGGATTGGATAAGCACGGTTGTTTTCACCCAGAGTCGCAATTCCATCAGACCCTGGCCGAAATCGTTGGTGATTATTCGATCCAAATTTTGGAATCTCAATTGTCTGCCAATGTTGCTCTGGAGAAACAAGAATCGGAACACCAAACCGCACACAAGTTAAGTTACTATACCGCGGCCAACCCACTGAACGAACTGACCCAACAGTTGCAGGCTCAATTGTTAAAGTGGCAAGCGCCGTACAGCATTGTTTCCAGTGTCGATCCATTTTCTGACCGAGGCATGGTTGACTTCCTGCCTGAAGGCGTTTCCAAGGCGTATGCCTTAAATTGGTGGGCCAAGTTCACCAGCCAGGACCACGCCAGTATCATTTTCGCTGGTGATTCGGGCAATGACTACGCGGCAATGGTCGCCGGTTTCTCAACGATCGTAGTCGGCAACGCAGATCGTTCGCTGGCCGTTGACGTCTATCAAAAGCACCAAGCCATTGACCAAGGGAATCGACTGTATCTGGCGAAACGCTCGGCCACATGCGGCGTGATCGAAGGATTCAATTGGCTAGTCAGCGGCGACTTGCAAGACAAGAAGACTGAGCCGGTTGACTGGGACTCGGTTCCGTTTGGGGCCACACCCATCAGTCGCAACACGGTGGCATTCAAAGTTTGGGCACCTAAGTGTAAACGCATGGAAATCGTCGTCTTTTCGGAGCAGGGTTGCGAATCGAAAATTGTGTCCATGCAACGTGAAGTTTCTGTTGGAAAAACGGGCATTTTCACAGCCATCATCGACGACATCAGTGCGGGATTCCTGTACCAATATCGCTTGAATGGCGAACACAAACGCCCGGACCCTCGCAGTAGTTGGCAGCCCGAAGGGGTGGACGGTCCGTCGCAGATCATCAATCAACAGGCGTTCCCTTGGACCGATCAAGACTGGCATGGAATTGCGAAAAACAAACTAATCATCTACGAATTGCATGTAGGAACGATGACCCAAGCGGGGACGTATTTGGCGTTGATCGATCAGTTAGATAGTTTGATCGAACTGGGAGTCACTGCGATTGAATTGCTGCCACTGGCTCAAACGCCAGGGCGTTGGAATTGGGGGTACGACGGAGTGCACTTATACGCCCCCATGGCTGAGTATGGTTCGCCAAACCAGTTGAAACAATTGATCGATGCTTGTCACGCCAAAGGGTTAGCTGTCTTACTTGATGTGGTCTACAACCACTTGGGCCCTGAAGGAAATTACCTTAGTGAATATGGTCCGTACTTTTCGGCCAAGCACCATACACCTTGGGGCGATGCCTTTAATTTTGACGATCGTGACAACGCTCAGGTCCGACGGTTTATTGTCGACAACGCCTTGTATTGGCTGCGGGAATTTCACTTTGATGGTTTGCGATTGGATGCAATCCATTTTATGTATGATGATTCCGAACGGTCGATCACAAAACAAATCAGTCAGGAAGTTCAGGCGTATGCCCAGCGTGCAGACCGTTTGCTTCACTTGATCGCAGAATCCAACGTGTACGACGAACAGTTGTTGATTGACGGCCCGACGCCAGCCTATTCTGCACTTTGGGCCGACTGTTTGATGCATTCAGTTTACTCGCACGGCGTTCCTGGTCTCTCGCTTGCACACCGGCCCTACAACGGGGCCAGAGATGTCGCCGAAGCCCTGCAGCACGGTTTTCTTTACAGCGGTCCGCCGATCCTTCGTTGCGAACGCCAGACGGCCGATGCAAGCTTAAGTGTCGATGGTGGATCGCCCAGCTTAGAATCCTTGGTGGTCGCTTTGCAAACGCACGACAGTGTCGGCAATCATGCCCATGGAAAACGCATCCATCAATTGACTGATCGCGAATTTCATTTGGCGGCGGCTGCACTTTTCATTCTATATCCAGCAATCCCCATGTTGTTTATGGGTGAAGAACGATCGGCAACCAGCCCGTTCCGTTTCTTTGCCGATTTCCAGAATCAATCACTGAGGCGGAATGTGGATCGAGGGCGACGGCGAGAGTACCCTCAGGGTGAATGGAAGGGAGCAATCGCACCTTCAGATCCACAAGCGTTTTTCGATTCGAAAGTACCACCCCTCCAAGAGTGTGATCCGTTAACGTTTTCGTGGTATCAACGTCTGATCGATCTGCGAAAGGTCGGCCAGCAAACCGGTTGGTTACAGCCCAAAACCTTGCAAACTTCCTACGATGCGGATGAGCATGTTTTCCAACTTTCTTACACGCTTGCGGATCAACAAATAGTGGTCCGCAGCCAATTGTTGAATGCAGGACATGTCGACGTTGCTGCCGTGGGCACTGCACTACTAACTTCCGCTCAAAGCGGGCTGGCGAATTGCGAATTGTTGCTGGATTCGTGGCAGTTTGGCAGACCTGTCAACGCGGTGTCCAGCCAAGCCCAACCCACCGGCGGACGGTCGAGATGTTTGATCTTTAAGCGATCGAAATCTTGAACCTAGATCCCAAAACGGTCGGTCAAATCCTTAGCTGGTTCGAACCCTGGCGGAAGGTTTGATTGGTAAGGCGTGCCACCGGGAAACCTGAGGACCCGGGCCACTTTCAGCTGGCCGATGCCGAAGAAACAATGTCAGTCTTAAGGATTCCACTTGGTGAAGCGTTCCAACAGGCCCAAGCCGACGGCTTGACTCTTCTCCGGATGAAATTGAGTTGCGATCAGATTATCTTTTGCAATGGCAGCGCAGAAATTGATTCCGTAATCCGTTTCTAAAGCAACAACGGACCGATCGGTTGGATTACAAAAATAAGAGTGCACGAAATAGAACTGCTGGGGTCGGCTGACCATTTCCCCAAACACTGGATGTTCGGCCAATGCCGCATTTTGTTCGGGTACACTGGCTTGATTCCAGCCCATGTGAGGCACCTTTAAAGCAGGATCAATCTGGAACCGATCCACCGTTCCCGGTACCAGCGTTAGGCCTTCATAGGTTCCATGTTCGCAGCTACTTTCAAATAGCAATTGCATACCCAGGCAAATTCCTAGCAACGGTTTCCCGGTTGCCAAGAAATCTTTAACCACCTGGCCCAATTGCCTCTCATTGAGTTCTGCCATTGCGTCGCCAAAGGCTCCAACCCCGGGCAAGACCACATGACTGGCGGACAAAATAGTTTGCGGATCGCCCGTAATGATTGCTTGGCCGCCGACCTTCTGTAAGGCCTTTTGGACCGAACGTAGATTACCCATTTGATAATCGATGATCGCAATCATTCTGCGTTGGCCTCGGAGGTTTCATCCGCGGCCGCGGGTGTCGTAGCCGACTTCTTGACTGTCTTAGTCGTCGCCTTCTTGATCGCCTTTTTCGTAGCTTTCTTGGCGGTCTTTTTGACTGCGGCCTGCTTCACAGCGGTTTTAGCCTTCTTGGGCGCTGCCTTTTTAGTCGCCTTCTTCGCAGCTTTCTTTTTCGTCTTCTTCTTTGACCCGCCAGCGGCAAAACGCTCTGCCAACAAACGAACAGCCAATTCAAAAGTCACTTCTTCGATGCTTGTACCTTTAGGAACCGAAGCATTGGTATCGCCGTCGGTCAGGTACGGACCGTAGCGTCCTTCCAACAGTTTGATCTCTTGCTCCGTCACCGGCGACTTTTCGAACACCTTGAGTGGTTCTTTGGGTGCGCCTTTTCCGCGGGTCCTTGGTTGCTTCAGCAATTCGATCGCTTGTTCACGCGAAATGACCAGCAGCCCAATCTCGGCAGGAATCGATCGAGTCTCCGCACCACACTTGATGTAGGGACCAAAACGTCCATTATGAGCCAAGATAGGTTCGCCCAATTCTTCATAGACGCCAAAATCTCGCGGCAAATCCAATAGCTGCAACGCAACTTCTAGCGTAACATCCTTGGCGTCCAACCCTTTCAACAACGAAGCATTGACAGGTTTTTCTTTCTTGTTTTCCGGATCGACAACGGCCAACTGAACATAGGGACCAAATCGACCGCTTTTGACATACACTTGCCGATTAGTCTTTGGACAAACGCCCAACGGTTCGTCACCCACTGCGGATTGGTTCAGCAGTTCAACCGCCCGTGCCAATGTCAATTCATCAGGCGCCAATTCTTCGGGCACGCTGGCTTTTCGATCATCGCCTTGTTGCACCAATGTGCCGTCCGAATAGACACGCACCAGGACGGGTTCGCGACTTGGGTTCTCTTCGGTTGGCTCGGGCGTCCCTAGGGGAAAGGTACAAACGTCTGCGCTGCTAACCGAAATATTGTCCAACAACTGCTGCTTCAAGCC
The DNA here is from genome assembly GCA_041688615.1 of Mariniblastus sp. Classification (GTDB taxonomy): domain Bacteria; phylum Planctomycetota; class Planctomycetia; order Pirellulales; family Pirellulaceae; genus M30B19. Next base: position 8,880 of record JBDNHU010000027.1, on the reverse strand, counting down.
GTCATTGTTTTTGCCGAAGTAGAATTCGTGCAAGTAACCCGTGCCGGACTTTTCGTTACGGCTGATCGAATCCAACAAGTCTTCCATGTCGGCGGTAAATTGGTAATCAACCAACTTGGGGAAGTGTTCCTCCATCAGTCGAACCATGGAAAATGCCTGCCAACGCGGCACCAAAGCGTTCCCTTTTTTGAACACATAATTTCGCCGTTGCACCGTTTCGATAATGGATGCATACGTACTAGGTCGCCCAATTCCTAATCGCTCCAATTCGCGAGTCAAAGCGGCTTCGCTAAACCTGGCTGGCGGTTGAGTGGTGTGATCCTTGGCAATCAAGTCGTCGCAAGATACCGATTGGCCTTCGGTAACCGATGGAAGAATCCTCTCCTGATCAGCCAATTCCGCAGATGGATCGTCGGAACCTTCGACATAAGCTCGTAAGAAACCTGGAAATTCGATCGTCTTTCCAGTGGCTTGGAAAACAGTATCGCCACCCGAAAATTGAACGGAAACTCGCTTGCCATTGGCCGCTGCCATCTGACACGCGACGGTTCGTTTCCAAATCATTTCATACAGTTTGATTTCGTCGCTGCTTAACCCACCGGCGACTTCTTTCGGGAAACGGAAAGTACTACCTGCAGGGCGAATCGCCTCGTGAGCCTCTTGGGCATTCTTACTCTTGGAAGCGTAACGCCGTGGCGACGGCGGCAAGTAGTCGGCACCATATTCTTGTTTCACCAAATCACGAGCAGCGTTGATTGCTTGTTCGCTTAGATTGGTAGAATCGGTTCGCATGTAAGTAATGTAACCGTTTTCGTACAAGCCCTGAGCTGCACTCATGGCGCGCCGTGCCGTGAAGCCTAACTTGCGGTTGGCCTCCTGCTGAAGCGTACTGGTAATAAACGGCGGCGATGGATTCTGAGTGTAAGGTTTCACCTCCAATTTGGAGACCTTGAAGTCTTGGCTGCTCAAGCGATCGGAAAGATCTTTGGCCTCTTGTTCGTTGAACAATTTTAACGACGGATCTTTTAGCCTACCGGTTTCGGAATCAAAATCTTTTCCGGTTGGCAGTCGTTTTCCACCCACTGAAATCAAGGTCGCTTGGAATGATTCATTCTTTTGAGTCGAAAACTGACCAAACAAATCCCAGTAAGTACCGCTGACAAACGCGATGCGTTCGCGTTCCCGGGACACGATCAAACGAACGGCCACACTTTGGACGCGTCCTGCGGACTGCCCAAGTCTTTTTTTCCAAAGAAATTCGCTAATTTCATAGCCATAAAGTCGATCCAGGATCCGGCGAGTTTCCTGAGCTTTGACCAAACCGCTATCGATTTCACGCGGGTTGCTTAACGCTTCGTCGATCGCCTCCTGAGTGATTTCATGGAAAACCATGCGATGTACAGGAACCTTGGGGTTCAAGATTTCCTGCAAGTGCCAACTAATGGCCTCTCCCTCGCGGTCTTCATCGGTCGCCAGATACAAGTTGTCAGCTTCTTTTAACAGCTTCTTCAACTTAGTAATTTGAGCCTTCTTACCAGGCGGCACGATGTAAACCGGTTCGAAATCGTTATCAACATTGACGGCCAGGCGAGCCCAATCTTCGGCTTTATACTGTTCGGGTATATCCTTTTTGCCTGTGGGAAGGTCACGGACATGACCAATACTGGCCTCGACCGAGTAGTTTTTGCCCAGGAACTTGCTGATCGTCCTAGCCTTGGCAGGGGATTCCACAATAACTAGCGACTTCTTGCCAGATTTTGCCATGCTCCATTACGCCGATAGTTGGAAGGATTTGATTGATCGGATCCAAGCGGAAAACCCCGATTTTTTCGGGGACTGACCATCCTGGACCTAAATAATTGAACTGCGAGAGTAAACATCATTAATACAGGCAGTCAAAGAATGCAAGTCGATGTCCCTGGCCATTTTTGTCGGAAAAATCGTTTTTGCAACCAAGCATAGGGGCCTAACAAAGCCCTTTATCAGCCACAATCTAAAGATTTCGGATCGAAAATCGAGTCCCAAAGAGTGTGAAGGAAAATTTTCGTCTACTCGGAAAAATCTACCACTTTTGGTGGTTTACTTTCCCGAGTTCGCACAACTGGGATCGATTGTGGCGAATAAAACACCGTCCAAAGTGGCAATTCGGTCCGATTGGCGATACGGTCTTTCAAGACCCCTCTCCAAAGGCATGCCTAACCCATTCTTCTGCTAGGTCTTGCATCTGTACGCAATGACACCTGTATGGCTAGCACATCCTCATAGCCAAGCCCATGCCCCAATCAAAGCCCCAACAATAGCCCGGAAGCGAAAATACCTTCCGCCCTGCCCCGTTAAATTCTAGATCGTCAAACGTTCTCCGCCAAATCCTGGGCCCCACAGGATTCTCGAGGGTTTGGGTTCAAGTGGCGAACAAGGCGTTGACGCAGACTCTTAGGGGAATGGTAGTTACTTGCCCGAATACTGGAATCGTTTTTAGAAATTACCCGGCAGGGAACTAACTTAGCCACACTTGTGCTGGGCGATTAATGAAACAGTCGCTTAACCGGAGCCGCCATTGATATTGGGATTGAATTTGGCAGTATTATCAATACAATCGTTCGTTTGAGCTTGCCTGGTTTCGGGGCAAGATCCGAATCGACCCTTAGGAAGTAATATCTGATGAATCCGTTGACTTGGATGCGTGACAACCAGCAAAAGATGTTGGTGGTCTTTACCGTGATGCTGATGGCCGGGTTTGGTGCGATGGGCGTGTTGTCCAACAACATGAGCAACCAACCTGTTGCGAATCCAATTGATGCCAAACCAGTCGTTGAGTGGCGTGAGGGTACGTTTACCGATACTCAGCTGGATCAGGTGTGGCAGAAACGTCTAGCGGTTCAGTTGTATGCTCAACAATTGCTACTTGAAACCAGGAAGATCGATGCCAATTGGCAACCCACCGAAGCCTTGATGCTGGGCAATGTCTCGTCCGCCGACGCCCCCTTACAAACACGTCGCGTTGAATCGTTCAATACTTTGCTGTTGGCTCAGAAGGCAAAGGATCTGAACATTGCCGTTTCCGACGATACAATTGATACTAAATTAGACCGCTTCACCGGTGCTTTGCTCTCACGAAACGATATGCGAGCGATCGCAACCGAAGTGGGACGTCGGATGGGTTCGATGTCGTATGCTGATTTTCGCGAAGCACTGAAATCCGAATTCCTGGCGATGCAAACATACGTCATCGGAGTCGAAAACGGCATTCCACGCAGTTCGAATCCTGCCATGGCGATGCAGTATTATAATCGAATGAATCGGGCGATCGAATGTCAAACACTGGCCCTGCCGGTATCGGATTACATGGCAAAAATTTCGACGACTCCATCGGAAACTGATCTGAAAAAACTGTTTCAAGAAGGCAGATACATCTTTGCAAATTATGATTCTTCGAAGCCTGGTTTCAAAATCGGCAATCGGGTGAAGATGCAATATTTCTCGGCTGACACTGCGATGTTAACCAAGAAATACGAGGCCGAACTGACCGATGAATTGATTCAAAAAGAATACGACCGCCTCGTGGTCGCCAAAGATCCTCTGGTTTTCCAGGCCGCATTGCCTGAATTTGATGTTGATGCCTTGGGTTTACCTCCAATTCCTGGCTTTGGTGATTTGGCTCCGAAAGATCCAGGCCCTGCGACCGATGCCGCGAATTCGGATCTGCCTCCTGCACTGCCGGGCACCGAAAAAACTGACGCTGAAAAAACTGACGCTGAAAAAACTGACGCTGAAAAAACGGACGTTGAAAAGGCCGAGATGGAAAAGGCTGGCTCAGAGGGTGCCGGTGGTGAGAGTACCAGCGGTGAACAATCTACCGGTCCTGTTGCAGGTAGCCTTGGCGACAAGCCTGCCGATCCAGTAGACCCAATCAAGGCTGCTGAGAAGTCAGAACCTGAAACAGATTTGCCGCCGACTCCGAAAAAGGATGACGGTTCAGGGCAACAAGGGCAATCGGTTCGTCAATTAATGAAACGCCACTATGTGAACGTTTCTTCTGTCGGCTTGCCAGGTTCGGCCTATTTGATCCAGGACGGCGAACCTGCTGAGCAGGAAGTCGAAGCGTTGACCCAACAGGCAACCCAAGACATTGCTTCCGAAGCAGCGGCGGCGGTACAGGAAACCATAGCTGAATTAAATGCAGTTGCTCCAGGAACTCAGGCGGTCACCCCGCCAGTTGAGATTCCCGCCGATGCGGCCGAAAAATCGACCAATGTTGCTACCATTCGCCCGTTGGAAGAAGTTCGCGACGAAATCAAGAGTAGTCTGGCTAGGCCGAAGGCATTTGCTGAAATGGAACGGACTTTCCAGGCGATTTCGAAACTACTGTCTGGGTTCCGAACCGATTATCGCCTTCACGAAGCCTCGCCGGAAACCGAACCGGTAGCAAAGCCACTGGACTATCAAGCGATTGCGAAGAAGTACGGCTTGAATTTCGTGGAAACTCAGGTGATGGACCAAAAGATGTTCAGCCAGACTCAAATGGGAAAGATCTCAAACGGGCAAGGCAATTTGGCTCAGATGTTGTTCTCAAACTTTGGCGAAGTCAGTGCCTTCGAACCTCAGAACATTACCGATGATGTGATGTTCTGGGTCAGCGAAAAATTCTCGGCTCAGGTCCCAACTTTCGACCAAGTCAAAGATGAAATTGTTGAGTATTGGAAGATGAATCAGGCTGTCGAAATGGCGTTGGCTGATGCAAAGGCCAAAGCCAAGACCGCGGTGCAAGCAGGCAAGCCCTTGAAGGAATCCTTCGAAAAAGCGACCGAAACGGGCAGTTTCACTTGGTTGACCAACGATTTCATGACTCGTTCGATTCGGTTTAGCAACGTTGTTGGTGTGCTGAATCCGGGCGAGGACTTTATGTGGGAAGCATTCGCTTTGCAAACCCAGCAGGCGGCTGCGGCGTTGAATGCCGATCGCACCGTTGCCTATGTGATTTACAAGACCGCGGATGCTGGCCAGTCGGCTGATAAATTGCAACAAGACTTTTTGGCGTCGATGGCAACGTTTAAAGATTATCCTTTCCAAGTGGCTTCCGTTTACCGGGAACGCGAATTCCAAGCAGGGATCAAGTTTATTCAAGGTATTCGAGAGGAATACGATGTGAAGTTCTTGGAATAAGCCCCTTGATCTTGACAATTTGATTTTTCAACGACCGGCACTAATCACTTGGTGCCGGTCGTTTTTGTATGGATCAGACGGACCACTCAACCCCAGACGTAGTTGGATTAACGTGGAATAGTCAGGCGAAGGCACTTCTGAATCCCATTGCTTGATTTACACTACCAGTTTGATATTTACGGTGATGGGCCGTTTGTGAATAATCGTAGCAGTCGGCAATCAAAACCGATTCGATTTTATTAACTTTTCTAAGACGTTTCCTCTTGGCTGGCAGGATGCTATGAAAGTTTTGGTCACAGGGGCAACCGGACTGTTAGGGAATAACGTGGTCCGACTGTTTCTAGAAAAAGGTTACCAAGTCATTTGCGCGGTCCGATCGTTGGGCAGCCCAAGTCTAGAACGCTTAGACGTCCAACAAGTGGTCGCCCAACTGTCGCCTGATCAAGAGTGGGATACCTATTTGGCGGACGTTGACGCCATTGTCAATTGTGCCGCAGTGATTCATCTGGGTTGGAAAAATGTTGACGCCTCGCGGAGGGTCAATGTTCAAGGCACCACTGCTTTGGCCACAGCGGCAATGAAATTCAATTGTCGCCTGATCCATATTTCGACCGTGGATACTCTAGCCTATTCCAAGGACGGAACGCCCGTTAGCGAAGGACAGCGGACGCCTTGGAAACAACAATCCGCTTACGTTATTTCAAAAACAGAAGCAGAAGCGGCGCTCCATCGAATGGTGGAAGAAGGCCTAAACGCCGTCGTGGTTCATCCAGGTTTTTTGATCGGGCCGTGGGATTGGAAACCCTCCAGTGGCAAGATGATCCTGGCGGTGAAGAAAGGGCTTATCCCGGTTGCTCCCGCAGGCGGATGCAGTGCCGCTGATGTCCGCCAAGTTGCCAAAGCCATCGACAGATTACTAACCGTCGGAGAGTCGGGCGAACACTTTATTTTGGGTGGGCAAAACTTAACGTACCAACAACTATTCAATAAGATATCGAATGTAGTTGGCACCAAACCACCTAGACTTCGAATGGGGCCTGTGTTCGCTTGGTGTGCGGGCAAGATTGGTGACAGCTGGACTACAATGTCTGGCACGGAAACGGATCTGAATTCTGCGATGGTTGGAATGGGGCAACGGAAGAATTTTTATAGCAGTCAAAAAGCGATGGATTTACTTGGCTACGATCCGGGATCAATCGATACGGCAATCCAAGACGCATGGCAATTCATTTTCGAACACCAAGCCCAAAGCGGTGGAAAATCAGAATGACTTCCTCCAAAAGTACAAATTGCTGCACCCGCTTTTAACCGCTGGTGACGTCCAGACTAGGCAGTGACACTAAGATGTCTCGGGACAAGATGGGCGACGTCTCGGGACAAGTTCGTCTCGATTCACAAGCAATGAGGATTCTGATCAAGGGACCTGGAATCAATAAAATTTGCATTGCCGGGATTTGCATCCATCCATCCAACGCATGGCTGGATGGACGCGTCCGGGTTCTGATCTTGCTACAATCAAAAGATTCTGGTCTAGACTTTATTCTAGACATCATTCAGCTAGACCCTCGAGTGGAACAAAATGTTTGGTCGCTGGAACTTACGCTCGTGACAGGAATTCACCAGTACGACTATCGACCCTAATCTTCTCGCCCTGCTTCAGGTACTCTGGCACTTGAACAATGTAGCCGGTTTCTACCGTTGCAGGCTTGTTTCTGGAAGTCGCACTATTGCCTTTGATTCCCGGGTCGCATTGGGTCACCAATAATTCGATGGATGTGGGTAATTGAACGCCAACGCACTGATCGTTGTAGATCAAGGCGAAAACACCTTCGCTACTTTCAAGCAAAAAGTTACGTTCCCATTCAATTAATTCAAGCTCGAGTGAAAACTGGTTATAGTCTTCGTTGTCCATCAAGTAGAGGTGAGTCGGATCAAAGTACATCACGTTGACCGAACGCTTCTGGAAATCAGCTTCGTCCAGCGATTCAGTGCCTTTTAATGTAAAATCAATCTTAGTCTTGGTGACCAAATTACGACCGCGAAATTTATAAAGCGTCGCCCCGCCGCGTGCCGAGGGGGACTGAACCTTCAGCGATTCAACAATGATGGGCTCACCTTCGTAGACCAGGACCGAACCGGTTGAAATTTCTTTTGCCTGCATGAACAAGTTCTCTCTCTTGCTGGGATCAGTCAGTCGACACCGGGCACATTTTAAGGAAAATCAGTCAACCTTCCAAGCTACCCCAATTTTTTTGCTCGGCTGGCCGCTCGAAATACGGCTTCGCTAATCGCACCACGAACTCCAGAATTTTCCAAACTGGACAAACCATAGATGGTCGCACCGGCTGGGCTGGAAACTTGTTCTCTCAAAACCGCAGGGTGTTCTCCCGTTTGTTTCAATAATTCAGCAGTCCCGCCCAACGTCTCAATCGCTAATTCAATGGCCAATGCTCTGGGTACGCCCGCTTTGACTCCGCCGTCTGCCATGGCTTCCAAGAACATCATTATGAACGCAGGTCCGCATCCTGAGACGCCCGTGATGGGGTCGATCAGTTTTTCGGGAACTTCGCGGGCCATCCCAACCGATCCCAACAATTGATGCAAGGACGATTTCTCCTCATTGGAGACGCTGGCACCGCAGCAGTAGACCGAAACCCCTCGCCCTACCAAACACGGGGTATTAGGCATCACTCGGATTATATTGTTCTGCCCCGACCAATCGGCCAACGTCGGAAGTGTCAATCCGGCGGCAACCGAAACCAATAGATGGCGGGGGTTCAAATGGTCGGCGATGGGACGAACCACAGATTCCATGACCTGTGGCTTCACTGCCAGCCAGATCATGTCAGCCCGATCCAATACCGCCTTGGCGTCAGGCAATCTTACGGAACCTGGAACGGCCTGCTTAAATTTTTCCGCATTGGAGTCCCCCGGATTGGCAAACAGAACATCTGCCCCGCTCACCAATCCACTCTTCACAAAGCCACCCGCTAAAGCGCGGGCCATCTGACCACTGCCTACGAATCCAATCACGGTTCCCATCGGAAATACCTTCACTCAGTTGAAGTCTTGTTTTAATGCTTCATTGCAAAACGAACGACGTTAAGAGCAGCTGTTGCGATCCACTAAAAGGGCCATTTCGCCCCAAGCGATTTCTTCTGAAGATCCGACAATTCGGACACTCCCTTCTTCGCCAATGTCAAAAGTTTACCAAGTTCCTTTTCCGAGAAAGTCGCCTCCTCGCCGGAACCTTGAATTTCAATGAAGCGGCCGCTGCCGGTCATGACCACGTTCATGTCAACTTCGGCAGCACTGTCGAGTAGGTAATCCAAATCCAAACGCGGAACGCCGTCCACGATCCCGACGCTGATTGCCACCACATTGTCCTTCAGCGGATAGACCGAAGGATCGGGCAAACGCTTAGAAATCGATGCAATTGCGTCCACCAAGGCAATGAAGGCTCCGGTAATACTTGCGGTCCTGGTACCACCATCGGCTTCTAGCACGTCACAGTCCACGGTAATCGTACGCGGGCCCAACGCACGGGTGTCTAAAACCGCTCGCAGGCTCCGGCCGATCAAACGCTGAATCTCGGTCGTGCGACCGTCAATCGTTAACCGATCGCGTTTCTTCCGCGGGCTGGTGCTGCCCGGCAGCATGTTATATTCGGCCGTGAGCCAACCGCGTCCTTCTTTTTCTAACCAAGGTGGCACAGAT
>JBDNHU010000254.1:0-11147 GCA_041688615.1 Mariniblastus sp. | reverse complement strand
GTTAATGAGGGGCGACTAGAAAATATTTTGTTGTGGATTAGATTCACTGGGTGCAACTTCTGAATTCAATTGAATCAATCCACGTTTACAAGTTAGTAGCTCATTGTCGTTGATGGCAATCCTGAGAAGGTTTTGTTGACATTGAACTGACATTGGGTCCCGACTTCAATCGGGCGGAAATAGATTACAAACTAAAGAAGAGAAGTCCGAATCGAAACTTGATCGTCAGCTTTGCGATGCTGGATCCCGCTGCGAAAATATTTTGGCACTTAGGGTTTGGTGATAGCAGTAGTTATTTGACGTTGATTACGACATTGGAATCAAGCATTCTGATTACAACTTTCCCGTCCGTGGGAGATTGAGCTGGATGTTCGACCGCAGGTTCCAAGTGGTGACAAGTTAGAAATCGGGCATACTTTGAATCACGCGAAATTTTAGATCATCCAAAGGGACTCAGACATTTAATTTTGACACTTGAACGACGGCGAAGGTCGGACTGATTCGATCTTAATTCAAGAGACTCAATCTTGGGTTGGTAGACACCGCCATTCGATTTGCAAGTTTGCCCGTTTGGGTAAATCGCAGTCAACGTTCGATAGGAATTAGGTGCCTGATGGTCTTGCCAGAACCAGCCTGCAAGGTGGGTCCACAGCAACAAGCCCGCTGAAACGTTTGCCGGTGCCTATGCGATCCTTTGGAAGGATCAATTGGCAGCAACCGTTCACACGCTGGTTTGATTTGGAGAGTATTAACGCTGAACGATTTGCTTTGAAGCCAGATGTGCTTTGAAAACAGAGTTGAGTTTGGCGTTTTTTCGAGTGATGCAAGTGCACGCGAAGTTATCACTGGCCAGATCAATCATTGATTGGCACTGGTTGGGTTTGTAGTCGTTCGTCGAGAGCTGGAAGTCGGGGGAACTTTGATTTTTTTCAATCGTTAGTGCTGTTTCAATTTTTTTTTGAAAACTCAGACTACGTTTGAAAATCTTCGTACCAACGGAAACAGAACGCAATGAAAAAAGAAATTTTGATCAACGTAGCCCAAGAGGAAGAATGCCGCATTGCATTCGTCGAAGATGGGCGTTTGGAAGAATTGTACGTTGAACGGTCCAACCAAGATAATTTGGTAGGCAATATCTACAAAGGCAAGATCGTTAATCTGGAACCGAGCATCCAGGCCGTGTTTGTCGATTTCGGTGTCGGAAAAAACGGCTTTCTTCATATCAGCGACGTGGAGCCTTGCTACTTTCGCCAAGCCGGAATCGATCCTGACGAAGTGATGCGGGAAGAGAAACGACGCCAGGCAGAATTACGAGCCCGTGGTCACCGACCTCAATTCACCAGCGATCGCCCTCGAGTCAAGCCGCCAATTCAAGACATTTTTCAACGTGGCGATGAAGTTTTAGTTCAGGTGATCAAAGAAGGAATCGGCAACAAGGGGCCAACGCTTTCGACTTACATTAGTATTCCCGGACGCTACTTGGTTTTGATGCCGGCACTGGCAAGAGTCGGTGTTTCTAGGAAAATCGAGAATGAAAAACAGCGACGTCGTCTAAAGGACATTCTTCTGGAGCTTCGTCCACCCAAGGGCTTAGGCTTCATTGTGCGAACAGCTGGCGAAGGACGAAACCGCCGCGATTTGTCGCGTGATATGACTTACTTGCTACGTCTGTGGCGATCGATGACCAAGAAGATTGTTTCTGAACCAGCACCGGTAACGATCTTCGAAGAAAGCGATCTCATCATCCGGACCATTCGCGACGTGGTCACCGGCGATGTCAATTCCATTGTGGTGGATCAAAAAGAAGCGTTTGAACGGGCCAAAGAATTTCTTTCAATGGTGATGCCAAAGTACGCCGAATTGATCACCTATTATGACGGCAAAGAACCTCTATTCCATCGCTACAAACTAGAAGAAGAAATCGCCAACATTCACAAACGTGAAGTTCCGCTGCCTCACGGTGGTTCGATCGTGATCGATCAAACCGAAGCTTTGGTCGCGATTGATGTCAACACGGGCAGTTTCCGAGTTGACAACGACGCCGAAGAAACAGCGTTCCGCCTAAACATGGCGGCCGCCAAGGAGATCGCTCGTCAGTTGCGACTTCGCGATTTGGGTGGAGTGATTGTGAACGATTTTATCGACATGCGACACGAACGCCATCGCGCACAGTTGGAGAAATCACTGCATGATGCGGTGCAACGGGATCGAGCCCGGACCAGAATCTTGCGAACCAGCCCTTTTGGACTGATCGAAATGACCCGCCAACGTATGGGCGTGAGTCTCAAGAGACATAGCTTTCAAGATTGTCCATGTTGTTCAGGACGCGGCGTTGTTAAGAATCCAGAAAGCATGGCAATTGACGTCTTGCGGATGACCATGCTGGCGGTCCAGAACCCTCAAGCGGCAACGGTGGAAATTCGCGTCAATGATCAGGTTGCCTCTTATCTGAACAACCAGAAACGACGTGAGCTGGCAGAATTAGAGAATGAAGGCAAGGTCTTGATCAAAGTTAATGGAAGCGAAAGCGTTTACCCTGAACACCTTAGCATCGTTTGCAATAACGCGGCGGGCAAACCGATCAGGATTGCCGCTTTGGAAACCAAGCCGCAACGGGGAGCAACTATCCCTCGCGAACAAAGAACACCATCGTAGTCTTAATTGACAACTTTGGGACGCTAATTCGCCCCGCCTGAATTCGGCTTTGCGGGTTGAATTTGCTTCAGTGATTTGCTGCTGACGTTGAGATTGAATTCAAAGTGCTAAGCAACCGCTTGACGTAAGTCGAACGGTTGCTTTTTTGTTAACTGCCACAATCTTGTTGGGACTGGGCGATTCGAAACAGGAAGCCTGTCTGCGGGATCTTCTGCAACGGCAGTGTAGCGATTGTCGAAATGGCTACTTCTAAGAATTACGGTCCGGAAGAATTGCTTCTTGAAAAAATGGCCCGCGACTGCAGCAAAACCGCTCACCCATGTGATATTCCTTTCTGGATCCGATAACTTCCCAAGTGGGACTCCAAATTTTGAATGAGCAAAAAAATTAATTCCCATGATATAACAGACTGCGCCTAAACGCCCAATCCAGCAGTAACCATTTGAACTTGTTACTAAAAATTTAATAAGCTTTCTTCACATACGCTTACCCCACAAGTTTCCGCGAATTCGAAACTGACCTGCTAAGTGTCTGATTTTCAAGGGTTTGGGGTTCCGAACGTCAACACAGGTAAAGATCCGCAATCGATTTGATGCCATCCTAAAGTGGATGTTTGTCCACAGGGCTTGCATGACCATCACTGACACAACGGACGTTTATTTTTCAGTTGATTCACCTTTACGTCGTGCATCAACCGCTTCAATTTTGTTGGTGCATCTTTCTGATTACAAAGATCTAGGTAAACTTAGAAGAGATCGCCTGATGATCCAAGAAAAATAGGCAAGATACTGTTGACGCAAGATACTGCTCATAATACAGAATCAGTCATGTTGAGGACTTGATTCCCTGGGGGTGCAAACTCTTGCGTAAAGAATTTGTGTGCGAAGAATTCAATATTTTGTAAGTCGTTTGCTTAATTGATCGGCTTTCGGCAATCCACCAAGGTGACTTGAGCCCAAGGCGTACTTGAGCCCAAGGTGACTTGGAACGTTGACTTGGATTAGGGCAGGATCGATGCCAACTGGCAGCAAGGGTGCAGAACGTTGAAATGAGAACGATGGGGTCAGGAAATTGAAACCTCGATCTTCTGACCTTTAGTATTGGTTCGACGCAGGATTGATTCGATTTGGTTTGACCAGGTTTTCGTTATCTGGCTGAATTGTGAAACTGCACGATTGTGTGGTGGCCCTAGGCAACCTTTGCGGGAGGGTTGTCCGAAGATAATTAAAACTTCAGCGACAGGCTGAAAGCTTACATAATTTTGGAGAGATCTAATGCCAACCAAGGCAATTGCAACGGGTGTAACACGATTTGACATCCATGAAAGAAACACTCACGGTTGCCTGATGCGGATCTGCCGTCAGGGCAAAAAGTACCAAGAATTTTTTTCCGATTCGGTTTATGGTGGCAAGACAAAGTCTAAACTAGCCGCGATCGCTCGATATACCGAATTGAACGAATCATTGCCAGCGGCCGGTTCAACCAAGGACCAATTAACCGAACGAAATCAGTCGGGACGTGTCGGAGTTTATGTGGCGGTTTCTGAGGACGCTGCGGGCAATCAATACAGTGCATTTTGTGCAGGCTGGACCGCCGCGGACGGGAAACGACACAAAATCAATTTCTCGTTTCGCAAGTATGGCGAAAAAAAGGCTTGGGAATTGGCCTGCTTCGCGCGCGAAAAGCAAATTAGCAACCGAGAAGAGGTGATCTCGATATTCCAAAGGGAAAAATCATTCAAGGCACCTCGCAAGAAGAAATAGTTTTCGGACCGAAAACGGCTTGCTCGACACGAACCCACGTTTTTCCCGTGGGTTCTTTTTTTGCCTATGCTTGAATTATCCTCTTTCGCGCCCCGATTGGGTAAGAGGATTTGGTTTGGTTATTACGCAGCGGTCCCGACCACCGCTACTCAACGGTTCCATTTCCGCCCGGTGCCATTTCCGCCAATCGTATGCCCTCTGTAATTCGCTTTCGCAACTTCGCGAAATGCGAATGAACACACTGCATCGCCTCCGGCAGATTCTGGGAATCAGTAAGCAAACGCCGCAAGATCTGATTGTTGCTTTTTCTAAAAGCTAGGTCCGGTAACTTGGTTGCAATGTTGACTGAATTCGTTAACATTGAACCAACGTCTAAATGTACATTGGGCGTGGCCATACTCGTTCAACAGCTAGTAAGGCGGGGCCTGCTTTGCAATGAACGATTCCAAAAATCCAAATGACCGCCCAGATTTGGCCTCGTCAAGCGATTGAGAACTCAACGCACCCGCACCAAAGTCGACCGGTGATAACCGAGATCGAAATTCCGACACTACCACCGGTTTGATTTGCGACCAATGCTCGTGTCCGTTGACAGATGCTTCCTCCCAGATTCTTTCCCACGATTCACCGTCGCACCTTACGCAACCGACGGCAACCATTGATTCTGCCGCCCAAGAACAATCATTCCAATCCAGCGTTATCGTCTGCCAGAATTGTGGAAATTCGCAATCCTTGCTGTCAGTGGATTTATCGTCGCCGCCGTCACAGCATGCTACTTCTGAATCCACCGGCGAATTTGACAGGGCCGCCAATCGCGATTCAGGTCCCAGTCTATCGACCTCTGATGATGACGAAGACATGTTTTCTGAAGGCAGTTCACCCCTGCCAGATGTCCCACAACCGGCGACTCGTCGGGACACAAGTTCACCTCGTTATCAGTTCGGTGAAATCTTGGGGCAAGGATCCTTTGGTATCGTTTACCAAGGGTACGATTTAGAATTGGCTAGAAAGGTTGCGATCAAGGCGGCACGGTCATCGTTGATCACGCCTGTTGCCGATCTCTTTGTCCGCGAAGCCAGGGCAGCCAGTCGCCTTCGTCACCCAAACATCGTCACCCAAACATCGTCACCCAAACATCGTCACCGTTTACGACGTCCTGAAAAACCCGGATGGCGTGTTCATTATCAGTGAACTAATTGAAGGGATAACGCTTCGCCGTTGGATCGATCAAGAACAGCCCAGTATTGAACAGGCGGCGACGCTAGTGATCAAACTGTGCCGGGCAATGGATTACGCTCATAACAACGGGGTTATTCATCGGGACCAGAAGCCTGGCAACATTGTGATGGATGCGCAATCCGAACCGCATGTCCTGGATTTTGGTTTGTCGCAAAGCTTAGACCATAGTATGGACAGCATCAGCAACGAAGGCAGCCCGATTGGAACGCCCGCCTTCATGGCTCCCGAACAAGTGCGAGGCAATCGAAAGGCGATCGACCAACCTTCAGACGTCTATGCGATTGGTGTTATTCTGTTCCAACTTCTTGCCGAGCGACTGCCACACGTCGGTCAAAAGAAAGAACTATACGAAAGCATTCTAAAAGCTGCGCCCCCGAACCCTAGCAAGTATTCACCTAAAATCCCTGGCAGCCTGGATGCCATCTGTCAAAAAGCCTTGCAAGAAAAACGCGACAATCGATACCAAAGTGCAGCGGAACTGGCGGACGATCTACAGCGATATTTGGACGGAAATGTCGTCAAAGCATTTGGGAAAGTGGATACCCGAGTCGTCAAAACGATCGTGCGTCGACGGTTCTTATTGGCGGCAATGATCGCGATGACCGTCGCGGCAGCAGCGGCACTGTTTTGGATCTTTCGCGAAGAAATGGCCAAGAATCCCAAACTCCCCTTCGTGATCGACTGTTCGGATCCCGATGCCAAAATGCTGTTCACTCGCATTGACTCCAAACTGGGCTTCCCTGAAACGGACTCGGAGACGTTGGTCCTACCGGGCAAAGTTAATTATTTACAACCCGGGTTTTATCACGTTCGTGTTTCCAAAGACAACGACATGATGGAGGTTTATCGAACCGTTCCCAGCGATGACAGTGCTGCATTCGCTTTCCTGGATCCGTTTGAAGACCAACCAATCTTTTTACCACACCGCTCCAGCAGTCTTGAAAATGGCGTTCTGCATTTATCAGACATCGATTTCGTTGCGAACTTAAACCTAGATATTTCGGCCACCTACATTGCTGGCGGATTAGTGAAGATCCCTGAAAATCACAAGATCAATGAACTTCTGTGGCGACAGCAAATAAAACTGAACGCTTACCTGCTTGGCACCGCAGAAGTGAGCTGGGCTGAAGTTATAGAAGTGTGGCCTGAGGTCTCTCTCCCGCGAGACCAAAAACCAACGGACGCCTGTCGCAACATTTCTTGGGATCAGGCCATTGCGTTTGCGGAGGCCAAAGGCATGACATTGCCATCGCCGTGGGAATTGTATTTTGCAGTGACCAACGGGGGTGAAACCCAAATCCCTAGTGGCAGTGCGACCCAAGCGATCCGAACCTCGGGCACTGCGATCAACCCTGTAAAAAAACCCGAAGATACGACCGGCAGCGTTGAATCACCCGCACCCTTGGTTCTAGAATCGTGGGACTATTCGCTTCACAATCGTCCAATTACTGGGCTGTTTACTCTTGTTGACGAATGGACAGACACGCCGCATCGCATGCTACTTTATGACGTCAACAAACCGGAACAACCATGGACCAATATCGAAATGGGCTTCCCAATGCACCTACGGTTTCGGGCGTATTCCCTTTTCGCTGGTTCGTAATCGGACGTTCATTTCCGAACATTGGTGATCGTTTCAAATTCGAAGAAACAATCATCATGCAACACTCCACCAGCGACCAGAAAAACACAGGCTTCCGAATGGTTCGGCGCCTCAATTAGATAGATTTCCGCAAATAGGATTGATCTCTTCTTATGAAAATTTTAAAAGTACTAGCAATATTCTCATGTGCAATCCTGCTTATGTTTCAGACCGTATTGGGATTTCAGGATTTAAACAAGCAAGCACCGGATGACAGACCGGCTGACGTCACGACAACGCCTCCAAAAATTGTGGCCAGCAAGCAATACTATGACGGGATTGTCTATCTTTACGGGACCGATTGTTGCGTTGATGGACACCAAGGTCTTTTCTATTCTTCTAACCTTTTGCCAACAAAACTTTGCGGTCCCCCAGGCGGACAGACTGAAGTCCCAGACGATGCGACTGCGACCGACATTGACCTTCCGGTCTTCAGCGTTGACCGCCAAGATAATACCGTTGGGTTACGGCTTTACGTTGATAACGCTTTTAGAAACGCGAAAAGCCCGGCCTTCTATCCCGAACTAAACAATATCGGCAACCCATTTCGCATAAGCGATCACTATGGCGATGACAATATTTTCGCAACCTCAGTGAAACTGCAAGATCAAGTCGGAGGTGAACGTTTTTTCAATCTCGCTCGTTGCCGTCTCAAGGGTCAAAGTAGCAAATCTTCGCCATTCCTTAAATCGTTTGACCAGACATTCTTGCTGCTGTACCGATCACGAAGTCAAAATTCATTCACAATACGAATCGGGCAACCGCCATTTTACAGAGACCAGATTTTTATGCCGACGACTGAAATCGTGGTGGACCAACCCCTATCCGATCGCAATTGGTACAACAACTTTATTGATCTGGTAACAATTCTATTGCCTTCACCAGTCACGGGTCAATTAGTGGATCACACGTGCATGATCATACATACAAAAGACTAAGCAATCGCGACTTCCCCCCAATGCAAACGGGCAGTGCTTCTCTACTCGCCGTAAATGGGTATTTGGGCTTCGGTGGTTGGCAGGGGCGGCATTAAACGCGAACCGTCGGTTGGCGTCGACGCCACTTGTGAAGGCGAACCACTGGGAAGTGAATTCTTGGGTAAGTCACCCGTGGCGATTCGCGCTACAGGTGATGAAACCTGTTGACGATTGGACAGCGATGAAAAACGGTTCGGCATCGCGTTCATGCAACCGCTAAACAACAAACAAATCCCGGTAACCGTCGCCACCTTAAGGTCGAATTTAATTGAATTTTTCATCATTGTTCCTAGTCATTTACTTCTTGCTTGAATGATCAAGATTCAAAACGCTTTGTTCGGGAACCCGCCTGTCTTCAAAATTGCAAGTTTGTTTCTTAAGACTGTGCCACCAAAGAAGGGCCCGAAAATAATCCCATAAGTTAAATAGATTTTAACGCAGCTTCGGTTGGATCAAGATTGTTGAATCCGCACGGGTTTGACTGGTCAGAGGTGACACCAGACTCTCAGTTCGTGGGGCAGGCAACGCTTGCAACATTCGTCGACCACCGCCAAGATTCTGATAGTTCCTGACGGCCAATTGACTGGCATTCTGATCCTTAAGCTGGACATTGCTGACAGGCGTTCTTGACGGAAGCACAACAGCGTTTTGCCCAGCCCTATTTAAATTAGAATTCAGACCCGTTGGGCTGACATCGCCACGGCCAGGAATCTGATCCAAGGCCACAGGTGAATTGTTCACAAATACGGCCGAAGCATTTGACGGTGAGTTGACCTCTGTCATTGCACCAGCATCAATACCCGAAATAGCATCAATACCCGAAACAGCATCAACACGGGCAACCGCATCCAATCTTGCACCAGTAGCAGTCGCAGATGTCAGTCCCGTTTCGTTTTGGCCGTTCATTTGCCGTACGTAAAAATTGTCGTTCCGGGACTGGGCGGATGAACTGTTTACTTTGCTAAACTGCACGGCACCATTATTGCCAATAACACCAATTGCTGTGTTATCGGACTGCATCGCATAATCAGAACTCAACAACCCCGCTGGTCGAACTTCTGGCTGGGCTTGAACATTGGCGGTGACCAATCCATCGTCATTTCGACGTTGCATTCGGGCTAGTGCCATTCCTTCGTCACTGCCCTCTTGCACCCACTTCAGCCAATCTAACTGCAGTTCCGACAGATCCTGGTAACTATAAACATCGTCCATAGCCTGATTCCAAGCTTGCAACACTTGTTGTCGATCGTATTTCTGTTCCAACTGCAATCCACGCTCGATCAGTTGAACAAACTTCTGATGCCCGCCTTGCGCGATCAAGAATCGAGTCACCGAATAACCTTGAGCGTATAGCGGAAGCATTTCCTGCGGATAATCTCGCATCGGGAACATCCGATTGAAGGGAATCCCTCGCTGTTCTCGCGGTGAAAGGAATCGCAGCAACATCGCATGGATTTTGTCTCGTTCGATCGGATGTTCTACCGTTGTGCACGCGCCTTCGTCTGCCCAACGCGGCAAGCGTTGACCAAAGTGCGAGGCGAAAATGGTATGAGTAATCTCGTGCGGCAACACGCTGTCTATCAATCGATCCACTGGTCCGTGGATGATCATGTCCCAATCGGTTGGATCCCCCACTCCGTATTCTGGAAGCATAAACGACGTCTCGCCATGCGCTTGATGCGATACATTTACCTGAATTGGGCAGCGACTAGGCCAGGCCGGTAACGTGTTTCCTAACCATTGCAACGAGAGTCGCTGGCGATAAAATTCCGCATGGTCGCCAATGGTTTTCGCCAAGGCAGCACTTGGCGCTTGGATCAAAAAATTTCGAGTAACGTAGCGGTTGTTTTGAAACTCGCCGGCGGTCGTGACCGATGCCAGATCGGCTTCGGAAATCGGTCGCGAGACATTATCAAAGTCCTTCTCCGGCAACTTGGCAAAACGAAATTGGCGATCTTCCACAATTTTATCACCCCGATACGTTTCGCTGCCATTGTTAGCGATCAAACGATTGTCCGGGGCAAATTGACTGGCAATCACATGACCAGGATCCGAGTAATTCGCCCAGGATTGACCAACATTATTGGCTGTGGCGACGCCATCCTGAGACCCAACGACCTGCCCAGCGAAATTCGGCTTGGCAGAATTCGGTGCAGTATTTTGCAAACCACTCTGTAGTGCAAGTACTTCTTGCGGACTTGCCATGATCGTTGCGACCATCGCCAAGTACACCAAGACGGCAACCGGCAAGGTTGCTGTTTGTTTGCGCAAAGCTTCCATGCTTGCGGACTCCAATTAGAGGTTCTATCCATGAACCGAATTTTGCCAGCGACAATCTAGGCTTAAAATCTCATCAAGCCCGGTCTCAATGTCAATTCTATGACATCTTGCACGACCACGATCAACACTAACACGTCCAGTTTGTTCAACCAGAATTTTGCCTTGAAAACTCATGACCCACTGTTCCAAAGACTCTGCCTGTTTCGATACGCTGTGTTTTGCTCCAAGCCTTGCGAACAAGGATCCGTGGCAAAGTCAACGAACCGAAAACATATATCGAACAACAGACCGGTTTAAACTCGACTGGTTTCTACGCAAGCCAAACACTTTGGTTCGAATTTGCGTTGCTCCGGAAATTCCTTTTCCGAAGATCAGGAAAATCTATCGGATTTGCCAAAAAATCGGTAGAGACATTTCCCTGCACGCAAGCATACAAACGCGATCCAAAGCGTTTCCAAGAAACAGGCCGCTAGCATTGCCAGCCTCTTGATCGCAATACATCGTTTGCCAGCAGTAGATGGTCACCCATGGAACAACTTAATCCTCGGTCGGTCCAATCCCGCCGTACCAATCCCGCCGTACCAATCCCGC
>JBDNHU010000253.1:0-26689 GCA_041688615.1 Mariniblastus sp. | reverse complement strand
TTAGTTTGTTTGGCCAGTTGGATCAAGTTTCAGGTAGCGAACGTCAGGCAGCGAACATCCGAAACTGGCAGCGAAGAAGTGATCCTGCAGAGTTACGAATCGGCCAGTGAACCCAGTGAACTTCATGCTTCGATTCTCGCCGCACTCAAAGCTGGCGTCAGCACTCGCCAAGCCGCAAATGTCGTTGGTAAAACTCACGGCACCGGTCGCTCGAATGTGTCGCTCGAATGTGGCAGGAGGTGGGGCATCAGCTTATTGAGTACCAACGCGATGAGAATTCGTTTCGCAACACGCGTCGCAAACTGGGGCATGTAACGCGTTTTCCAACCGAGACGGAGCCAGCGTCACGTTGGCTATCGTTCTCGCTATTGGAAGTGGAGAAAGAGTTCAGTCGTATATCAGGCCACAGGGATCTAGGGGCGTTGGTCAAAGCCCTCCAGCGGAAACCTGAAGCTGAAGCTGAAACTGAAACTGAAACTGAAACTGAAACTGAAACTGAGGCGTTGGCTTGGGAGCCGAAGACGGGATAGCCCATCCATCGCGGGCGAAGAATTTTGTAAGTCAATCCAAGAATTCTTAACCTATACAATATTAAGAGACCACCAAAATTAAGAGACCACCAAAAGTTTCAACAATTATTCGGGCCTCCCCCCGACATCTGGAAGACTTTTTCGGGAATTCGAAGCGGCTAAAAGCGACTACGCCAACCGATGCGGATGAATTCTATCAGTGGATGCTGAAAAAGAATTATTCGATCAACACGGTCAGTCGACGCGTTGGCAGAGTGCGTGAGATGTTCAACGAGGCGATTGAGCCAGGCCTGCCTACTGCGCAATCCATTTAAAAAGCGATCAATCAAGGTTGCTGTCGGGACGGCGAAAAAGCAGGAGGTGAAAGAAGCGTCGATCTTAACCGTGATCGATCATTGTCCCACTTTGGAATGGAAACTGCTGTTTGCGTTCGCTCGTTGGATTGGTAGTCGGATCCCATCGGAAATTGAGAACCTGACCTGGGACCGAGTGGATTGGGAACGTAGCGCAATCTTGATTACTTCGCCCAAGACAGCTTATCCAGGCAAGGGTGAACGGTTAGTGCCGATCTTCCCCGAGGTCTACGAATTGTTGGAACGACAATCATTTGTGTTCGATGAGGGCGTACCGTTAGTGTTTCCAACCTTGCGGCTCCATACCAACTTAGCAGCCACGGCTAAAAAGTGGGTGAAGAAAGCGACACTGCCTGTGTGGACGGTATTCTTCAACACGTTACGGGCGAATCGCGAAACGGATCTGATGGATTCACACGGCATTCGCACAGCATGTTCGTGGATTGGCAACACTCCAACCATTGCAATGAAGAACTATTCAACGCAAAAGGGAAGCGATTTTGATGATTCCAATCGTTCTGAAACAGTGATCCAAAAAGCGACGCCCAAAACGATGCAAAAAGCGATGCAGCACGGGCGAAAACCGGCGAGTATGGAAGAGATGCCCATGAGCGAAGAGCCTATAAAACAAGGCATAAACGAGAACTGGGGAGCACCCCAGGAACCTATCAATAGCCGAGACGGGACTCGAACCCGTACGCCCTTAACGGGCACAGGATTTTAAATCCTGAGCGTCTGCCAATTCCGCCACTCGGCCTTGTCTTTTCGTCGATCCTTTTTCAATCGATCACAATTCACTCTGACCCAAACTGCTTGAAAACTAGCACTTGAGCCCAGTAGAAACCGGAGCCAACGGATTCTCGCTTGGTCTGCCAATTTGCAGCCCAATCGGTACTTGGCCAAATTTCTGGATGGTTTCCAATCAGCTCTGCACGCTTTCCCATGATCTGGGGTCTCCAGTGGGTTCGCCTGCCTGCTAATTCCAGGCACTCCAGCGGATTCTTGAATCGGTGGGACAGATGATACCAACTTTTTAAGGTGCGTTCCAGAGTAGAATGGGGCCTTGGTTTACATTCAGTTCATTTTTTTTTTCAACTTGACGAGTGTTCTTGCAATTCCTGAATCCTAGAAACTTCGGATGCCAGCATGCGGTGGTGATGACTGGGTCAACGCTTCGGCTTGGATTGCCATAATTCGGCAGGGGTGGCGGTGGCGGTTCTCGGGTTATTCCCTGCTTTGGGAAGCACTAGGAAACGTGGATCGCGCTATTAGCCATGGCATGGGAATTCACTCTTGCCTGCCAAGTCTGGACACTAGATGCGTTGTTTTTTGCGGGCGCAAGCCTTGGCTTCGGGCGGATTGACATTGACCAAACCAGGAGATTTTGTCAAACAAGAAGCCTGGATTTTTTCCCGCTTGGCATGGCACAGAACTCATTTGCTGATTGGATGCGTTGACGCTGAACCGAAGCAGTAGCTGGTTCCGTTTGTTTCTATCATTGCAATCATGATTCGCTATTCGAGAATAAAAAATGGATTGGCTTAAGGAATTTTGGGATCCGAGGAATCCAATACAAAAAGCTGATCGATTACGTTTTCATCAACGTCGTCGTCTGGTTTGTGGCTTGGCATTTGATGATTCCCTACGCACGCTGCACGGTTGCTTGCTGCAAGGGCATGGAGCTGGCAAATTGCTTCAATTACAGCCTTTGGTTTTTGATTCAGTTTCCATTCCTTCCACGGTAAGACAGCTGTTTTTGGATTTGATTGATCCCTGTCAAGGCTTATCGAACGCTTCTCAGACTTCTGGCACCGACCATCAGCGATCGATATCCCCGGACGCAAATGGATGGAATTCTGGGCTGGCATTACCCACGGTTTTGAAATCGAATTGCGATTTGGCATCATTTTTTTCGATGCGAATGGATTTGAATCGGTTAGCCGAAAATTTATTGAACGGCTTGATGGCTAAGGCAGGGAAAGCGGCTGATTGCATTTTGGCCGCCGCTGTTTGCGATGCGGGTGTTCGTGTCGCGGACGCTGACGGTGGGTTTCACTGTCTGTCTTTATTAGATTCTGATCGTTTGGCGTTGCGTACCGGAATGAACGTGATTGACCAATTGGCGAACAAGGACATTGCCGACTCGGGCTGCGGTTGGCCATTGTCTGCGCTGCCACTATGGATTATCTGGGCAGATCGTCGCGCGCCAAAAGCGATTGAAAATCGGATCGTCTTTGAGTGTGCCGAGTGGTCTTGTTGGACTTGGCTTCCGCCTTCGGATGGACTGGATGCAGAATATCCCAAGGTGAGTCAACAAGTACTGCCTGGGATCGGGTGGCTGGAACGATTCGCAAGGCAAGTGGGTGGGCAATCTGATTTTTTGAGTACGGCGGCGCAAGGGAAAGTCGATCAAAAACTGGTGCAACAGTGGACCGATGCGATTGCAGCAACGGAAGTTCCGTTTGATCGCCGGTCACTTAACGTGCTTGAAAAATTGAATGTTCTATTTGCTGAACTTGCAAATCAGTCAAAATCTAACCTGTCGGACGTCAGTAGGTCTTACGTCGCATGGTTGGTGCAACAATTTATGATTTGGAATGAAGCGCTAACGCAAACAACCATCGGAAAGCCAACTCGATTGGTCCTGGCTGGTGATTCGAGTATCTTGGAATTTTTGCAAAATCAATTAGACCAACAACTGAAGAATATTGCCGTAACTTCCAGTGTCGAACACGATTGTCCTGTGGATGCGATGCCCGGTTTAGTGGCTGCTACGCATGCGTTTTTGCATATCGATCAAATGCCCGCAAATTTGCCTTGGATTACTGGCGCGGATGTCCCTAGAATTTTGGGGCGGCTGACACCGGGGTCTGTGGGGCGGTATCGAGGTCTGTTGATCGAGATGTCGGACTACCGACCGCCGGTAATGAAGTTGCGTGAAGCGGTTTAGACACGCGGCAAAAGAAAACTTACCGCAATAAAAGCACGCAGCGCAAGCGAATGAAGGCAATATCCACTTGTTTAAGCTTCGGGCCTGTATTTTTATGGCTGCCGGTCGCTTTAGTGATCAGCATCGTTGCGGTGCGGATTGAACGATAATCTTCTGCCTGTGTCCCTGGAACCGCTTGGCATGCGTTTGGGTGATCGACACTGAAGTGCCAGATGCAATCAGCGGTGACAATCTTGAGTTACCGAGTATATTAGAAAGAATCCGACTGGATTGTGCGACTTTACCGTTTTGGCGAGATGCTTCTGAATTGTTTCAAATGACCTGGCTTCGAAGTTTGTTGGTGATCTTTCTTGGGTCATTACTATTGTTTTTGGTGCAGCCGATTGCGGGGCAGCGTTTGCTGCCGGCTTTGGGTGGCAGCCCCGCAGTGTGGTTGACATGCATCATGTTCTTTCAGGCCTGTCTGTTGCTTGGCTATTCGTGGGTTTGGTTGATTGGGACTTGGTTAGGGTTACGCGGGCAGGTGCTTGCACAGACGATCTTATTATTGTTGGTCTATGTGATTTGTGTTCCTTTGGACTTGGATACCACTTGGCTGAATTCAACAGAAGCTGAAAGTGCAGCGGCACCCGTTTGGACCGTCGTGCGATATCTGGCTGCGCATTTGGGATTACCTGCGATTGCACTTTCGACAACCAGTCCTTTGATTCAATCTTGGTTGGCTAAATTGCCTGATCAACCGTCGCCCTATCGCTGGTTTGCGATCTCCAGTTTGGTGAACCTGTTGGCACTTGTTTTATATCCGATCTACATACAACCCAATGTAAGTTTAGACAATCAGATTCGTATTTGGTCCGGCGGTTTGGTCGGGTTTTTGGTTTGCTTTGTTTGGAATGGCGTGGCGACGATTCTCATGCTGAAGAAAGCCAAGTTGCGATTGGGTAGGGATCGATCTTGGGAGATTTCAGAAGCTGCCAGCAGTTCTACCAGGGTGGAAGAATGGCAAAATTTACGACTAAGACGATCAGCAATTTGGGCCGTAATGTGTCTTAGTTTTTTTCCTTCGGTCTTGTTGTCTGCCGTTTCGAATCAGATTACCGCAGACGTGGGCGCTGTTCCATTGCTGTGGGTGATTCCATTGGCACTGTATCTTTTTACCTTTTCTATGGCGTTTGGAATGCCAAAGATTGGACTTTCCTATTGGCTGGATTTTGGTGCCTTTGTCGGCGCGATTATTTTGTTTGTGTGTGTATGGCTATCAAGGGTGACACCGGCGGGCTGGCAAGTGATCGGGGTGTGCGGTGGAATGTTTTGGCTGTGTCTGCTGTGCCATGCTAGGATGGTTCGATTGCAGCCCGGAAGTGTGGATTTGCCTTTATATTACTGGCTGATTTCACTTAGCGGATTTGCCGGCGGTGCGTTCGTAGGGGGCGTGGCACCTGTTTGCTTTTCGAATTTTTATGAACTTGAGTTGGCGGTATTGGGTTGTTGGGCATCGGGCAGATTGTTGGGCCAGGGTGTTGCATTAGTCCCCAAAAGGTCAGGCCAGTCATTGCTACAGCAGGCTGGCAGTGGCCAAGGTGGGGAATTTTCGAACGCTTTTGAAATCGTTTCTGGTGGCAAGGGTGCCTTGATTGCCTTGAAAAATTTTGATGCCGGGAGTTTGACAGGTACCGGTCGTTGGGATCGATTTTGTCGACGGGTGACTTGGGGTGCGACGGCGGTGATTTGTCTGTTGGCCTTGGTAGGCGTGTTCGCGAAATATCCCAGCCTTAATCGAAGTGTGAACGGTTCGATTCTGTTGAACCAGAGTCGCACTTTTTTTGGAGTGTTGAAAGTCAAGCAACTGGAAACGGACTTGGGGACGATGCGAGTTCTTGGGCATGGAACAACCGATCATGGGCGCCAGTTGATGGCGGGGCCCTATGCGGATATGCCCAGTGGTTATTATGCACCCGGTTCTGGCTTGGGACTGGCATTTGACGAACTTCGACGTGCGAGTTCCCGGCCTGGCATTCGTGTTGCGGTGTTAGGTTTGGGGGCAGGCAACATTCTACATTGGGGACAGCCAGAGGATCATTTTACGTTTTATGAGATTGACCAGGCGGTGGTCGCTCTTGCCCGCGAGTATTTCCCTAATTTGCGAATGGCTAAAGCGACCGTAGAGGTAAAAGTGGGCGACGGGCGAAATTTGTTGCGATTGGAACGCCAGGCGAACGGTCCGCCACACGACTTGATCATTATGGACGCGTTTTCGGGCGATTCGGTTCCCACTCACTTGCTGACTAAGGAAGCATTTGATGTGTACCTTCAGCGTCTTAAGTTGGACGGAGTGATCGCGGTCCATATTTCCAATCGGTATGTCGACTTGGGACCCGTGCTAAGAGCTGTCGCGCGGGCAAACCGGCTTGAAATCCAAGAGGTGGATTTTCGTCCTGCAAGTGAATGGGTAGGCGGAGTTGGCAACCAAATTTTGTTGGAACAATTGGCTGGCATGATACCCGAGACTGCCTGTTTGTCGCCTTGTGGATTTGTGCATGCGTTGGCCAGATTCGAAGTCGACCCGAGGCGATCGCGGTGGATATTACTTTCAAGAGTGCCTTTTCAGAAACGTGTGGCAATCGCAACTAATCGGAGTGAGTCGAGAATTGAACCCAATCCTAAACCAGCGATCATTCCACCGAATGCGACGAACACAGAAGTGCTTTGGACCGACGATTATTCACCGATATGGCGGTTGTTGAAGTGACGCTCGTCAAAGTCATGTCAGACTTAATTCACACATCCGTTAAACAGGCTGCTTTCTTGTTTTAATCATCTGCGAATTCACCGACCTGGTGGCTTAATACAGCAAGTTCCGAAGTCCAGGTTCGCGTGGGCAGCACCGCTGTGATCTATGAAACCATGAAACTTAGGGGTTGGCAGTTGGGCGTGGTTGAGATCCGCAGTGTCGCGAACGTTAGTGACCGCTAAACATACTCAAAACGCCGTTTATGATATGGTCTTCGACCAAAATGACCACATTGTCGCCTACTTCAAATGAATCGTCAGCGCCTGGAATCGCCGCTTGATCGCCTCGGACTCTGGTGGCGAAAATACAGCCACTTGGGACATCCATCTTCGCAATGGTTTGTCCAATCACATCAGCCCCGCTTTGCACTTCCACTTCGCAAACCCAAACGCTTCCACCGGGCAATTGTGCCCGAGAAATCACCGAGCCCGTATTCATGTAACCTAGGATTTGTTTGGCCATGACTTCGCGCTCGCTGACCGCTCGATTGATCCCAAGTCGACCCACGATGTTGGCGTAATCAGGTCTGCCCACGATGGCAAAGATTCGTTCGGCGCCCATATCCTTGGCTTCCACGCCGGCCATGATGTTATTTTCGTCATCACCTGTGCATGCCACGAAGACATCGGTTTGACCGACGTTTTCTTCTTCCATAACATTCTTATCGGTGGCGTCACAGTTTAAGACTTTGACCGATGGTAATTGAGCCGCCAACAACTCACTGCGTTTGAGATCCGATTCCAGCAAGGTGATATGGAACCGTGATGATCGAAGGGACCTTGCCAGATGCAGTCCCGTTTCGCCTCCACCAGCGATCGTCACGTTAACCTGCGGAAGTTTTCGACACGACCAATAGGCGGAATATTCGTCAAGCTGTTCAGGATAGCCGAACACAACGATATGGTCTTCGTCTTCTAGGATATCTTCTCCGCCGGCGATCCACATTTTCTTTCCGCGCTGGATAGAACCAATTCGCAGTTTGCCTGGGAAGCCAAGTTCACGAATCGGGCGCCCGGTGGCAGGACCTTTGTGGACAACGATATCATGGACCTCAATGGCTCCGCGAGCGAAGTGTTCTAGAATGACCGAGCTTGGATTGCGGATCTCCCTTGCCAATTCCAAAGCGGTCAGATGTTCCAAGCTAAGCATGCGGTCGATACCGAAGTGTCGTTGGTAGTCGAAAGTGCTAAGGTCTCTAAATACCGGCGCGTAGACTCGAGCGATCGTTCGCCCGGCACCCATCGCCTTGGCCATGCTGGCGGCCATAATGTTAACTTCGTCCGATCCCGTGACCGCCAAGCAGACATCGACCGATGCAACCCCAGCTTGGAAGAGGACACTGGATTGGCTGGCAGAGCCTGTGATGGCTCGGACGTCCAAGTTATCGTTGATTTCTTTGATTCTGGCTGCTGATTGATCAACCACCGCAACGCTGTGTCCGTTGTGGCAAAGTAGGTCGGCGATGGAAGTGCCTACAGTTCCTGCGCCTAAAATCAGTACTCGCATCAATCGATCCAATCGCCGGTGCTATTTAAGTTTCAGTTGGAAGTCTTGGCCACCAGGCCCAATCAAAGTGTATAAAACAATTCAAGGTTCGTCCAAGGGTCCGCTGTTTGAAGCGGTTTGTTATGGAAAATCCAAAATTATCAAATCGGCGTATTAAGGTGTTATTTGTGATTGGCGCCTTGACTACGGGCGGAACCGAGCGCCAGATGATTGGCATTTTAAACCAGTTAGACCGACAGAAGTTCCAGCCATTCTTGTTTACGTTCTACTCGCATGGGGAATTGGTCGATCAAATTCCCGAAGATGTCACTCATTATTGCGACCAACGACAGAATTCTAAACAGCCCAGACGCTGGTTACCTGGTGGGATACAAAGTCATTTGACGGCCAGCTTGAGTGCGTACTGCCAGCATCAACAGATCGACGTCGTCTATGACCGGACTTTTCATGTGTCATTGGTGACAGGCGCCGCTTGCCGAATTTCTAAAACGCCTTATTTGAACACCATCGTGGCAAATCCGTTCCAGGCATTTTATGCGACCGCAGGAATTTTTGGCCGAATTAAGTATTGGCGTCTGCGAAAGATTTACCGTCATGCGGCGGCTGTGTTGTGTGTTAGCGACGGAATTGTTGACGCAGCAGCGAAATTTTATAGACTGCCAAATTCCACTTTTGTTTCCTGCCCCAATTTTATCGATCAACAACGACTCACGCAGATCGATTTGGCGGCGAGGCAACGACAGTCTCCTGCTGAAGCTGATCTATGTCAGCATGACCAGCGACAAACTGCGGCCGATACAAATTGTTTGAAAGTCATTGCAGTGGGTAGGTTGCATCATGACAAAGGGTTGGATGTGCTGTTGCAATCGGTTCAGTATTTGGTGCATCAGCAGCAATTGAATATTCAATTAACTTTGGTTGGGGACGGGCCGGAGCGGCATAATCTAGAAGCAATAACGGTTGACTTTTCGATTCAATCCCACGTTCAGTTTGTTGGGTGGGTTGCCAATCCGGCGCCTTGGGTCGCTCGTTCGGATTTGTTTGTATTGAGTTCAAGGTCCGAAGGAATGCCCAACAGTTTGTTGGAGGCGATGTTCTTGGGAACGCCGGCCATTGCAACCGATTGCCCATTTGGTCCCGCTGAAATTACTGAGGGCGGAACCTTGGCTAGTTTAATACCTATCGAAGATGCGACTTCACTTTCGAACGCAATTGTTGAATTCGTCCAAAACCCAACGGCCTGGACAGAACGAGCGGTCCGGGCAGGGCCAATACTGAGGGCAAAATATGCTGCTCAAGCGGGGATACAGCGTTTAGAATCGTGCCTATCAGAAGCCGCAGTGAAACAAAAGCCGCAATGAAGTCCACGATCGTAAGGGCTACTGATTCTGCCTTTAGGTTCGACCTGGAGCAAAGTAAAGGCCTGGGCGCCAACTTGTTATGATGCAGTTGTTGCCTAGGCTAAGGTGGAAGCGATGGATTGGTAAGACCGTTAGCTCCTAGACGCAGTGCCTTAAAGACGGGTACAGGTTCAGCCACCCAATGACTTGCGGGCATCTTTACCCGTTTACTAGTTCTGGTCCGAATCTTTTAAAGCTGATTTTGCTTTGGCGGCGGCTTCCGCCTCTGCTTCCGCCTCTGCCTTGCGTTTTTCTTCCGCCAAGGTACGTGGCGACTTGATCACTTCGGGCATCGTTCTGCCTGCTTGAATCAACTTCATCGAAACACTGTTGACGCAGTGCCGGGTGTTCTTCTCGGTGAACCGTTCGCCCAGAAAGACATGGCCCAAGTGCCCTTCGCAATTGTGGCAAACGATTTCGATTCGGTAGCCATCGGCGTCTGGCAAGCGATCGACGCCGCCTTTGATTTCATCATCGAACGATGGCCAACCGCAGTCGCTGTGAAATTTACTCTTAGAATCGTAAAGTGCGGCATTGCAGCGGCGGCAAATATAGGTTCCCGCAATTTTCGTGTCAGTGTAAGCGCCCGCAAACGCTCGTTCGGTTCCCTTTTTCTCCAAGACATCACGCTCCAGCCTAGTCAAAGTGTTGTACTTTGGTTGCGTCATTTTCCTGTCGTCTTTCTTCGAGGCAGACTTCTTTTTATCTTCGTTGGTTTGAGACTTGTCCTGATTAACGTCTTGCTGACCCGACGTGCTAGATGTCAGGGATGTCTCTGAAATCAAGGTCGAATCTGCGGAACCGCAGCCAGTGAAGACGCTGCAAGACAGCGTCGTGGCTAATATCAACAATTGAAAGTTTCGCATGCGAAATTCCCCTAAGGTCTAAAAACTCGGTGGGCGATGACCACCTTATTGTAAGCAATGGATCGAAAAATCGAAATAACAGTCGGAGACTAATAACGCTGGCTACTAATCGCAAAGCCGAATGCTTCCAGCAATTTCCTATCGGCGACTGCACAATAGCGAATTAAAAATGACAACTTGCCTAACTTCGGCTACTTGATTCAACCGCGATTGGCTGCCGCAAAAGTAAACGACTGACACCGGCATTACTTGTAGCCAAGGTTAATAACTTACCAGCAGCTAACCGTTGGAAAACAAGTTCCAGTACTACAAGGTTGCCATCCTACAGGAATGTCCGGCAAAAAATTGGATTGCTAACCGAAAGAAACGCTGCCGGGCCAACAAACCTGAAAAGTCAATGCGGATTCTTGGTCACGAAAAATTCCGTCACTTGGTCCATTTCCGAATCGCATTCGAAAAATCTTTGCAGCGACCGTCCAATTTTCGCAACTTTTAGCGTCAATTCAGGCCAATGCCAACAGCGGATTACAGGCATCCAGTTCGCAATGTATGGGAAGTCCTAACTGCCTACGCCCAAGGCTCAGGATTGTTCAGCTAGTTCCAGTAGATTCGTACCACCTTGAGGTCGCAGTTGGATGCAGACTCTTAACGATATGATACTTTCGCTTGATCGTCCCTTTGGGACACTCAATTGAACGCTCTCATATCGTTGGCTGCTGAACCAAAGAAGGCCTGTATTCCCAGTTTAACAAACTAGCGATGCAAGGTTTTGCAATTCTTACTTGGTGACGGTAAAAGTTACCGATCGATTAAAAGCGCCCCTTTATTCCTAAACCGGCCAATCGTTTCATTTTGTACCGCTTTGGGATTATCGTTCTCAAGTTGAGTCAGGATTGTCATCATTGAGATGACATGAGTGCACCTAGAGGATTGCAATTCACAACAAAAAAAGGCTGTTTTTGAGAGTGAATTGATATTTATTGGGCTTAATCGGCGGTGTCGAACGAAACTGCTAAAGTTGCCATCGTTGGCGCATTTCAATTAATTCAGGCCATTGGCACGACGATTGCACTTAATTGGTTTATCGCTGGAAGACCCAGCTTTATCAAATCACTTTTGCGAAGGAAGCAAGAATCATGTCCGCCACAATGCACGTTAAAAATTCACTAAACGACCAGATCCTACTAAGTCTGTCTGAGATCCGTGGGCGAGTCGCTGCGATTAAGGGTCATTGGAGTGACGAAGAGAAGGCTGAGCGAGCCGAAGTGGGCCAACGCCGTCGTGACCGACTGGCAGAACTTTTGGTTGTTGATGATTGTTGGTTGCAATAGAATTTTGAAAGGCTATTGTCAATGAAATTAATCGTTCATCCACTAAGTAATAGCTTGGGGACTCTCCCCTTTGATTTCGCCACGGTAAGTTCCGGCGAATTGTATCGGATTTTGCGTCCTGGCGGATCCACGTCAGGACGCTAAATTCCAGATTGCCAGCATTCTATTGAGGATGAAATTTCTAATTCCTCTGGCACTCTTTGGCTCAATTTGATACCAGCAATTCTGAAAGCGATTTTCGATTTCGCGCCCACTGATTAGCGGCCGAATCACTTTCAAGATTCTTAAAATGCTGGAAGTACACTGTGATAGAAAAATTCAAAAAGCTGAAGCCAAGTCGCCTGATTGTCGTTGGTTGTTTCGTTGCGACTTTCTTTTCTTCCAATAGCCAGTGTTTTGCATTTCAAGCCCCCGATCGGCCGGCCAGAATTTCAGGTAGGAACCCACCCGCGCGTTTGTCGATCGAAAAACTGCTGGAAATTCAACCGCTGATCGACGGCAAGCCACTTCCCAATTTCCCCTTGCCACCGGTTTCCTCGGGTTACCCGCCGATTCCAAGTTCCGCCACCAATCCTAGTTTTGCGTCTGGAATTCCTGGAACCTCGCCGCGAATGCCGCCAGCACTTGATCATTCGGAATCTGCGGAGCTCTCTCGCTTGCTGATGGACAAATCATTTGGTGGTGTCGCTGCCGATTCTTCGGAATTAAGGACCGTACCGGGTCGTTTGACTGCCGCCGGTTTGTCGGCGACAGGTTTGCGAGGTAGAAATTCAAGTCAACTTGGTTCCAGTCATCCAAAC
Organism: Mariniblastus sp.; assembly: GCA_041688615.1. Lineage (GTDB taxonomy): Bacteria > Planctomycetota > Planctomycetia > Pirellulales > Pirellulaceae > M30B19. The sequence goes on along the minus strand of JBDNHU010000253.1, from coordinate 14,162 downwards.
GAAAAGAATATTCTTGATTCGGAGAAGGATTCACAATTCGAGGCGTTGAACCCGTTACGAAGTAGCCCAGCGATGTCCAGACAGAATACAAGTTGGGACAACTTAAGTGTTGGTTCCGAAGCAAGAACGGTTGGTTTTTCAACGGACACGGCAAGCGGTGACCGCAGACAGAACGCTGCGGCAATACCGTCCTATCCGTCGAACCCAACGCTCCGGTCGCAAGTGGATTCTTCGCAATCACGCCAAAGCGTCGCTTCGCCCAATGCCGCCAAAATAGGATTGTATTCAACCCAGCGATTGGAATCTGGAGTCGCATCCTCCCACCAAATTAAGACTTCTGAAACAGCGAATGATCCTGGACGGCAAGTCAGTCAGTTGCGGGCGCCGGTCCCTTCGGCGATGAATCGTTCGTTAACTCAGGCAATCACATCACCGAATCTTTCTCAGGATCTAGGAGATTCGTTGGAGGACGTTGGGAGTTTTCACGGCGGAGTTGTGGAATCAAAAAATACAGTTACCACCGAAGTATTGGAGTCGTTGAAAGAAAGTCACGACAGCGAATTACAATCAGGCAGACCAATGGTTAGCCATTCGGTGAGCAGCAGTTCGAGAGAAGTAGATTTAAAGAGTGGCAGCAATGTTATTGAGTCGGACAAGATGTTAGCGGTGGAAGGAAGAATGGTGAGTGAGGCTTCCCAGGTTTCCATGCTGGAAGATGTGCCAACCTATCAACCTTATCGTTCGGACGAATCGACCAACCCGTCACTGAATTCAACTGCGCTTGTTCAGTTAGAAAGTGCGTTTGATACTTTGGTCAATCGCGATGCGAATTCGGAACATGGGGTAGCGTATGGTCTGTTTGACTTTGCCGCAATGCGATCAGAGATTCGGAAAATGCATCAAGCGGAAGGACCATCATCGGAATTGCAATTGATTGAAGCAGCTTATCTGAATCAGCGACAGGAATATGATCGGGCGCTGTCGGCTATTGGAAGCATCGACCCATCGGAACTTGGCCCGGATCAAGCGTTCGAACTTTCGCTTCAACAGGCATATGTGGGGGTCGGCGCTGGGCAAATTAGCCTGGTTCAAACCGCCTTGCGTGACATGGGCCTGCTTGATCGTTCCATTGGATCGAAAGCATTTCTGGCATCCGTCGAAGCCTATTTTCTTGCCAAGATCGAACTATTGCAAAATAATCCAGATTATGTCAGAGCCGCCAATCTGACTCAGCAGTCAATGAAGTCGATTCGAATAGCGATTGCACCCGAAGCTGATGCACCTTTGACCTCTTTGCAGAAGCAGCATTTAGCATTCATTTTGGCCGATGATCATTGCATGATGGGAAAATGCGTTGCCTTGGGGCCCTATGAAAATCAGCAAGAGGCATCGGCAAAGTGGTATCAATCGTCACTGCAAATTATCAGTAAGTTGGTCGATAAGGGAAAGGCGCATTCGATGCTTAAATTGCATTGCCTTGAGCAACAGACAAAGACGTTTTGCCTTTTGAATCAAGCAAAGTCTTTGCCGGTGATGGTGAACCACTACGCAACGATTCAGCGTCAGCTAAAAGGGCAGTTGCCACCCGAAGAAGAAGCTTTGATGAAAAGTCAATTGGCAGATTTGTTGGGCGTGTGTGGGATGTCTGCGTTTCAAGGGCAAGATTTCGTAGCGGCCGATCGCTATGCAAGCGATGCGATTGTCCATTATCAGTCGCTGCAAAACGAAAGAGCCTTGACCCAATGGGAATCTTATTGTCAGTCAACGTGTCATTGGCTAAAGGGCGCTGTGGCATTGACGCAGCAAGACTTGGCGTTGGCGAATGCTAATTTTGATCGATACTTGCAGACGGTCCCCGCGTCACCATCATTGCGAATGGAAGCCGAGCAAGCGGAACAGGGCGAGCGAATGGCGGTTGCATCGGTTGCATTTTGGAATGTTGGCCGAAAGCAGCAAGCGATCGAACTTAATCGAATGGCAGTGACTCAAATTCAGATCGCCATCGAGCAAGGACTTGCGGACATGCAACGAATGGATCAGCCGTTACAGAACTTGGCCCAGATGGAAGCCTTGACGGGAACGACGTCGGATTCACCCGTAAACGGCAGACCCGTACTACCCGTTTCGGCGTCGGGGACTCCGCCCATGGTCCCGTTTGGGCGTACGGGTGAAATCAATGCTCTTCCAGCAACTGGCAATTCTTCGGCTGCGGCGATGATTCCTGGTCAACAGCCTGCCGTGCGTTCGTTGGATCTAGTGCCTGGCACTTCAACAGGCAGCACATCAGGAAGCGGTGCTCCAAGAACCAACGAAACTGACATCCAGAAGTAAGTTCCAAGATCAATCTTGCCCAACAGCCCAGCAATTCCAGATCAATCCTTGCGATTGGAAAGCAGGGGGAATCGTACAATTCCCGCGACAGATTCCCAAGTTCGGTGATTCCCAAGTTCGGTGATTCCCAAGTTCGGTGATTCAGAGTTCGTTTTTTCGTTCGATGGGCGGCTAGTCTGGTGGGTCCAAACAGCAGCGTGTATTTTCTCGCAAAGCCATTAATGCAAAGCCATCATGGCTAGCTTTTCGTGGCCACTAAACAGACCTCTTGTCGGTTAAAGACCAATTGCCTGCCGCGCACGTTCTTGTAACCCCATTTGACAACTTGTTCTTTCCATTGATTCCAATGGGCCAACAAATTCAGATCGGGTAGCTTCAGCGTCAGAATCAAACCTTGAGGATCAATTTGGTCGAACTTCAACAAATCTTCCACCGTGTTCAAGAGGAAATTTGGTGAAGTGTTTGCGTCCGACAACAGCCAGTCAATGCCAGCCAGGTCACGACGCCGGACTTCCAAGCCTCGCCGCCGGATTTGAACAAAATTAGGATGATTTGAAACCGGAGGCAAGATGTCCGCCGGATCGATTCCGATTACATTCAGGCCTTGCTCCAACAGCCACTGGCAACTTCCGCCGGGTGCAGCCCCAATTTCAGCGCACATTTGACCGTCCATAACAGGCAAACTAGCCCAGCAAACCGCTTCGCGAACTTTGTAATAGGCGCGACTAAGGGGTTCAGCAGGAGTTGGCACTAACGGTAGAACACCACCGGGCCAGCGCTGGGATTGTGAATTAGCCACATGCCAGCCGAGCCAAAAATGATCCGGTTCGATCAAACAAAGATCCAACACGCTCTGCCCTATGGCGGCGCTGTAATTACAAGTTGCCGATTTGTTAAGAATGCCTTGACCGATTAAGTAATCACGAGTCAAAATCGCCAGTTGATCAACGGCGGGAAATCGCGAAGAATTTGCAACGCCGCGTTCGAAGTGCCCAGCTGAAACTAGGCCATCCCGAGCCCAAAGATGTAGCGAGTCCAAGTCCACGAGGTTCGCTGCCTTGCATTGTTGGGCGACCGACTGTAGTAGTTGAGGCGTGCTGGGCAGATCAACCAAAACCTGCGGTTGACTTGCCAGCAGATGGAACTGATGAGGGGTAAGCTTCTTGATCGCTTGCCCCGGTTGATCATCGGCTTTTTTGCATTGGATACCACCGATGCTTAGCCCAATCGTCCTGGCCAAGAGTAGAGAATTACCGATTTGCAAGTCGTCTTGGGAGATCGGTTCGGGCAATCGGAACGTCAAGATTCCGCGACGTGAGAAGGCGAATTTTGCGCCTTTGAAACTTCTGGGCACTTCCTGTTTAATTGAAGACTCCATCCCAGCTTGGCAAGTCAGAAATAGGAATGGAGCGTTCAATTTGTGTGGATCCTTTTTTAAAAGATAGGGTTGGCAGTAAGTCTATCGACTCAGACCGTCAATGGAAATCAATTCAACGGGGCCTTCAAAACGAGTGGGGCCTTCAAAACGAATGGGGCCTTCAAAACGAAGTGAGCGAAACTGGTGTCTGCGGGCGATGTTGGGTGGCTTTTCGGTTCTTTTTTTTGGCAGGCAAAGATCGCAACGAACCTTTCGTAACCGCGGCAGTGAAACCGAGCTGAGTATTTCGAACGAATCTGGTTGGGAAAGCAAATTCTTGGCCTAGGAAAAGTCTTCAAACCCGTTCCGCATTTGGCTTTAAGCCACAGGGCACCAGCCCTACGGTGTTGGCACCCAACGGCTGGCAGCGTATTGTTTGAGTCGGCAAACTGTGGGGGAAACGTTCCCTAGTACCAGATCCAGCATTGCGGAAGCGACTTTTGAAGTCTGGCAATTTCAAGCTTGGACACCAGTGTACCCTTCAGGACCAAACAGCGGAGATCTTTCAGGAAGTGCAAGCCTTGTGTGCCTTTGTCGGTGATTGGGCAGCCTTGTAAATCCAGCACTTCACACACGGTGATATTTTCCATCGTGACCAGCAAGTCGTCGTTCACTTTCTTGCCGCGGAGGTCAAGGATAATTCGCTCTCGCCCTAAAGCTGGATCGTAAACCCAACCTCGTCGCCGTCCGGCCCCCAAAATTTGATGCCAAAATATTTGTTGCCACCATCGCAATGGGACGTCTAGGTTTGTGCATGTTCGATAACAGGTAAAGAAAACGTAAGCGTAGAGAAATACGAAAAACACAGCGAAGCCCGTCACAATGGATGCCGCTTGTCGAGAAAAAAAGGCGAATGCCAGTAAAGATACTGCGATCAACATTCCCAGGGCTAACAAATGCGAGCCCCAACCCAAAATGTTCGGTGGAACACCAGCCAGTACCGTTCGCAAAACCCAGCGGTGAAATCCGATTGGCTGCTTGAGTGTCAGCGAAGTCGAGGAAAGACCTTTGGGTTGACTCACAGGTGCAAAACACGCTGGACATTTTTTATAGGATTCGTTTAACGGTGCACCGCAACTGTGGCATGCAATTGATTTAGGGCGTTTAGATCGCGATCGTTTGGTTCCGCCCGACGATGAGGCTTGGGTTGAAGATGCGGCTTTGGTTGAAGATGACTTGCCGCCGGGTCCTTGCTGCTTGTCGTCCACACCCTTGGCAGCCGGTTCTTTCCCCGAGTGCTCTTTCATTGCTTGTTGATTCACCGCATTGGGGTCCGCGACCGGTTGTCCGTTATCCGCCCAGACATTCCTTCGGCTAGAGCCCACGCGAATTGGGTTTTGGCATTTCGGGCATTTAGTGACCTTGGCTAGTAACGATTCATCGCATGTAAAAGAATGATCACAGTAAGTGAAGGTTCCCGACTGAGGGTCGTAACTGGCTTCATTTTCACAGACTAAACGAATGGACATAATTTTGTGACTCGTAAACCCACGGGATCGATGTTTTAGTTGTTATCGAAGAAACTTAACTGCCAGTTCTGCAAGGTTAGGGCCGACTAGTCTCGTTGGCCTGATTACTTTTTTCTAGTGGTAGGGAATGACTACCCAAGGACGTGTTGCTGTTTGTGACTAGTTACATAATTGGAACGTTGCAAGTTTGGTCTTGGCGATCCTGGGTTCACTTGCGAATTTCGACTTTGCACCATTGGGACCAAGTCGTTGAATGATGGGTAAATTTCACTCAGGCCAAATTCCAACCCAGGTTGCTCTAACCGATTTAATCCCGATCAACCGCTGCACCCCAAGCAAGATCGTCCGATTTGGAAGACGTGGAATCCGGCGGGCTTCGTTAGATCACTAAGGTACTTTGGACTTACCTTTCATCGATGTGGTAATCACATATTATGCTTGAATTTTACAGGTTCGTGAAGTCTTAACCGAGGCCATCGATAGAACAATGTCTGCTGTATCCGAAATTCGCATTCGAAATGCCAATCCATTGCCGCCCAAATCCGATGGCAAGTACGTCGTCTATTGGATGACCGCTTTCCGCAGAATCTCGTACAATTTCGCCTTGCAGAGGGCGGTTGAGTGGTCGAATCAGCTGAATTTACCTTTGGTGATTTTTGAAGCGTTACGTTGCGATTACCAATGGGCCAGCGTTCGATTTCACCAGTTTTTTATTGACGGGATGCGAGATAACTTTGCTGGTACCCTGGGGAAGCCTGTAGTTTACTATCCCTATTTAGAAGACAAAACAGGTGCGGGGAAGGGTCTGCTTGGGGCCTTGGCCAAGGATGCGGCCGTCGTCGTTGTGGACGACTACCCCTGCATTTTCCTTCCGAAGATGGTCGACGCGGCAGCCAATTCAATTGATTCGAAAATGGAAGCTGTCGACAGCAATGGTGTTGTGCCGTTAAGACTAGCAGCGCGGACTTATCTTCGTGCGGTCGATTTTCGACGTTTCATGCAGAAGAACATTCGCGATTGTTTGACCGATTTCCCAGAAGAGTGTCCTTTGGACGATCTCAGAATATCGACCACGGTTAGATTGCCGAAAACGGTACTAGATCGTTGGCCGAAGGCAGACCTGGATCGGTGTGATCAACGTTGGCTGGCTAGTTTACCGATTGACCAGAGTGTGTCGGCGTTGGCGATAAAAGGTGGTTCCGAGCAGGCGACCAAGGAAATGAACGCTTTTGTAGCAGTTCGCTTGGACCAGTACCAAGAGCAGCGTAGAAATTTAGACCAGAGCTTTACAAGTGGATTGTCGCCCTACTTTCGCTTTGGTCACATTTCATCGCATCAAGTTGTTTTGGAGGTTCTGAAACGCGAGCGCTGGTCACCCGCAAAGATGGCTGAAAAGTCTAAAGGGTCTTCGTCCGACTACTGGGGGACTTCCGCTGCGGCTGAGGCATTTTTGGATGAACTGATTACTTGGCGTGAAATTGGGTTTAATATGTCCAGTCGAGAGGGCAATTATCAAGAGTTCGAGAGCCTCCCCGAATGGGCGCAGAAAACCCTGGTGGAACATCAAGCGGACGTGCGTCCCAACGTGTACCAAATGGAAGAATTTGAAACCGCTAAGACCCATGATGATCTTTGGAATGCAGCCCAGCGGCAGTTAGTTCGTGAAGGACGAATCCACAACTACATGCGAATGGTTTGGGGCAAGAAGATCTTGCACTGGTCGAGAGACCCAAAATCAGCGTTGGAAATCATGATCCACCTGAACAACAAGTATGCAATCGATGGACGCGATCCGAACAGTTATTCAGGCATTTTTTGGATTCTGGGTCGTTATGATCGAGCGTGGGGGCCCGAGCGGAAAATATTTGGGAAGATTCGTTACATGTCCGAGGAGAATACTCGGAAGAAACTGTCTGTTGGCAACTACTTGAAGACTTACGCTAGTTTTTGATTGATGGTTATGGGGCTTTGCCTGGAGTCAAGTTTACTTATGGGTGTTTGGTCGGTTACGATATCTGGGTGGTTCGTCTTGACCTTCTTGTTTATTAAAATTGAGTCATCGCATGGATAGTTTTTTGAACTCGGGGCGGAAGTTCCAATTATTTTATGACGGGGCATGCCCGCTTTGCGATCGGGAAATCACCTGGTTGAAAAAGTTAGACAAGCAAAACGCTGTTCTGTTCACCGATATCGCCGACCCTGGGTTCAGTGCCGGTGAAGTCGACAAGACATTTGACCAATTGATGGACCAAATTCATGGCCGACTTCCTGACGGTCGGTGGACGATTGGAGTGGAGACGTTCCGGCAAATGTATCGCGCGATGGGGATGGGCTGGGTCGCTGGTTGGACTGCTTGGCCGTTGATTCGTTACCCAGTCAATGGTCTGTACTGGATTTTCGCCAAGAATCGCTTGAGAATCACCGGACGTTGGCACAAGTCCTGTGGGGTGGAAGATACTTGCCGAGTGCCTGATCCCAGCGGTACTAAAGAGGTGAGTTCAACGGCGAAAGGCGATTGATGCAATCGCAGGTGGCTTCTTCGAAGGCAATGCAAAAATGGCAGTTTTGGATTGATAGAAAACCGTTGACTCTTCGGAAAGCGTTTTATTGGTTGCGATAATTCTTACGGCGATTCGGTTGAAAGCAGATTTGAGACGCCAGGGACGTTGGTTGACCGCAGTTTGTGACTGCAAACGGCTATCTTTGCAGACGGTTTCCGTCGATTATTTCGATTAGACTGGTGCCAAGTCTGGCAGCGGGTCAGAAGCAGGGCATTTTTAAGAGTGCTCAAATGCAGATTTTGTGAAAATAGTAGAGCAAAGGAAAGTGGATGCCCAGAAAACGGGTAGCGATTGTTGGGACAGGAATCTCGGGACTGACCGCAGCTTTTTTTCTTCAGCACCACTTCGACTTGACGATTTTGGAACAGAATCAGTACGTTGGCGGTCATACCAACACTGTCACCGTGGAAAACGACCATGGCGGATCCAGTGGTCAGTCCATCGCAGTAGACACTGGGTTTATTGTATACAACGATCGAACCTATCCCAACTTCATAAAGCTGTTGGAACATTTGCAGGTGCCTGGGCAGGCTTCGGAGATGTCATTCAGTGTGCGTTGCGACAAATCGGGAATCGAGTATTGCGGCAGTTCGCTTAATGGGTTGTTTGCTCAGCGAAGAAACCTATTGCGCCCCAGTTTCTATCGGTTTCTGTTGGATTTTCGGAAATTCGGCAAGCAGGCTCTGCAGGAAATGGAGCGGGATGTTGAAAACGTGACCGTGGGTGATTTTTTTAGAACTCATTCTTACGGGCAAGCGTTTTATCAACGTTACTTCCTGCCGATGGGTGCCGCGATTTGGTCTTGTCCTCAGGGTATTTTCGAACAATTTCCCATCCGCTTTATTGCACAGTTTTATCATCACCACGGTTTGCTAGGCGTGAAGAATCGTCCAGAATGGCGAGTGGTCAAGGGTGGGTCACGCCAATATGTGGACCGAATGTTGCTCCAGTTTGGGCATCTGGTTCAGACAGGTGTCTGCGTGCATTCGGTTGAGCGTCTGAGTGATTCGCACGGTGGCAATGGATCCCAAGGCAATGGATCCCAAGGCAATGGATCCCAAGGCAATGGATCCCAAGGCAATGGATCCCAAGTTGAAGTCAAAGGCCTGCGAATGCGTCCGGCACTGGCGTCCAAGGGAGAAGCCGAGAATTCTGAAGAATCGAATACCTTTGTCGACCGCTTTGACCATGTGGTTTTGGCTTGTCATGCCGATCAGGCATTGAAAATTACTGAGAAAACGGCAGATAAAACCGAAGCTGAGATCTTGGCAAAATTTCCTTACCAAGCGAACTTGGCGACACTTCACACTGATATTTCTGTCCTTCCCCAACGCAAACGAGCGTGGGCAGCATGGAATTATCGAATCCCTGAATCCAACAGTGTCGGGCAGTCCAACGGCGCCGGGCGGTCCAACAGCGCCGGGCAAATGGGTAAAGACCAGGCTAGAGCTGATAGCCAAGACGCTGCCACGGTCACTTACAATATGAACATTTTGCAGAGGCTGCCCCAAGATCAGACTGCCGGCAAGACGTATTGTGTTACGTTAAACGACGACCAAGCGATTGATCCGTCGAAAATCATTCGTCAATTCAACTATGCTCATCCTGTTTTCTCGTTGGGGCGAGCGGAAGCTCAAGGTAGTCATGATCGCTTGATCGATCGATCGGGGTTATCGTATTGTGGAGCCTATTGGGGAAATGGGTTTCACGAGGACGGCGTTAAGAGTGCGTTGAAAGTTTGCCAGAAATTATTGGGAGTCGATCCTTGGAAAGCTGTCTCTACACGGGCTGGGTCGAACACCGGCGGTTTGAACCCAAACGCCATCGCTTCCGATACAAAGTCTTCTTAGTTTGTCTGGATTTAGGCGATTTAGAAAACGTATTTCGCGGGTCCTGGTTGTGGTCCACTAAGCGAATCGCGGTGGCGTGGTTCCGTCGCGGTGATCATATCGGAGATCTTTCGATTGGGTTGGATGAATTCATTCGCCAAACGGTTCACGATTCAGGAAGGGGTCGTCCCGACGGTAAGATTTTTATCTTGACTAATCTTCGATACTTCGGATTCGTCTTCAATCCGGTATCCTTCTACTTTTGCTTTGACAAGAGCGACCAACTTCAAACCATGGTCGCCGAAGTTACCAACACACCTTGGGGGCAAACCCATTGTTATGTTGTGGATCGCCAGCAGTTGATGGATGCTGCAGAAGTTGAACAGCAATTGGATAACGGAGGTTCAGATCAGGTCGGCGATGGTTCCACCATCCCGCTGGGAACGGTGCAGATGGATGTCGAAACACAGCGAAACGGACATTTGAAAGCGGACCAGACCCAGGTCAGTATAGCCGACGGATCGAAAGTTTCGGTCGATGCCATGCTGACAAAAAAGGTGCTTCATGTCTCTCCGTTTATGTCGATGGACTACGCATACCAGTGGTTTTTGCGGATAACGGACGATCATTTGACGTTGCACATGGAAAATATTCCGGATAGTAAAGAAAAATCGGTCGTCTCAGGGGAAAATCAGCAAAACACGGCACAAGTTCTTGAAACCGATGCCGTTAAAGTTGCGAATGCTGTTAAGAATGCAAGGCCGCTGGCTCAATTTAATGTAACCCTCAGCCTTGCAAAGCAGAAAATGAACGGTTGGAATCGCGGCAGCGTCTTGATTCTGTATCCGTTGATAACCGTGAGGATTCTGTTGGCCATTTACTGGCAGGCCCTTCGGTTGTGGTGGTTGGCGGTGCCATTTGTGCCGCATCCGGAAAAGACAGACGCTACAAGTTAATGCCGTGCACCAGGTCGTATCCGTGAAACCAAGTCGCATCCGTGAGAGACGGCTTCAGCGGTTCGCTACGGTGGCGTAGCTTGTTGCTGGGTGTGGTTTTTGAGAAGATCGTAGTTTTTCGAATACGGTTTACTAGAGATTCCTTTTGGCGGCTTGGTTGGTACAGCGCTTTGCTTGAAAGTGAACAGCATTTTGCCGTTTAGCACGCCCTGTTTTTAATTTGTCGTATTCTTCGCGCTTCGTGAAAGCCAACCTTATGGAACTCGAGTCAATCACTAGTCGTGATGTTGAAAATTCTGTGGAATCCATAAAGAGCCACAGGCGGCAGGATTTAGGCAACCAAGCGCCTGAGAAGACAACGTGCGAAGTGAAGGTAAGGCAGAGGTCCGACGGCAAGCGATCCGTAGGTTCGTCCAACGAGAATCCGACTGCGGCCAATCAAACTGTCCTAAATTTTGATTTGGGTGATCAGGTTGCTCCGTTGTTGGCTTTGACCGGTGGCCAACGGGTGTTGAGGTCACTTCTGTTCCGAACGCTGAATCGCCTGGGAAATTGTCGGCTGTGTGTCGTTGACGCCGATGGACAGCACCTACTGGGTGGAAGCCATCAGGGCGCCACGGTGCCAAAACTGATTACCGTCCGTATTGCCAATCCTGTTGCGTACAAGAAGATTGTGTTTGCCGGCGACTTGGGTTTTGCTGATGCTTTGGTGGATGGAGACTGGACCACTGACGACCTGACCAGCTTGGTTCGTTTGTTCGTTCAAAACATGAAGCTTACCGACGAAGTGGGGAGTCGTAGTTGGAGCAGCCGTCGTTTGTTTTCCAAGGTTAAACACTGGCTTCAGCGGAACACAAAGTCGAACGCCAAACGCAATATTCACGCACATTATGATCTGAGTAACGCGTTTTTTGAATTGTGGCTAGATCCCACAATGAGTTATTCCAGCGGTGTATTTCCAACCTTGAATTCTACTGCAATCGGTGCCAATTCGAACCTGCGAAGTCCGAACACGATGCAAGAGGCCTCGGTTGGGAAATTGAATCGAGTGTGCCGGAAGCTTGGCCTGAAGTCGACTGACCATTTGGTTGAAATTGGATGTGGCTGGGGCGGTTTGGCGATTCATGCGGTAAAGAATTTTGGCTGCCGGGTGACTGGGATCACTCTCTCCAAAGAACAGCTGGATTTCGCAAGAGCTCGAGTAGAAAAAGAAGGTTTGTCTGATCGAATTGATTTACGATTGGTAGACTACCGAGATCTGGAGGGATCGTTTGATAAGTTGGTTTCTATCGAAATGATTGAGGCGGTGGGACACCAATTTTTCGATTCTTACTTTGCGAAGTGTTGCCAGTTGTTGAAACCGAATGGCCGGATGGTGTTGCAATCGATTACGATCGGCGAAAGTCGCTTCCAGAGCTATCTTCGGAAAGTTGATTTTATTCGCGAATATATTTTCCCCGGTGGCTGTTTGCCTAGTGTCAACGCGGTCATGAATTCAGTGGCGAAGGTGACCGATTTTCGCATGACTCATTTGGAGGACATTGGATTGCATTACGCCGAAACACTGCGGCGATGGCGAATCATGTTCCATCAACAGTTGCCTCAGATTCGGCAACTTGGTTTCGACCAAAGGTTTGCCCGGATGTGGGATTACTATTTGGCGTATTGTGAAGCTGCCTTTGACGAGGGCCACGTGGGTACAGTTCAAATGGTACTGGACCGCCCCCATCGGGTAGCCGATTCGATCGCATTGTCTCGTAGACTGAGTGACCGAAAATAAGGTGCCCGTTTTACTTTAAATGGCGGATTCCAGAAGCGGACGCATCTTGTGGCAAAGCAAGAGGTTAGAATCCTGAGGGGAACGAAGGTGATTTAGGGCTTCAGTTTTCACGGCTACGCACTCTCGCCCAAGGGTTAACCGTAGATGGAATGGCTCATAGACGGCGACGCTGGAAGAAGATTTTGCTGGAACGCCAGCAGGTCGGCGACGTCAGTTTAGACGATTTGGATTAGGAATCAGTGTTCCCCTTTCAGACACAAACCCGTCCAAAAACAAGTGCGTTGTTACCACTATGCGGTATGAAACACTTCGAAGTGGTTTCACTTGCCAATTAGTTTCGACTAAGCATGACTGATCTTTTCTCACAAGGCGAAACACTTGGATTCCTTACAGCTATTAAGCGTTGGTTTCGCGTTCATGATTTTGGTCATGGCGGGATTGTGGTGGACTCACGGTCGGCGAGGCAATGCCGGAGTGGTTGATGTTGCTTGGGGATCAGGGGTAGGGTTATTATCGGTCTTCTACTGTGTCTTCAGTTTCTCGGGAGATCCGACTCGGCGGATAACGATTGCCACATTGGCGGCCTTGTGGTCTGTCCGGCTTAGTCTACATATTTGGCACCGAGTGATGACCATGGAAGAGGACGGTCGCTATTTGGAACTCAAGGCGCAGTGGGGATCCAATGCCGGTGCCAAAATGTTTCAGTTCTTCATGTTTCAAGCGATTGCTGCAACCCTGTTTAGTGTTCCCATGTTGATTGGGGCAGCTTCCGCTCAGGCATTCGGCTGGTTAGACATCACCGCGATCTTCGTCTGGATCTTTGCGATATCTGGTGAGACATTGTCGGATCGTCAGCTTCAAAAGTTTCGCGAGGCTCCGTCCAACAAAGGGAAGACGTGTCGTTCTGGGGTATGGTACTATTCTCGTCACCCCAATTATTTCTTTGAATGGATCCACTGGTTCAGCTACGTCTTTTTGGCGGTAAGTGCCCCGTTTGGTTGGCTGACGATTCTTGCGCCTTTTGCCATGCTGTATTTTATTCTCTTTGTTACGGGAATTCCCCCAACAGAGAAGCAGTCCATCAAGAGCCGAGGGCAAGATTACTTGGACTACCAAAAGACGACCAGCGCCTTCTTCCCGTGGCCGCCCAAACGTTCCTAAGTTATCTGAATTTGATGTGATTTTCATGTTGAAATTTAGAATCAGCCTGGAATCGATTGGCCGTTGTACATTCTGTTCTGGGTGGTTGTAAAATCGAAACTGCAGATACCTTCTCTGCATCTTCCAAAGAAATGTAGGACTTCGAGCATGCAGAATTGGTTGATCGCCCTTGCGACAAACGCGATCGAAAACGGTTGGACTCCGGATTGGGCGACCCGATGGGGTATTCGTAATCTGTGCAGTCAACGAAAGCGATCTTTACCTTTATCCCACGGGAAAGCAATTGCCAATGGACTGCAATCCAAACCAGCAACCGGCCAAGTACAGACGTTGGATCAATGGACCGCCGATTTTCTAAAGATGATCAGTCAAGGTGAAATCGCGGTGGCTACTGCTGACGCGAACCAGCAACACTATGAATTGCCACCAAGTTTTTTTACCGCTTTTTTGGGGCCTCGAAGAAAATATAGCGCCTGTAATTGGTCGGAGGGGGCCAAGTCGATTTCTGAGGCGGAAGATTGTTCTTTGACCGAAGTTTGCAGCCGGGCAGAAATTTGCGATGGCATGAGCGTGTTGGATATGGGGTGCGGTTGGGGATCGTTTTCGCTGTGGGTGTTGGAGAAGTTTCCAAATTGCCGAGTCACTTCTGTTTCAAATT
>JBDNHU010000252.1:0-6046 GCA_041688615.1 Mariniblastus sp. | reverse complement strand
TGGGAATCGTTGCCCGATGCCCCAAGTGATATTTCTATTACCGCTGATGGAAAAGTCGCGATCATTTCGTTGATGGATGGAACGTTGGTGCGGAGAGAACTGATCGGGTTCCGCTCTAAGATCGCGGAAACACAGAATTCGAAATCGGTTCAACCAATCTATCTCGAATTGCCAAGCTTCCCCGAAGCAAAGACCTATCGAGAGCAAGATCTCTTGAACAACGATCAGAAACCTCACACCACAGAACGGAATTCAATCGTGCTGGGCACGATCTCGAACGCCGGCCAGGTCGACCAATACTGCTGGCACGTCAATGCTGGAGAAGTCTGGATGATCGAAGCCAACGCTCGAACGGTCGCTAGCGGCGCAGAGGACGGCCCAGAGAATGCCAAGCAAAAGCAACTGGATCCGATCATTAAGATCCAAAATCCAGACGGCACGCCTGTGATCAGAACCCGCTTACAAGCGGTTCGCGATTCTTACTTCACGTTCCGCGGGAAGGACAGTAATCAATCGGGCGACTTTAGATTGTTCGCTTGGCAAGAAATGAATCTGAATGACTATCTTTACGCCGCGGGCGAAGTCACCAAACTGTGGATGCATCCACGCGGCCCAGATTCGGGATTCGATGTCTATCCAGGCGAAGGAAACCGCTGGACCTATTTTGGAACCTCACACATCACGCACGCATTGGGCGAACCGGCTTACATCGTTCGACCGCTTCAAGCGGGTGAGACACCCTTACCTAACGGTTTGCCAGTTTTTGAAATCCCTTACCAAAATGATGACGATCCGTCTCGCCTTGCTGGCAAAAACAGCAAAATAGCATTCTTGGCACCGCACCAAGGGACATTTACAATCGCTGTCACCGACACTCGTGGAGAAGGTGGCAAAGATTTTGCCTACGAACTGCGCATCAGACCTGCACAACCGTCTTTCAACGCGTCTTGCAGCAAGATTAGTCAACCTTTGCTTCCTGGAATTGGACGCGAGTTCTGGGTGAAAGTCGATCGACTGGACGAATTTGACGAAGCGGTCGAATTTAGGATCGAAGGCCTGCCACCAGGAGTTCGGTATAGCTCCCCAATCATAATCGAACCGGGCCAACGGTCGGCCTATGGCACTGTTTGGATCGATGAAGAAACCCAGTGGCCAGAAAACGTAGAGCCAAAATTGGTTGCAACCGGGACCATCAACGGCAAGACCCTCACCAAAGACGCGGGTAGCCTGGGAGTTTTGACCAAAGCGACGACGGCAAAGGTGAAACCAATCATTCAAATTTTAAGCACCCAACCAACGCTTGATGCGACGGGGGATGTAAGCCGGCAAACGCAGCAACAGGACAATCAAGATCGTCATCAACCCCTGCTACTGCAGGTTCAACGCGGACAAACAATTTCTGCACGAGTGTTGGTTGAACGAGAAAAAGATTTTGGTGGCGAAATCAGCTTTGGAAATGCCGTTGCTGGAAGAAATACTGCCCACGGAGTTTACGTGGACAACATCGGCTTGAATGGTCTTCTGTTGTTAAAAGATATGAATCAACGAGACTTCTTTATCACTGCGACGCCACAGGCTGCCCTAGGAAAGCGACCTTTCTTTTTAAAGGCTGAAGTTGATGGCGGATTGACCACAGTACCAATTCTCCTGGAGGTCGTTCCTTAAGTTTTGCTTTGCACTGTGCGATCAACTTTAGCAATCACAATGTCCAGGTCGACAAATGGATTGCCACCTAAATCGTTGGCAACCGTGGACCTGAATGCTCGATTGAGTGTGCTCGACGACTGGCACAGGTCAAGAAACTAATGCTTTTATACGTGCAACCTACCAGCACATAAAATCCAAAACCAGCAACGCCACGAAACGGCAAGCACGGTACACGGCAAGCACGGTACACGGCAAGCACGGTACACGGCAAGCACGGTACACGGCAAGCACGGCACTGGGGCAGAAGGTCAGACGTTCGTTCTAACGATTGGGCCACATCCGATCAACGGGCAGACGAACATCTGGCAAACTACCAAAGTCGCTTGACCGACCCGACAAAATTTCTAATCGCAACAGTCTGACACGCGTTTCAACGGAATCGGTTTCGCACCATTGATCAACTTGGTCACACAATTCAACCAATGAATCATCTTGGGTTGCTGTTGCACGCAGCGATACCAATGCCTTTTGCACATATTGGCCCTGGTTTTCCATCGCACGAGAAGACCTCAAGACACCCAGCAATTGTTTCCGTTTACTATCTGAAATCAGCCCCGTAGCCCAAGCGGCGGAATCTCCAATCAATTGGGCATTAGGCAACGATTTTCCTGCAACGATCCACTGACTTAGCAAGCGACTTCGTTCCAGACCAGGTCGAAGTGAAACCAACTTCAACCGTTCGACCGCTTCTGTGAATTCCACAGCCAGATTTGACCGTTTTAGCAGCAAGTCTAAGACTCTTTGAGACTGAAAATATGCCTCGTGATCGGCCGATAATGAAACAAGATTCTCGGCGAACGTAAATAGATCTTCTGCGGAACGATTTTCAATATCGCCTAAGATTGACTGATCAATTGTACGAATCAGTTTGCGAATATCTGCAGGCAAAAACTCTTGGCGACTTACTTTGTTTTCGCGATCACGCACATCAAAAACGATTCGATCATCGTACTGCTGGACCAGTATTCCTGAAACTTGACGACCAGGTCGACTTAGCAAAAGCATATCACCTTGAACCAATGTGCTGGAGAGCAACAAAACAGCTGGCCCAAAAACAATGGTAAACCACAGCCAGCTAGCGCAGCAGGATAACACTTTACTGGCATACCAATCGAACAAAGAACCACTGGACACCATTGACTGAGCGCGAACGCAACTACCAAAAGGCCCAAGATATTCAATTGGAATCATTCCACCACTCTTAATGTTCATTTCCCAACGCTCCATCTTTCAGCGTGTCATCTTTCAGCGCTCCATCTTTCAGCGTGTCATCTGCGATTGCCTGAACTCCAAGCGCCTGCACCCGCACCACCGATTCGCCTTGGGCCAGTGCTGCGTCTAACGTTTGCAAGAGTGCAAATTCAGCGACTTTGAGTCGTCTCAACGAAGCTTCATCCGCGGCAATTTCGCTATTAGACGAGTCAAGATCAGCGACTAAGGCAACTCCGTAGCGTTTGGCAACCTTCTGCGACCACTGGGCGTGCAATAGCAAGACATTCGTCAATTCACTGCGAAATAGATTTGAATCCAATGGAAAATTAAACGCTCTAACCGACTGGTCATCCATTCGCCGAATCAAATCAACCATCAAGTCGTCGATGTCTTCAGCACCACTTGGCAACAAGTCATCGCTTGACGAATAAATTTTCATGCGATCAACAATCGCTTGGCCAAAACAACGACGAACTTCAACGCCCATTGCAGGCGATAAATTAAGCGCCGACGTCACGTTACGATTTTCGTTGGTCTGCCGCAAAGCTAAGGTTTGCAATTGATCAAGGGCACGAATTTTAAGCGATTCTGAATCCAGCTGGAAATCTATTCCACGGTTTGCTTGAGTAGACTTTCTAGTTTCAATCGCCAACTGGGACAATCGTTTCACCTTCGAATCATCCGCAACCTGCACATAATCGGCAAGCGCCAAGACAAAATCTACTTGGTTGATCAAGGTCGGAAAAACTAATTGCCAACTTACCTGTTTGTCCGCCGACAAGTCTTCGCCGAGAACCGCAACGAAAGACGCCCACTGTCGTTGACTTAAAAACAAACCTTCCTGATGCAGGTTGGCAACGCGATTGACAACAACCTCGTACTGGCGAACATCGTCTTTCACTTGAGCAAGACTTTGAAGCGTTTCTTGAACCCATTGATCCGTCGGCACCAATCGTTGCTGCAAACCAATCTCAACGGGCAGGCCGTCACCTTCTCGGGTATCTGCGCGAAAATCATTCTGTCGCTCCAAGACCAATTGGTCAAACTTTCGATAGTCTAGTCGGCTGTCCAGCAATGCAATTGACAAACTAACGGCTCCAAGAAGCTTTGCCCAGTCCTTCCTAGTCCAAGCAGATCCTGATCCCAGCAAAGCGTTAGCGTCGTCCACTTCCTGCCGCAAAAATGCCAGTCGAAGGTGGGCTCCAACAACATTAGCATCTGCTGCTGTCTCCAATAGACGTTGCAACGCCAAGAAGTCTACCAGTGAAACGCCTGACGGGGAAAACTGTCCGCTAGGTGCACGCCCACGCAATAACGAAAACAATGGAGTACCCAACGCAGAACTTTCACCAAACCAGTAGCACAATTCCGTCACGGTCCCTAAGTCACTGGGCGCAGCATCGATCACCAACTGCGACATTTCTGGAAGAAAGGCATTCCCCAAGCGGATGTCCAGCCCAGCAACCGAAGCCAGAAACTCCAATGAAATTCGCGTACGTATCGCTTCCTCAGAAACCGTTCGCAAACTGGCCAACACCAATTTACATTCACGTTCAATTTGATCGATTTCCTTCGCGGAAAAAGATGTCCCTCTTGCCGCCAACCAACGACCTTTCAATCTTCTGCATAACACATTACTGCTACCAATAACCATCGACCGCTGGCTTGATTTCAACCAAGCGGATACGTCCTTGATATCCGCTGAACCAACTGCAATATCCGGCAACTGGCTTTCAATCGCCGTCCTCAGGCCTGAATTTTCCGGCCTCGCGATTGCCTCAACTTCCATTCGAGTCAAAATGGTATTCACAGAAGTAAGTTCTATGAATCGAAAAAGCATACTTTGGATCGAATCCGTTTGCTGCACGTCGCTTAACTGGCTGCGTTGTATCTTCAACAGTTTTACCAGGTCGTAAGAAGCCTGGGGGCTAGGTTCATTCACAAACCAATCCACAATCGCCTGCTGCATCAATGGTTGGCGCATCCAACGCGAGGATTCTGGTGCGGACAGAAAATTGTTTGCATCAACTTTTACCGCATTTTCTACCAGATCCGAGTACCCAACGGTTCTAACCTTTGCGTCATCGGCCCCCAATTTTAAGACGATCACCGCCATTTCCGGAGCCTGCATTTGATCTAGAATCAACCCTCTTGCGGCCTCGGTCCACCACTGCGGAAAAACAGGCACACCAACGATTGTCTTTGGCGGCACTTCCGTTTTCGGTGCGGCGTTCGGAACACCTGCGGCTTTGTCTTGGGCAGAGTCTAACTGCGGCAACAAAACTCGCGCCAATACGAACATGACCACAATCAAGAATACTCCTAGTGCAACTGAGCCAACTTGGGTTGTTAATAGACGCAACTTCTTCTTGCGAAGCTTAGACCGGTTGGCAGCTAGTTGCGATTCTAACAACCGCCGCGCTTGTTTGGGCTCAATACCCCATCTCCGAACGGCGGTAACGACTTCTTCTTCCAGGGAATCGTCGAATTTAAATTGCCCTGAAGTCAAACGACTCACTTCCGCCTGTGCATGAGCAATCGCATCGGAATCCGATATCCGGGCGATTTCCATCCGCTGCGCAGTTTGGGACAACCAATGTTCACAATTTTCAATGCTCAGTTGAAACTTGCGCTGACCATAATTTAATGCCTTACGCTCCTGTGGCAATGATAAGATCCTGCCGGGCAATTTTTGAAATTGCAATTCCAGGTACTTGATGTACGCAACTTCCCAACGGCTCTGCGGCACCGCGCGCGTCGGATTAGAAAGTTCGTCCAGGGCCTTCTGAAAAACGTCCGCGGGCAACTTCAATCGATCGGCCAATGCCCGAAGTTTGACTCTGGTTTCTGGCGACCACTGCTTGTCCGCTGCCAGAATCCCGCCAGCTCCACGCAGGAACGATTCCAATCGCGAATCGCGAGGTTCGGAGTCCTGCAAATTGTCTAAAGAATCATCAGACATGGTTCAACAAAAATCGCTTAGGAATGCTTGAATCAGGTTTCAACTAAAATCATTGCCGGGGTTATTGATAACGATTGTACCACAGCATCGCTTGTGACTTTCAAACGATCACAACAGCGCTTACCACTTTTGCTTGACTGCCATCAATTCGAATCGGTCACGCCA
>JBDNHU010000251.1:0-5084 GCA_041688615.1 Mariniblastus sp. | reverse complement strand
CCCCAGCATTGACGTCCCCAGCATTGACGTCCCCAGCATTGACGTCCCCAGCATTGACGCACTGATGTTCGACCGGTCGTGAAGCCGCCGGTAACCTGCTAACTGTTTTTGGGCCGCGGGTTTTCCAGACGTAGTGGGTGCTGACTAAAACGGCATGGGCGTCTTGAAAGCCTAAAAGATCGCGGCTGCGCCAGCCAGTAAAATGGTTTGGACAACTTATTAAGTCAGCCAAAAAGTGGAAGCAGATCAAGTCGAAGACCAACAAATGCTCGCAACACCTGCGGTCGATCGACTCAAGTGGATCGCCTTCCAACCACCGAACAGCACAGTTAATTCCGGTGAATCTAGTGGTCTGCGACACCTTAGCTGTTAGGGTAGCGATACTCGCCAAGAGTTTCGATCCGCAGCATGATTCGCCGAAAGTCTTGACGACTTTGGGCACGGCACAAATCTAATTCTTAGCTGTCACCAACCCCTAGGCTGAATTTTCTATTTTCAACTAAGGCTCTTGCATACCCAGTGAATATTCGCATAATTCACTTCGTTAAATAATTTAATTCAATGCAGGACTTGATCGTACTGCGGTTACAATCCTGTTTTCTACGGTATTTTTGTTCGATGAGTCATCAAGCCGCCAATTTGATTCCTGGAAAACACTCCGTTTTTGGATCAAAATCTGAATCTACCACAAGTTCGGTGGCCGATCAGATTCAGGTATCTGATCAAGCGATCCTTGATCACATGCGTACCAGGGAATCGATGGGGGTCATTGACTTGACTGGCAAGTTGGGGGTTACCGACACCGCCGTTCGCCAGCGATTGACCCGTTTGATGAACAAAGGTTTTGTGGAACGTTTTT
Source organism: Mariniblastus sp. (assembly GCA_041688615.1). GTDB lineage: Bacteria > Planctomycetota > Planctomycetia > Pirellulales > Pirellulaceae > M30B19. The sequence continues at coordinate 4,225 of JBDNHU010000251.1, read as the reverse complement.
CGGTTCGCGAAGGTCGTGGCAGACCCAAATACGCCTATCGATTGACGGAATCGGGTGATCGGGAAAGCGGCGCCAATTTAGATGACTTGGCGGTCGCACTTTGGCAGGAGATCACTGGGATTGCAGATGTTGGACTTCGACAGCGTTTAATTCAGGGCGTCATTGAACGTTTGGTGGCGCGCTATTGTGTTGAAATTCGCGGCAATGACCCAGTTCAACGGATGCGTTCGGTTGCCGAACTATTTAATCGTCGTGGAATACCGTTTGCGATCGACGAACAGGGTCCGACACCCCGTTTGAAGGTTTTGGGTTGCCCTTACCCTGGGCTTCGAGGCGACGATCGTTACGTTTGCAGCATGGAACAGATTTTGTTTCAGCGGTTGATCGGTGTCCCTCTGGAAAACGTTTCATGCGAGGTTTCCGACCATGGCTGTTGCGAATTTGAAGCGTCAGAGAAAACGGGCCCTGCCGATCTGAAATCACTGGGACAGAAATCAGTGTTGAAGAACGCCTGCGGAGCAGCAGATTCGATTGTAGAGTTGGGCCCCAAGGCGATTGGCAAAGACGGAATTGCTGACGGTGGAATCAGCGCTGATGGTCTTGCGATGGGTTCGGCTTCGGGAGGCGAGAAAATCGGCCGTTGCGGATCGGGTGGCTGCGGCTGCCGACTTTCGTGGTAATCGCGTTTGGTTGCTTTTAATTTCCAGTGTTGGACTTAAGGAATTTAGATTGCTGGCCGGGTTCGCAAGTTTGACTAAGCCAACTGGGGTTGGTCGACCCGTGGACATTTCTTCGCCGTAAGGCGAAAACCGCTGTGCAACTGATTGGAAGTTGGATTGCGGTGACGACTAAATAGGTTCCGCAAATCGGATAGACGATTTGCGGTTTGAATTTCGCGAACAATTAACTTAGAAGTACGATTGATGGCTGTAACTGAAGATCAAATTCGGGAAGTGTTGAAGAACGTAATTGACCCTGAACTGCACGTGAATATCGTGGATTTGGGACTAATTTACTTGGTGGATGTCAAACCCATCGAAGATCAACCCGACGCTTGCCAAGTGTATATCGAAATGACGTTGACCAGTCCGATGTGTCCTGCTGGACCTGAACTGGTTGCCGGTACGCGGGAGAACGCGGAATCGGTTGAAGGCGTCAAAGAGGTCGACGTTAAGGTTGTGATGGACCCGCCATGGACTCCTGATCGAATGACTGACGATGCGCGTGATGAACTTGGCATGTTTTAAGTCTAAAACGCGACTTAAAATCGTTTGATATCCGCATAGAGCGGAATTGGCCGACCTTTCGGGGTCGGTTTTTTTGTCCGCCGACGGATACGGAAACTCGGTTGGATGACCATCTATTTGGTCGATCGCCCATAGATACTGATTGAAATACGGTTGGGGATCAGCGACAATGGATCGCTCGGGGAACTGGGAGGTTGAGTCAGCACATCAGTGGGGTTCCCATAGATTCTTGACAGGCTTCCCATCATTAATTTGTAATCATTGAAAGCATCCGAATGAAAAAGCAAGCAGATCGTCGATCCTTTCTTCAATCGATGACCGCAACCGCCGTTGGCGCATCATTTTTTGGTGCGAATGTTTGTAATGGGTCCCAAAGCCGCTACGCTTCTGCTATGGAACAGGTGGGAATTGCCTGCTGTGGCGTCGGTGGAAAAGGATGGTCGGACATGATGGAAACGTCGGTCGGTCATAATATCGTCGCCATATGCGATGTGGATGCAGGCAACTTAGCCAAAGCAGCCCAGCAATTTCCCAAAGCCAAGCAGTATCGTGATTGGCGAAAAATGCTGGAACAGGGAGACATCGACGCCATGACGATATCGACGCCCGATCACATGCATGCTCCGATCACGATGTCAGCCATCAATTTAGGGAAGCATGTTTACACCCAAAAGCCGTTGACACACAGTATACATGAAGCCCGTCAGGTTACGCATGCTGCGAAGACCCGTGGAGTGGTCACTCAAATGGGCACCCAGCATCACTCTGCCGCCAGAATCAAGAATGCGGTTCAGATCATCCACGATGGTGTGATTGGAAAGGTAAGCGAAGTTCATGCGTGGACCGACCGCCCAGGAGATTTCTGGAAACAAGGCCTGCAGCGTCCTGATTCCAGCGATCCCGTACCCGACTCCGTCGACTGGGATGCTTGGTTAGGCGTGGCGCCTGAACGTCCTTTCAAATCGGGTCTGTATCATTCATTCCATTGGCGCGGCTGGTGGGATTTTGGGACAGGTGCGGGTGGCGATATGGGCTGTCACCTTCTGGACCCGGTCTTCACCGCGTTGGAATTGGACGCGCCGCTGAAAGTTACTGCCCAAGGCCCTGAACCCAATCCCGACAGCGGCCCAACTTGGTGCGTTGTCAATTATTTGTTCCCCGGGACAAAGCGTACTAGCGATTCCTTGAAGTTGGTATGGTACGAAGCGGGACGTCAGCCGGATCCAAGTTTAGCCAAAGCGCCCGCGGATTGGCCAGGATCCCAAAACGGCGTTCTTTTCATTGGCGAGAAAGGCAATCTGTTTGTCGGCTTCCCAGAACCGCCGCAACTTTTTCCGGCTGGTGATTTTGCCGATTATCAGATGCCCGACCATGAAGAAGGTAATCACTATACCCAGTGGACAAGTGCGATCGTGGGCAACGGCAAGACCAGTTGCCCATTTGAGTATTCGGGACCGTTAACCGAAGCGGTCTTGCTTGGAAACGTTGCCTTTCGCAGCAAGTCGGATGTGATTTGGGACAATAAATTGATGATTGCCCGTGGAAACGACTCGGCAGAACCTTTTATTCGAAGACCCTATCGAGCTGGCTGGGAAGTCGAAGGACTAGGTTAAACCGTTACAAAACTACGGCGACGCAGTTGTGATTTGTGATTGCCCGACAAGAAGAGCCTGTTTTCACGGTTGGCAATGGACGTATTATTCGGAAAAACAGGACCCTTTGGGTCGAAAATGTCAGTTAAGTGCGGTGTCGCCCGGGGTTGCTGGTTTGACACTTTTGCGGGGTTCTCTAGAATGGAGAGTAGCCTAGTCGGCGTCTTTCTCGGCTGGGTCCCACCTTCAGACGGTTTGTTTAACGACAATAGACTGTGGAAATGAAAGAAGTTGGCAAAGCGATCACGCGATTATGGAACCTCAGCTTTCGACTGGAACTTGGACGGTCGGCTGGAAATTCGGTGAACCCGAAATTCCTTAGTAAGCTTTAGAAAGTTGTTGTGTTGGCCGGGATTTGTGTTGATGTGCTTTCCACTTGCGACGTTCTTTAAATGGGTCGCAATTATTAGGTTCGCTAGATCCTGCGGGATCGGTTGTCTAGGGAGTGTTTATGATGGGTATCGGCTGGCAACAGATGTTGATTTTCGCTTTGATAGCGGTATTGCTTTTCGGCAGTGCTCGCTTGCCGACGTTGATGCGCGATATGGGCCGCAGTCTGAACGAATTTAAGCGAGGCATGAAAGACGCGAACAACCTGGACGACGATTCGAAGGACTAAGGTCCTTGGTCGCTTGAATTAGATCTGAGGGACCGCCGTCTTTTTCGCGCACTAAAGTTGATTTCAATCGCGTGAAGTTGGCAAGATTTGGTCTTGGAGCCAATGGCAATTTGACCCCAAAAGGCGCAACCCAATCCTGCGGTTACCGTATAGTTGAATTTCCATACATCCGTTATTGATCATTTTTGTTGGCGTCGCAACCGAACGGCAAAGCCTTTAGGAATTCAAAAGCAGTGTGTGAGTTTTTCGTTAGCAGGTTGTGCTTGAATTGTAGGGCAACAATTGCTTTGCCGACTCCTAAAGTCGGACCCCAAAGCTAATTAGCGTTCGACGGGCGGGGCTTTAATGTGCTGACGTTCGTTGGGTCGCAACCGGTAGAAGGGGAAACCCTGGCAGCGTTCCAGGCTCTGGATTGATTGCGATAAAAACGTGTGCTGGGGAACGCTCAGCAAATTTGCAAAGATATTCGGATGAGAAAGATTTCACCCTTAAGAATGGCTGCGGCAAGTCGGCCGAAATTCGTGTTCAATCTATAGGTTTCCGGCGTTAGGGTGACCTTGCACTTCCTTCTTGATCAATAATCCGTTGTTGGATTCTTCAAATTACGCTCGTTAGAAAAGGGTTTTTATCAGGTGCTACCGGGAATTGGCTATCAAGAGATGATGATGTTCATGATTCTGGCCGTGGTGCTTTTCGGTAGCCGCTTG
>JBDNHU010000026.1:0-8973 GCA_041688615.1 Mariniblastus sp. | reverse complement strand
TAACAGCCCGAATGATTTAATTTTCCACAAGAATGGAGACTTGTACTTTACTGACCCGCCTTACGGTCTTGCCGCTGGTCCCGACGATCCTAACCGCGAAATTGATTACTGTGGCGTTTATCGTTGGGATGGAAAAGAAGTTCAGTTACTAACCAAAGAATTCGACCGACCCAATGGAATCGGATTCTCACCCGATTACAAAACTCTTTACGTCGCCCAAAGCGATTCCAAAGCACCGATCTTGAAAAGCTTTCCTGTCCTTGAAAATGGCAACATCGGTCCCGGAAAACTGCTTGCCGATACTTCAAAATTCTACGGTAAACTGCCTGGATCGCCTGATGGAATGACGGTGGACCAAGAAGGCAATGTTTGGGCGACCGGACCGGGTGGTGTTTGGGTCATTTCCCCCGCAGGCAAAGTGTTGGGCAAAATTCTAACCGGACAAGCCACCGCCAATTGCACTTTTGGTGGACCCGACGGTTCTTGGCTATTCATGACCGCCGATATGTACCTTTGCAAAATCAAGACCAACACCAAAGGCATGAAGTAACCCTCGCACCCTCTTCACCAATTGCACTCTCTTCACCAATTGCGTGCGAACTGGAAACCTAAGTTGTGATAAAATCGGCCGGCTAAACAGCAGCCGTTGTGAGGATCACATCTTGGCAAGCTTGACTGGATAAACACAAAAAGCCCGCAGGCGTCTCACTTCCTGCGGGCTTCAACTTGTCTCAGTCTTAGTTATCTACTTTTATCACTTGACCAATATCAAATCCTTCCAATTAACTTATAAAAACCTAGCGGAAGCGTCCTATCACTGAAGCTAGTTATTGAGCCATCGACAGCGTCAGTTCGGCGCCGGCAACGGTGCCCAGTGCTCGCCAAACTTCAGGCGAAATCGTGTTAGGCACCGATTCAACCGATCCGTCGCATCGCAACACATTGACCAACGAAGTGTGTCCGCTACTGGCCGAGAACAAAGATTCGCCGTACAAATCTTCTGCACCGGTAATGTTGTAACAAGCAGGGTCGTTAGGCAACATCGTGGTTTGGAAACTGGCACCATACACTATCGACGCTGGCGCCCACGCGGCGCCACGCTTGCCTTGGAACTCTGCTGCGACAAAGTTAGTCTGGTTGATACATGCCAAACGACATTCGTCGACAGCGAATTGGCTGGACATATCGCACGCTACCCAATCGCGAATGTGCGAACCCACTTTTTCTTCTTCAAAAGGCGATGGACCGCCTTGATCTGGAGAAAATTCTGAATACGCCATCGTGTTGCTAGAACCGTCGGCCAAGGTTCCAAAGGTGCGAGTAAAGTCGATCCGCCAATCATTCAACGGGCCAAAACTTTGAAACGCTGCATAACCATCACCACGACCAGGATACGCCAACGAAGGGTCCGCCTTGGGCGCCGTCGAAGGATGCGATCCGTTACAAATCGCATAGGTGTGCCGACCATCCGGGCCAAACTTTGATACATAAGGCGCCGATGGGCAAACGTACGATGGAATCACGGTCTGCTGGTGCGTGTTGAATCCATCGTTGGTCAATCCAGTTGGGTCCCAAGGATTGCGATTCCATAACGTGCGATCATACAGATCATTGCGTTCAATAAACGTCAGGGTCAAAACCTTGTCCGAATACTGTCCATACAAGGAAATCGCTTGCGTGGAAAAGTTGTAACCCGTTCCAAAGTTAACGGGGAACTTCTGGTAAGTATCGTGATAATTGTGATGAGCCAATCCAATTTGTTTCAAATTGTTCTGGCACTGCGTCCGACGAGCCGCCTCACGAGCCATCTGAACGGCCGGTAATAGCAAACCAATCAAAATCGCAATGATCGCAATGACCACCAAAAGTTCGACTAACGTAAAGCCCCTACGAGAATTTGAGCGAAGTACAGACACGAAAGCATCTCCAAAAGGTCGGGATGAGTCCGCCCCCCACCAGTGTGGTGAAATCAAGGGACAAACTCAGTCAGGAGACGCGGCTACTAAAGAGTATTATAGGCAAAGTATCCATCGTCAATGGTTAAATAGACCACTTAAGGGCACTAAACGGCCCATTGAGTCTAACGGCCAACTATACCCCTTAGGGGGGATTCTAACACCGCCTGTTGTCCGTTCAAGTCACCGCTCGCCAGAAAATTTCCTGTCTTTTTCCTGAATTTGATTTTACAGTAGGTGAAGTCTCTCATTTATTCGACTTGCACCCAAACAGACGCCCATTCCACGCGTCGTCACTTTGCCCAGCGTTGACCAACAGCCAAGGACCGCCGCTAACCCACTATTAGCAGTTGCGGCCAACGGTACACAAAGACACCAAACCTTGTGGGTGCGAAAAAAGCCGACCCCTCTTTTTTTAAACTGCGTTGACTTAACGGATGCTCTGAATTTTTGTGGATCGGCTTCCGCAGTTCCTGTACAAACACTAGCCAATTCCAGCCGATACAAAGCCTGCTTTGCTTCCTTTGGCAGGTGCTTCATCATCCGACCAAAGCGACAGGCCGCTAATTGCACTTCATCTGATCAATTTTCCATCTGCCGGGACGTCCAGACGCGGCAACTGCCCTTGAACGGCCAAGGCCGTGAGCCATTGCGGCCGATTCTTCTGCAACTGCACTAGATCAGACCAACGTTCTGGTGCGAATCCAAGATTTGGCAGGTCGTTTGCATTTTTGGGCCCTATCGGTGCCCGCCCAACATTAGGTGGCAACGACTGGGTGAATGGACTAGTTGTGGACAGGGGCTTGAGCATCGAAGCCTGTCAGATCCGCAAAATTTGGCCACAATCGGCAAGCCTAGTTTCAACTTGTCGACCGACTCAACCATAGGCTTCAAGGCCTTCGCCTGGTGTCAAATCTTCAACGCCTTCCCAACTTATTGTTGACCCATTCGGTCAAGATTTTCCAAGGTGACGACCCGACCGCTTGAGACTACCGAACTGGCTTGCTTCGCACGCAGGCTTTTCCACTAGGCTTTTCCACTAGGCCGGAAACCTGGCCTGTAAGAATGTCTCTACTTGCCCAAACGATTCACCCAACTGAACCAAGGACGGCACCTTAAACCACAGCCAACTTGCACACGATGATCTTCCACCCTGTTAAAATAGGCGACCAAGCCAGTGGTTTATTCGCCCGTTTAGCCAGGCAACCACTGCCCATGCTTCCAACAGATTTCTGAAATCGTCCCAGACTTAGGCGAATCCGAAACTAAGCTCAATCGATAACCCAAGAGGTTCACATGATCATGCGTCTTCCAACTTCCGTCGTCTCTGGCTTGATCGCTTTAACGCTGCTGGCTGGCTTTCGCTGGAACCTACCACCAACGTGCCTGGCCCAAGACCTGGCCCAAGACCTGGCCCAAGACCTGGCCCAAGACCTGGCCCAAGACCTGGCCCAAGACCTGGCACAGCCACGCACCGCCAGGGACGGGCCGTTCATTCCTGCAGCAGCAGTCAAGGGCGGTATCGTCCTGCCGCTTTACCCGCCCGATTCACCCTTGCTGCGGAAAGACCGAATTCACGAAGCTGAAAAGTACAACACGACTCATGAAAATGCAGATCGTTTGCTGAACACATTAAACATCCACTACCCGACAATTGAAGTACATTTAGCCAACAACCCCACAGCCAATGGATCGGCAATCATTGTTGCGCCCGGTGGGGGTCACAAGATTCTTTGGGTTGGCCCCGAAGGTTATGACACGATTCCGTTTTTTGCCGAACAAGGGATCGCGACCATTGTTTTGCGGAATCGACTGCGGGTCGACGGCTACGAACCAACCGTCGATGCCGTCAATGATGCTTTCCACGCGATTCGACTGGTGCGTTCCCATGCGGAGCAATGGAACCTTGATCCCCACAAGATTGGCTTTGTAGGGTTTTCCGCCGGCGCCGAACTTGCCGCCCCGACGGCTCTTGGGTTTGACGACTTCATGCAGAAACAAAAGCAAGCGGGAGATCCTTTGGCAGACGTCTCGGCTCGCCCTGATTTTGTGGGCCTTGTCTATCCAGGCCCAACACCCTTCACTGGCGACCCTGCTACCAAAATCCCCGACAATGTGCCGCCAAGTTTCTTGGTCTGTGCGGGATCGGATGATCGAGTCCACGCAATCTGGGCCGCTGACTATTTCAACCCCATGCTAAAACTAGGCGTCCCCAATCTGGAAATGCACATCTACGGCCACGGCGGCCATGGCGGTTCGCTGAGCAAACGCAATGGAATTCCTTTCGGATCGTGGCCGCAACGATTTCTAGAATGGCACAAAGATCTCGGGTTCTTAAACGGAATCGGCCGACAGACCAAGGCCGCGATCGATGTGGCCAAATTCGAAGAAAACCGCCAAAAAACTGAGCCGAAATCCGCAAATTAGACCAACCGGGTCGTCCCGCAGCCCCATTTCCACTGGGACATTTCCACTGGGACATTCCTGTAGAACGCAGCTCGATCGGTGCCACCTCGATCAGACCTCTGTAAAAAACCGACGATTTTCGTGAATTCGTGTCCGATTGGGTATGGGCATTGCGTGTAGTAACAGAGCACCGTCGCTATGTTTTCACTGTACTGCGAGCCAACAATGGTAAGTCCAACAAAACTATTCACTGCCTGTCGAATCACTGCCTGTCTAATCATAACAGTGACCTGCACCCAGCTTAGCAGCACTGTGGCACAACAGGCACAACAGGCACAACAGGAACAACAGGAACAACAGGAACAACAGGAGCAACGGGAACAACAGGAGCAACGGGCGGCGCGGGATCCCAACCGCTCCCGAATGAATCGACCCGGTATCGATAGCCAAGATGACACGGGTCGCGCAGGGCCCGGCAGCAAAGAAGGATCGTCCACACTCCAGCGAGCCGGGCTAAAGGTAGGCGGTCAACTTCCAGCGGTCGATATCTTCGACGACAAGGGGCATCCGATCAGCACCTTAACGCTCCAGGGCAACTACACCGTCCTTGTTTTTGGCTGCCTTACCTGACCGCCTTTCATTCGAAACGTCCCCGGTCTGGAGGCGGTAAAAAATGATTACGCAACAAAAGGCGTCAAATTCTACTTCATCTACAAATCGTTGGCTCACCCCGAAGGTGGAACCCAATCTTATGTCGCGCCCTTCACGCTAGACGAGCGTCTGGCACACATAAAAACCGCCTACAACGAACTAGGGAACACCATCCCTTGGCTTTGTGACAGTATGGAAAACGACCTAAAGCACGCGTTGGGTGATCGCCCCAATTCGGAATTCGTCCTGGATCCCAAGGGCAAGATCGTCGCCATGCGGGACTGGAGTAATCCAGAATCCCTACGGGCAGATTTAGCAAAATGGGTCGGTCCTTCCAAAACAGTAACGCGGCCATCTGATTTGAATCTGAAGATTGACACGTCGATCAGACCTGCCAAATCCGGTGTGGTCCAGCGGCCGACAATCCCATCAGGCATGCGCCCGCTGAAGGTGCAGCCGCAGCAAAGCGATCAACCGTACTACGTAAAACTGCGGATCGAAGCAGAACCCGCTGTACTTAGAGGTAAAGCCGGGAAAGTCTACTTAGGGTTTCACCTTGATCCCATCTTCGATGTTCACTGGAACAATCTTGCCGCCCCTGTGACTTACGAAATAACCAGACTGGAGGAAGGCGAAATTTCTCCCGCCCAAGGCGAAGGCCCAAAAGTCAAAGTAGAATCCGATGTCGATCCGCGCGAGTTCATTTTGGATGCCAAAAACTTGTCCGCGGGAACATTCCAAGTCCAAGTGAATTACTTTGCCTGTAACGATGAAGAAGGCTGGTGCAAGCCCGTCAGGCAACGATATATCGTGACCTTGGAAACCGATCGGGACGGTGGAAACGCAAAACGAAGTGGTAGCCCAAGAGGCCCTGCTCAACGTGCTAACCGCCCAGAAACCAACGGTTCTCCCCGTCCGGGTGGTCGCATGCAAGGCTTGACCACCGAACGACTTTTTCGCAACGACAAGAATCAAGATGGCAAAATTTCAAGCGCTGAAATGCCGTCATCCATGGCCAGACTTTTCACAAGAATCGACACCAATGAAGACGGATCGATCGACAGGTCCGAGGCCGAACAATTCGTCAAACGAAGAAGTCCAAACAACCGTTAATCCGTAAAAACTAATTTCAGACTTCGATTCAGCCTGCCAATCGTTACCGTTTTGCTGTTGGGTTGGCGCCCAAATTACCAGAACTCGATACAATCAAGAGCCAGTGGGTCACAAAATCAATATGCAACCTTTGCTCTTTATCGTATCGGCTCTTTATGTGGATACATACCACTTGCCTGCTTGAATTTAACATCCCGACCGCAACGCCGTTTATCTTCATGCTTCGACCTCGAAGCGGTTTGCAGCAGTGGGTCGGACGCGAACAATACGTCCTAACGCCCAGCGTTCCCGCCGTGGAATTCACGGACACGTTTGGCAATCTTTGCCAACGCTTGGTGGCGCCTGCAGGTCATTTTTGCGTCCGCACCACTTCGGACATCCAATCATCAGAAGCCAGCGATACTTGCCCAGGTGCACCCTTTGTTCCGGTTCAACTGCTGCCCGACCAAACGCTTCCGTTCCTGCTACCCAGTCGATATTGCGAATCCGATCGCTTCGGTCAATTAGCGGCCGCGATTGTCGCCAATTGCACCTTGGGCTACGACCAGTGCCTGGCGATCGTAGACTACATCCGCAAGACAATCCAATACGCGCCAGGTTCTGGGCAGCAAATTGTAAGCGCTTGCGAAGTCAACCAGCAATCACAGGCGGTTTGTCGCGACATGGCACATCTGGGAATTGCGTGCTGCCGAGCCCTCTCGATTCCGGCCAGATTGGTAGTGGGTTACCTTGAAGGCTTACAGCCGATGGATTTACACGCCTGGTTTGAAGCCTACGTCGGAGGCCGCTGGTACACTTTTGATCCGACCCAGGACAATCTAAATGGCGGCCGAATCGCGATCGCGTACGGCCGTGATGCCGCTGATGTCGCGATCTTTACGCAGTTTGGCGATCCAGTAGAACTGCTACGCCTGGAGGTTTCCGTGGTGCGCATGGCCCAACCACCCATCTGAAGCAAACCCGCTTTGAAGAACGCTGTTTAGAAGAAGACGGCTTAAAAGAACGTCGAAGCAAGAATTTCGGTGCGAAAAATTCCACACAGAATGCGGACCAAAGAACCTACTAGAACCCAAACCCCAATAACCAAGACGCTGTGTGCAAGACGCAAGACACTGTGGGGCAAGACGCTGTGGGGCAAGACGCTGTGGGGCAAGACGCTGTGGGGCAAGACGCTGTGGGGCAAGACGCTGTGGGGCAAGACGCTGAATGCGCGGCCTGGGTTAAAATGAGCGATCTGGGTCAGAATTTCTTCGATAAAGTTAGCGGATGGAGAGGGATTTGAACCCCCGGTGCAGTTACCCACACGCCGGTTTTCAAAACCGGTGCCTTAAACCAGACTCAGCCATCCATCCACGCTTTTAATCGGGTATTGTTGCCACAGGTCTAAATCCATGACACCCGCTTTGACACCTGACCAACGGAATGTATCGTGATCAACGGAATGTATCGTGATCAAGCAAAATGACACCGTGCGATTAGTGGTCGCCGGTGCCTGACGGTGCCCAACCATTTGAACTGCGAGGTACCGAAGTGGCACATTCTACAGATTCCGCGAAGCTACGCAAACCCAAATCTAAGCCAAATAAACCGGCGAAGCCGCACCTTGCCTTCCCCTTGTTCCCTTACGCGACCAAACGCTGGGCTAAGAAAGTTCGGGGCAAGCTCCATTACTTCGGCAGTTGGAAAGATGGGCCGGATGCCGCCCTGGATCTTTGGCTGGAACAAAAAGACGAATTGCTCGCCGGTCGCAAGCCACGAGCCAAAGCAGGTGTCAAACAGGTGTCAGTCCAAGACGCCTGCGACTTCTATCTGGATCACATCGAAGAACAGGTCCAGAAGGGCAAACGAACGCTTCACTGGTATCAAGACGTTCGATTGACGTGCCGAATCATCAAGGCGACCATCAAGGCGACCATCGGCCCCAATTGGGCGGCTGACAGCCTATCGACTGACGACTTCAAAGAACTAGCGGACCGGTTCGAAGTGACGTCCAAAGGGCGCGCAGCATCGCCAGTCACGACTAGAGGGCACATCACGCGGACCCGTGGAATGTTCAATTGGCTGATGAAAACCGGTCACGTCAAGACTGTCCCGCAATACGGCGTGAATTTCGACGCCCCAAGCCAGAACGAAGTTGACAACCATCGAGACGATCAGCAAACCAAGTTGTTCAACCGCAACCAAGTCCTGGCGCTGCTGCGACACACCAAGGGCGAGGGCGACGACGCTCGAAGGATGACGCCGCGAATTCATGAGCGAAACCAAAAGGATGACCCATTGTCTGTGGCTGAACGACGGGATCCGGACAAGCTGACTACGTTTGCAAACACATTCCGACTTGCCGCCAACGATCCAGATGCCGAACGCAAACACGGGTTAGAGCTAGCGCTAGGCGGGACGATGACTTGGCCTATGATCAACGCCAAATTGGGTCGCGATCAGGATCAGGAAAAAGGAACAGCCATTGAGATAAAACGATACGCAAAAAAAACGGGCGTCGAGTTGCCTCGCAGAAAACCGGGACGACCGAGCGGCGCGTAAATGGAACAAATTATGTTCCATTCTGTTCCGTTTTAATCAAATCGCGATTCTGAACAATGAAACCCGTTAGCAAATGGCTGACGGGTTTTTTTCGTTTCAATGAAGGATCGAACATGTTTGACGAACGCGAATATCTAACGACCAACGAACTTGCACGAGCCATTGGGTGCAACGGCGATACAATTCGAAGCTGGATTGCGTCAGGGCAACTTCATGCCATCGACGCACGTCGGACCGATTCCCAGCGTCCCAAATGGCGTATCTCCCAAGCCTCGTGGGAAGCCTTTGAAACGCAACGAGCCTATTT
>JBDNHU010000250.1:0-3122 GCA_041688615.1 Mariniblastus sp. | reverse complement strand
TGGGGCGAATAAAGTACAAGCAGGTGATGGTGACTCTGAAGCGGCTGCCTCTGACGCTAAAGACGAAGAATTTGTTGCGAGCGATCTTGACGACGCTGATTCAACTGAAGCGGCGACCGAGTCAGTCGAGACTACAGGGACAGCAGGGACAGCAGGGACAGCAGGGACAGCAGGGACCAGTGACGAAGGCGACGCTGTTGAACCTGTCGTGGATCAAGAGTCTGAGGCGAAAGATAGCACAGCCGAGGAAGTGGGTGCGGAGAAACCGCCTGCGAGCGACGGTGATTCGAAGCCCAAAAGTGACGATCAGTAAAGTTGGTTTCAGCTTCAGTATTTGGTTCAGTATTTTGTAATGAATTGCTAATAGTTATGCGTTGGCGATAAGCTTTCGCTTTGAGAATAGAACGATATGAACAACTTAAGTCAACGCGAACGAAATTTGGTGATTGCGATCCTAGCGATCCTCCCGATCTTTATTTTGTATTTTGGTTGGACCAAGTACCAATCGATGCGAAAAGATCGTAATGCGGAAATTCTGTCGTCGCTAAGTCGGAAAGTCGAATTGGAAGATTTGGCTCGAGAGGCTCAGCGTGAGGCAGATCGTCTGGACGTTTATAACTCCGCCAGTTTGCCAATCAGCGTGATCGACAATAACCAGGAATATGGCTTGTTTATTTGGAACATGGCTGAAGCTGCTGGCCTTCAGGTATCTCCTGGTCGAACTCAGATGGTTCAGAATGAAGCGACCATTGAGACGGTGGGTGGTTTTGGTGGCACCCAAAATGTGAATGAATTGGTTTTCCAGCAAGTACGAATCAATGACATGCAAGTAAAGGGTGACTTGCGGCAGTTGACGACTTTCCTTTTCGATTTTTACGATCGGGCCATGTTGCAGCGGATCGATGCTTGCGTCATTAGCTTGGAAAAACCAGATCGGGAAGATGAAAGCGTTTTGGAGGCAAAGCTAACAATTAGTGGAGCAGTGTTGCTGTCGGCACCTGAAGAAAAGTCGCTTGCTTCCTATCCCCGTGGAAAGCTGGGCAAAAGTCGCGAAGAGTTTGAATCTTGGGTGGTGCGGAGGAATCTGTTTGGGCCTCCCAATCAAGTCCCGAAGGTGTCTTCACGTTCGTCCGAATCGATGTTCGTGGGGGAGGAATTATCAGTTCGACTGTCGGCTGATGATGGAAACGCTGACGATCTATTGACCTTTGAAATGTTGGAATCAAGTCTTCCAGAGGCAAAGTTGGAACAGACGTCACCCACCAGTCGATCGGCAAGACTGTTTGCACCAGAAATGACAAAGGCGGGACGCTACAAATTCAAGATCCGCGTTTTCGATAGTGGAATGCCTGAATCGTCAGACGAACAATTGTTGACTGTGACCGTAGCCGAACCAAAAAAAGAGGAGCCCAAGCGAGAGGTTCCCAAACTGAAGTACGCGCCCGAAACGTATATCACTAGTTTGTTGCAAGATCGCACGGGTGAGCAGGTGGTGATCTTGAGTATTCGTCCCAAGGGCGAGACCTTGCGAATTGCCGTCGGAGAGTCGTTCGACTTGGACGATGAGAAATGGGTTGTCTTGAAGATTGATCGTCGCACGATACAGATCAAGCGTGGTGAATCCGTCTTGACCTTTAAAATTGGCAGTTCTTTGGATGATCCAGCTGATCAAGCGGACGCCGTCACCCAACGTGACAATTTCTAAGAGGCGAGATGATTTTTAAAAGTAGGTTGGCTGCGTGACCAAGTGGTTGAAAATACGCATGGGTTTGATTTTTAAAAATGCTTGGACAGAACTGATTTAGAAATCTGAGACACGATCGCCTACTTTGGTCTTTTGCCCGGTAGGCTTTTTTGTTTCTTGGGATGGGTTGTTGCGGGAACTCGGCTAGGTGAAAATGCCACCTTGGTGGTCGGGAGAGACGAAAGTAGCGGGCTTTGAAATTGGGAGTGGAATCAAAATGCGAGTGCCATTGAGTCGGTTGGCTTATGCTCGAAGTGGTGATAAAGGGGATGGCAGTAACGTTGGCGTGGTTGCCTACGATGCGGCCTGCTACCAGCTGATTGACAAAGAATTGACAGTTCAGCGGGTGAAACGCCACTTTCATGAGATTTGTTTGGGTGAAGTCGAGCGTTTTGAGGCTCCGAATTTACTCGCCCTGAATTTTCTGCTGCATGACTCTTTGGGTGGTGGAGGCAGCGAGTCGTTAAAAACCGACGCACAGGGGAAGACTCATGGTTTGGGAATGTTAATGATGGAACTGGACGTTCCTGATAATTTCCCGCTCCCCAAGATCTAAAAGTACGAAGTTAGATATTCTTGAACTGCGTTTGCAGAAATCTAAGAGCGGATGGGAAGGCGAAAGCGGATGGGAATGGGAAAGCTTGGCTGCGTGCGGTTTGGGGGGAGCGGCCCAATCGTCTCGCGGGTGGCAGTCCCAAAGCCTGCTAGGGACCGACCGACCGTCGTGTTCGCCCGCCATTTGCCCCAGATTGGGCGGTTCGCCGATGGAATTCGTGCTTTCCCGGGAAAGTCGCGGTTGTGAGATGTTGAGTCTGATGTACAATTTGGCCTAGGATTCGGCCCGATCAGGGATGCAGGATTGTGCTGTGCGAACCCGCTCAGTTCATTTCGAGACTAACGTAACAAGTTTAAAAACGTAACAAGTTTAAAAACATAACAAGTTTAAAAACATAACAAGTTCAAGAACGTAACGAGGCATGGCGTCTTGCCAACGGTCAACGGCCCTTCTATTTGAGGTGCTTGGCCTGTTGACTGGCCATCAAGGAATACAGATTTTTTAGAAGGTAGAAGATAATATGGCCGGAAGTGAACGCCAGCGTGAAATTCGTCGCCGTCGCAAGCGTCGCGAACAGTTGGACAAGTGGAAGAAGAGAATCGAAAAAGCCAGCAAGAGTGAAAAAGCCGTCATTGCGATGAAGCTTCGCCGCTCGACCAGTGGTGCAGAAGGCTTGATCAAGCAGTTGGGTTTGACTGCTGAATAGTCATTTGTTGGGTAGTCAGAGATGACACCAGTCGAAGCGATTTGCTAGTCCAAGGTCCCGTATGCAGGGATTAAGACGGGTAGCCGATTAAGACGGGTAGCCGATTAAGACGGGTA
>JBDNHU010000249.1:0-4742 GCA_041688615.1 Mariniblastus sp. | reverse complement strand
GGGAAGCTTTCACTGGGAAGATTGCTTCACTAATTGCATAGCCTAACTGGATCTTAGGTGACGCAGAAAATTCGACATTGATTGGTAATGGTTCTTTTTAGACGATTCAAAAGTTAAGTGCCTAAACGGATTGGGCAATGGCAGGAATTTATCGGAGATTTAAGTGAACGACGAAGCTTGGACAATACAACGACTATTGGACTGGACGACCCAATTCTTCAAGGACAAGAAGGCCGATAGTCCTAGATTAGATGCGGAAATCCTCCTGGCTCACGGCCTGGACTGTCAAAGAATCGACCTCTACACTCGGTTTGCTGAAATCGTACCCGACGATATTCGATCCACCTTTCGCGATCTGGTGAAACGACACGCAGCGGGCGAACCGGTGGCTTATTTGGTTGGTCATCGCGAATTCTACTCTCTGAGTTTTACGGTCAATAAAAACGTTCTGATCCCACGTCCCGAAACCGAACACTTGGTGATTGAAACTCTGGATCGAGTGAATTCCAAGACCGGTGACGGACTGCAACTGTGCGACGTTGGGACAGGCAGCGGTATCGTCGCCATTTGCCTGGCAAAATATTTGCCCAAGGCCTCGATCACAGCAATTGAATACAGCCCGCAAGCCCTAGAAGTCGCAATTCAAAACGCAAAAAAATTGCAAGTTGATTCGCGCATTCAATTCCTTGAAGGCAACTTGCTAACGCAATTACCTGCGGACGTACAATTTGATGCAATAGTTAGCAACCCTCCGTATATCAGCAAGTCGGAAATGGCAGAAGTCCCAACCAGTGTGAAGAAATTCGAACCCGAACTTGCTTTGGTGGGCGCTGGCGAGGACGGCGGTCAAACCAGTCGTGATCTAATCGACCAATCGGCTCCACGCTTGAAAAGTGGCGGTTGGATGCTGATCGAAACCAGCCCCATGTTGGCTCAAAAATTACACTCCTACGTAGATGGAACGGGGCAATGGTCGTCAACAGGAATCGCACACGATTCGGCGGGGCTGGAACGTATCGTTTGGGGCAAGAAGAAGTGAATCGGCCTTTGCTTAAACGCTAGTTCTAATTCGCCTGCCCCTCTGCCGGTCGGTAAAAAATCTTACCTTCGTTGTGGCTTTTTTGGTAAACTGGGAAGCACTGGCTTCTGGGCCAAGCATACTTTTGCCAAAATTCCATCCGAGGTATTCAATGCGTCCTATGCCCCTTCCGCTTCGCATAACGATTTTTTTCTTTATCGCAACCTGCCTGACCCCATTTGCAGCAACCTGCAGCTATGGACAGGCGACCCAACTGTCTGTAGCGGAATTAGCGGACAAGCCTAAAGATTACTTTTCCGTCCCAGATTCGGACGCAGGCTTACCTGGCACCGGACCGATTCGTCGTTACGATTGGTTCCAAAATCTTTGGCAAGAAAAACGCAGTCGATGGAGTCGACAGGCAGAAAGCGACCAAAATGCGTTGGTGTTCCTGGGCGATTCGATCACTCAGGGCTGGGGAGACAATCTAGGAGGCAGTTTTGATAGAACGAAAGTCGCCAATCGCGGAATCAGCGGAGACACAACCCGAGGCATGTTGGTGCGACTTTACGAAGACGTCTTGATTCTGAATCCCATGGGCGTCGTTATCCTGGCTGGCACCAATGATCTTGAGGAGAATGCCGATCCCACCACGATCGCGGCCAACATGAAACTGCTGGTCCAGTCGCTTCACAAAAAGAATCCAACACTTCCGATCGTTCTATGCTTGGTCTTCCCGAGTTCGGAAACCAAGAGCCGACCTGCGGAGAAGATTCAAAAAATTAACGACTTGTATCAAGCAGCGGTGCAGGGTATGCCTTCAGTCACTGTCGTTGATTGCTACTCGTTATTCGCAGACAAAAATGGCGACGCCACGTCGGACCTTTTCCCTGACTTGCTGCACCCCAACCGATTAGGCTATCAAAAATGGGCTGCCGCATTGCGACCGCATCTGCAGTCGACTGGCCTTGTAGCGGTGGAAACGGATGCTGAAACCTCACCTCCAGCCGAGAATTCTATCTCGCTTTTCAATGGTAAAAACCTAAACGGCTGGACCTATCAACCATCATCCCAACAGGATCGAAAAGCGTATGCGGGGTGGAAAGCAAACGACCCCAATGCCCCCGCTTGGCCAATATTGGACGATGTGATTAGCCATGACCAAAAGACCGTCACCGACGATGGTCGCTATCAGGCGATCAACGGCAGGTTCGTGGTCATGCACCCTCCGGAAGGTCGGAAGATCCAGCAAATTTGGACACAAGAGACGTTCTCGGGCAATTTCGATTTACAATTGCAGTTTCGGGCAATGCCCAATGCAGATAGCGGCGTCTTTATCTTGGGCAAACAATTGCAATGCCGCGATTTCCTGCGCGCCGGCCCGTACAAAGAATTGACTCAATTTCGTGATCTGGACTGGAATGATTTGCTCATCCAGGTTCGTAACGGCAAGGCGCGATGTACCTGCAATGGCGAGGTCCTTGAAGAAGCGTTCGAAGTTCCTGGCAGAGGGCGAATTGGAATCGAGGGCGACCGTGGCCAAATCGAATATCGCCATATGTGGCTCACACCCAAGTCGTAAAACGTTAGGTCGCATAGACCATGCGACCAGTGGTGACATGCACTCCGGCAAGCCTATTGGTTTGCCGTAGGGCTTCTGGTTGTCAGCCCTATTTATTGCTGCAGGCAAACGGAACTAATGACGGACCGGCGGTGAGAGCTTTGATTTAGTTAATGCTGCCGGGAATTCTGAGCGTAAGTGGACAAAATGAATTCCAAATGCGTCAACAGCACATTGAGCGCATGCGCATTCTCGCCGCCGCGTGGCACAATAATATCGGCTTGGGCTTTGGACGGCTCGATGAACTGAAAGAACATCGGACGGACCGTGTTTTCGTATTGGGTTAGCACAGAATCTAATGATCTTCCACGTTCCTGAATGTCACGCCGAAGCCGACGAGTCAAGCAAATATCTAGCGGCACATCGACAAAGACTCGCGAATCCAAACTGTCCGATAATTGCTTGTCGTTCAAGATCAGAATCCCTTACAAAATCAAAATTTTTTGGCGGAACCAAACGTACCGTTTCTTGACTGCGATTGTGTTGTGAATAATTGTATTGGGGAACATCAACCGCGGACCCTGATCGCAACATCGACAAATGTTGCATCAACAAATCGTGCTCCAAGGCGTCAGGATGATCGTAGTTAATCTGCTCGCGTTGCTGAAAAGTCAGATCGCTTCGGTCACGTTAATAGGAATCTTCGTTCAAGATTCCGATATCACTCTCGGGGCGACCGGCCGACAATCGCTGAAACAGCAAACGCGAAAGCAAGCTCTTCCCCGCTCCCGATGCTCCGGCAATTCCCACGATCGTCAACGATTCTTTCATCTTTCTCGAATTTCCATTTCCCAAACGCTGCGAACTTCTAGCCAAAATGACATAAATCAGTCTGGCTGATCAAACACTAAAATAAGACTAGTTCGACCAACTTATCATCACAAATCGGCAATTCACGACTACCAATCCGCCCCGAAATCAGCAACTTACCTCTGAATCGATGGGCTGTTACGGCGTCCGACTTAGCGAACAAACAACCTTACGGCCTGAAGCGTCTGGCCAAAGACCTAACGCCACCTCACAACCCGCCCCTTCACAACACACTGATTCGCGATCAAGCTATCCACGCGGAAACTTGCCTTCCGATCGTGGCGATTGGCCGCTAGGACGATTTTGCAAGTAGAGTTTATTCGCAATAGAGAATTGGCAGTAGAACTGTTTTCGTTTTTTCTGCAATAAAAAAAAACTTCACGATTGAAGAGTTGGATAGCCATGGGAATTGGAGAATCTGCCGCCTTGACCGCTGCCTTGTTGTGGGCAATTTCCAGCATGTTTTGGGGCAAGATCCACCTATCAGCCCTGGGCATGAATCTGGGAAAGAATGCGGTGGGTTCCATTTTGTTAGTCACGCACATCGGCTTGCTTAGCATGATTTGGTGGCAACCAATGATCACCGCCAGTTACACCAGCATCGGATGGTTGTCACTTAGTGGTTTTGTGGGCATCGTAATTGGTGACACATTCTTTTTTCGCAGCCTACAGATTTTGGGACCTCGTCGCGCTTTAGTCATGGCGACAACCGCCCCACTTTTCGGCGCCGCATTAGGATGGTGCTTGGGAGAACGCTTACAAGTGGCCGCATTCATGGGCATTCTTTTGACTTTGATCGGCGTCAGTGTCGTGGTAAGTGACCGCCGCGCGAAACAAGAGGCGCCAGGATTAATGCCTGGCACTATGTTAGCAGGAATCCTGTGCGGACTTGGCGGCGCCTTATGCCAAGCTGCCGGCGGAGCGCTTTCGAAACTGGGGCTGGTCGACTGTGAGGGCTTAGAGGCAACACTGATTCGGATCTTGGCTTCGCTGGTATGCACACTTATTCTGGCGGCGGCTCAACGGCGTTTGACCGAAATTTGCCGGCGAATCTGCCAGCGGCCATTGCTAAAATTTCTGATTCCAGCCGCAGCGATGGGCACTTGGTTGGGCGTTTGGCTAAGTCAAATCGCCTTCAAACAAGCTCCCTTGGCCAGCGCGCTTACTTTATTGGCAACCAGCCCACTCTTCGCAATCCCGATTGTTCATTTCTATTTCGGTCACAAAACGTCAGTGCTTGCACTTGTGGGAAGTATCGTCGCAATTACCGGAATTTTCATCGTGGTTTCTTAT
>JBDNHU010000248.1:0-46667 GCA_041688615.1 Mariniblastus sp. | reverse complement strand
TTGTAACTTGTTACTTGTAACTTGTAACTTGTAACTTGTAACTTGTAACTTGTAACTTGTAACTTGTAACTTGTAACTTGTAACTTGTAACTTGTAACTTGTAACTTGTAACTTGTAACTTGTAACTTGTAACTTGTCGTTTCGTTTCGTGGTCAGCCCGCTTCATTGTGGCAGGCACTTTAGATTCAATTCTTACTGTGCGCTGATTTCTTGGCTTTTAGATTTAGTAAGTTTAGCACAGTCATCGCGGCGAAAATGGTTAGCAACATTACTGCTGGTTGGCGATAGCGAATCGAACCTACAAAAATTCCGTGGAGTGCGGTAAAGTAAATGGCCGGTAAGAAGCAGATGCACCAAGAAATATTTTGTCGTAGCAAGAATGGAAGTGACCTTAGCGCGAGCCCAAAAATGGGCAGAAAACCGATGACGGTGATGATAGTCAAGGTCAGTGAACCAATTTCGTTGGCGGCTGGCCAGGGTCGCCAGGTTCTCCCTACTTTCACGAAGAACAGTTGGAATAAGGTACCTGGGTGACGGGTTCCCCACTGGATAGCCTGGTCACGCAGTCGTTGATTGGATTGAAGTTCCAGCAGCATGGCGTGGTCGATGGGCCCATTGTTGGAATTTTCGCCCCGCGCAGCGATGGGCATGGCGTCACTTTGGGCTGTGGCTTGACGGTCGCCTGTGGAATCCGAAGTCTGAGGGCGAATTCGCCGGGCGGGCGATTCGTAAAGTTCCTTTTCTCGCAGTCGACGTTCGTCGTGTTGCCAAGCTTTGACTTCAGCGTAGCCATGCGTCATATCGCTGGACCCGTCCGCGTGGGCATTCCATCCGTCGTACAGACTGGCTCCGACTTGCAACGTTGTTGGGATAAATTGACCGGAGATTTGGTAATTGCGATACCACCACGGAGCCATGGCCAGGGCAATACCGATTCCGATGCACGTTGCGATTGCGATTTGCCTAAGTCGATTCTTATAGAAAACCAGCAACACCATCGTTCCCAACGGAGCAAACAGCAGCCAGCTGGGGCGGACCAAGATCGCATCCCCGGTTAGCAGGCCCGTCAGTAGTGCCCATCCACATGCTGCCAGAAGATGGTTTCGGTTGAAGGCATGAGACCAAGTCCATAAACTTAGGATCATGATGGGAATGAACAGCGATTCGGACAGCACAAAGATGCTCATGGCAATCGCGCCAGGGTACACCGCGGCCAAGAATGCTGCGATCAGTGCAGGAAATTTTTGCTCAGAAAGTTTAGCTGTCCAAAGTCCGATCAAGGTGACACTCAAGGCGCCCAGTACGCAACCGGCCAATCGTGCCGACATGACCGTCAGCGGTTTTGAGGTAAGCAGCAGCGACGACTTCATTAAAGCAGCCAGGAACAGGCAATAGCCGGGGGCTCGGAAAATTCGTTGCACCGGTTCACCAAATTCGTATTGCCCACTGCCGACTAAATTTTCAGCGATTTCCCAGTAGGTAGAACTATCGCCCCATACGAACTGCTGGCCTGGCGGCACTTTGGTTTCCCAGTAGAAAGCGGCGGCCACTCGGATAAGCAAAGCCGCTATCGTGATAAGCGCAAGACCCCAACGGAAACTTGCATCTCCCGGCCAAGAATTTTGCCTGGCACCGCGATCGCCGCGATCGCTGGTTTTCAATTCTTTATTCAGTTGGTGCATCGGGACCGCCGTTGGAAACGCCAAGAAATTTAAGGCGATTTGAAATGCAAGGTTTAATTTAGGAGGTTAAGGCAGACTTTGCGGTCTACTGGATCCTGTGCCAGACTCGCCGGTTTAACAACTCGGAAAAATTAAACGCTAGCTTCGCCCGACACCGCCCCCATTCTTACATTCGATCGATGTCCTGCCAAGCGAGCCCAAACGGTCCAAAAGCACGAATGTTCTTCGAATTGGAGTCCCGGGAAGCCAACGTTACCTGCGAGTTAACGGGATACTAGAGGCCATTATAGGTAGCCAGTTGAGAACCATGTGTCCAATAACTGCTTACAATTTATTTACAAACGCTCGCTAGCGGGTATACTGTGCACAAATTACAACCACCAATTTGCCCGGCACCGAAGTTTTCCAAGCAAGGATTTGTTTGGGACTTTGCGACAAACGGGGTCCTGCCCAGTAACTACTCAAGTGAGAGACAAGAATGATTGAACAGTCTTCGGAGAAGCCATCCCAGTTCATGTTTTGGGGTTGCTTTATCGCATTGATCACGACGGCCTTTGCGTTTATTACCCGTACCTTCATGATTAACACACAAGAGATGTGGCCTGACGATTTTGGTTTGGATAAGGTCCAAGCCCTAACGTTATTCGGTCACGGAATTTGGCCATTCGCGATTAGCATTATTTTGTTTAGTTTGGTGATCGATAAAATTGGTTACCGGGTTGCGATGTTCTTCAGCTTCATTTGTTATGCCATTTATGCGGGCTTGGCTCTGTTGGCGCATTCGACCGTGAATGCATCGGGTTTGGAGGGGGAAGCATTATTGGCTGCCCAGAAGACGGGCTTGGGTTACCTGACTATGGGATCGATTGTTTTAGGTTTAGGTAACGGAACGGTTGAAGCGTTCATCAATCCTGTCGTCGCGACGATGTTCAATAAAGAGAAGACTAAATGGCTGAACATGCTGCATGCGGGTTGGCCAGGTGGTTTGGTTTTAGGCGGTTTGATTACGCTAGGATTAGGAACCAGTGCCACCGAGGATTGGCGTTTACTGATCTACATCATTGCAATTCCCGCAGTTGTTTATTTGATCATGTTGATGGGTGCGAAATTCCCAGTCAGCGAACGCGTGGCTGCGGGTGCTTCTTACAAAGAAATGTTGGGTGAGTTTGGTGCGATTGGCGCAGCGCTTGCTTCATTTTTGGTCATCAAGCAATTAGTCGAAACGTACAACGGTTCGCTGGCAGGCCCAGACGGCAAGATTCCGGACCTGGTGGTGTATGGATTGGTTGCGGTTTCGTCCATTGGTTATGGGGTTTATTGCCGGTCGTTCGGACGTCCACTGATGATCTTTTTGTGTCTGATCATGATGCCATTGGCGACAACGGAATTGGGAACCGACGGCGCGATCTCAGGTATTATGGTAAAGCCGATGAATGCTGCCGGTTATGACCCATTGTGGGTGTTGATTTACACATCTGCCGTGATGATGGTTCTGCGATTCTTTGCAGGCCCCGTTGTCAAGGCTTTGACCCCGTTGGGATTGCTGGCCGCTTGTTCAGCTTTGGCGATTGTTGGACTTTATTCGTTGTCGATTGCCCAAGGCTTTGCTTTCATTTTCGTTGCTGCAACGATCTATGGTGTGGCTAAGACTTATTTCTGGCCAACGATGCTGGGTGTTGTGGCAGAACAATTCCCGAGGGGTGGTGCTTTGACGCTCAATGCCATTGCAGGTATCGGGATGCTGACCGTAGGTGTGATTGGTGGTCCATTGATCGGCAAGATGCAAGAAGATTCGGCTCAAGTAGCGTTAGAATCCGAGATGCCAGGCAAGTACGAATCGATCAAGAAAGACGACACCTACTTCCTGGGCGCTTACACGGCCGTGGATGACAAAAAGGTTGAAAAATTGGACGCGGCTGTGGAAGAAGAAGTGAAAGCGGTTGTGGAAACTGCCAAGCAAGGTGCTTTGGCGAAAGTTACCATGTTCCCTGCGTTTATGTTGTTGTGCTACATCGCACTGATCGTCTTCTTTAATTCCAAGGGTGGATACAAACCGGTGGATGCCAATGCGGCTGCCCATTAGATGCGGCTGCCCATTAGATGCATCTGCAACCAAGAGACTTGGCGGTCTAGAGGCCGTTGGCAGAGAAACTGAGTGGCTTGAAACTGAGTGGCTTGAAGCTAACACTTGATAGTTGAAACCAACGTTGAATCAATTCAACGTTGGTTTTTTTATGGTCAAAATCCCGCCTGACCGCTTGGCGATGACGGGGCCAGGAAAGTGGAATTCGCTGGGCCATTGCGATTCGATTTGCCCTTGGGCATCACGAGGAGGCACCACCAGGGCAGCCAATTTGACCCACTGCGAGTGGTTCATTTCGCGAATCGGTAACTGAGTTTGCTTCCACCAGCGAACAAGCAATTGGCGAACCACGGCCTCGGGTGCAGCGTTTAGTAACCGGATTTTGATTTCTAAGCAAAAGGGCTGCAACTGTTGCACAGCACTGGCGTAAATGTTTTGCAAGTGTTGCCAGGCGATTTGGTTCTCGGAAGCCGAGGCTGCCAGACGAATTAGCGATTGATCGAAATGGGAGGCTAGATTCTGGTTCAACCAAGGCAACACTGAATGACGCATTCGATTTCGAGTTCGGTCCTGATCGTCGTTGGAGGGGTCGTCGATAAAATCTTGTTGGTGATGCGTTAAATAAGTTCGCAGTTGATCGCGTTTTAGGCCCAACAATGGTCTTAGCAATTGGCAATTGTCGGTGAACAAGCGTTGTCCGGCGATTCCTGTCAATCCATCCATCCCAGTGCCCCGAGCCAGTCGCATCAAGACCGTTTCCGCTTGATCATTCCAAGTGTGCCCAGTCAAAACGAAGTCGGCTGCGGTTTCTGCAACCAATCGTTTCAACGCTTGGTAGCGCAGCAACCGGGCAGTACCTTCGAGTCCGTAGTCGGGCAAGCGAACGGGCCCGGCTGGCTTTGCGTCGCCGATCGGCGTTTGCAGTAATGAAGTGCCCTTATCGTTCTGCCTCATTTTCGGCGGATGTAATTCCAATTCAGTTAGCATTTGGGACGAATGGTAGACGTGGAACGTAAAACCGAGGTCTAAAACCCAATTCCTGACTTTTTCGGCCTCGGCCGCCGATTCAGGCCGCCACTGGTGATCGAAATGGAACACAATGACTTTGAACTGACGCGGACGCGATTCTGGCAACCGACTTCTTGCCTGGGCCAGCAACGTCAGCAAAGCCATTGAATCACTTCCTCCTGAAACGGCAACAATGACTTGCTGCGAATACCAAAACGTGCTGGGCAAAGCAGCATAAAATAGCTTTTCAATGGTTGAAATAGGCATAGTCGATAGGTAATCGTTATCCGGAAACCGCTCTCACGCCAGGAATAACCCGGCGGCTAAATCTAAGATCTGGTAATTCAATTTTGGTCGTTTGTAATGGAGCGAAGTCGCCGATTTTTCATGTTTTGTTCGCGTGAAGACCGTCCCGCCATCACAGCGTGCATCGTTGACGCTGGTTCTAAATTTCGGCCACGATCAACAACCGATTGTCCAGCTGGTCATCTGTTTGCAACGAGTCGTTATCTTGCAACAAAGTGGTGATGTGATATTATCATGCCTTCAATTGGACGATTGTTTAATTGGCGGATTTTTCCAGCTTTAAACGTAGTTTTGGCTGTTTTTTAGTAATATCCAGCGCACTGTTTTCTAACAATGCTTGCGGTTGGCCGTGTTTCTGATCGTGTGGGCTTTTTCGCCAGCGGCCTAGAAACCGGGGTAAACTGGACTGCGATTTTGCTGCTGAATGAAATTCTGCTTCAAGTGAAATTTCGCCATTTGAGGGTTATTGCCGCTGGTTTTGTACCCCAACGTTAATTTGACTTGACTTTATTTGTACCTGAATGGGTAGCAATGTTGGGGATCAAGGTAAGTGGCGTTTGCAGTCTCGGTATTGCTTGTCTTTGGAATCGGTGGTTTGGCCGGAGTCCAAAAAGCTGATTCAGCAGTGATTGATGCTGATGATTCAGAATGACTGATTTTGTTAGCTAGGAAATTTCCCGCAGGCGTAGACTTCTATGACCTTGGATATATGACCTTGGATATATGACCTTGGATATATGACCTTGGATATATGGCCTTGGATATATGGCCTTGGATCTGAACGTGTATTAGATCTTGCCTGATGTTTTCAGGTTCGGCTGTTTTAGGTTCGCTTGTGTGATGGACATGGGTTCCAGGACTTCGTGGTCCATTAGATTTTTGTCTGCTTGGCATTTGGTTCATTAGAAAGCATTTTTACAGGTCGAAAAGTTCGGCGTGACCAGAATGCAGACTGACTAGAATGCTGGCTAAGGCTTAGTTAGTACCATACGATTAGTAAATCGACGATAAACGGTTTGCTTCAGATTTTCACAGATCATAAACCTAACGAAGTGTTTATCGATTGCGCTGTTTGAACAAGAGTGCATTGGATTGACGTTTCGCTTTTTGACATGTTTCGAATCTTGTTTCGTATGATTTGGTGGTAGTGTTATGGTTGAATTGAATCCATGAATGCTCTCCTGTTTACCTATTACTGTTTGATTTTTTGCAGTTCGATTCTATTGACCCGTTGGGTTTATGGTTCCGAAGGTACTGCGTTGTTTCTATGGACTGGGATTTTGGGTCGAAGCGTTGAGTCTTGGGTGGTTGGTTTGGTAACGAATCTTCAATCCTGGGTGGAGCGTGCGATATCCAAAGCTAATGTCTTCAGGAAATGGGAAGAAGTGAGTTGTGGAATCAATCCAAAGAGGGTTACCTGCTTTGGATTCCCGGTTCAGATTCTTCTTGCGCTGCCGACTCGATTTTGTACGTTATTTGACTGCAAGGGTTACCGTAGTCCATTAATTATCCAAACTCATAGCGAATTGATTTCGCGATTGCGTTTGCGAGGCTCTGGGGATTTAATTCCCTCGAAATGTCCGGCTTATTATGTTGGGCGAAACGGTTTGAGCTAGACGATATTTCGCTTGCTTCGTTGTGCGACGTTGCTGGCGTTTTTTAGTTCAAGGTTGGTCCTTGCCCCAGACGTGTTGGGTGGTGGCGGTTGGCAAGGTTTCGAGCGTGCAGAATCGATAAGAAATCAGCAGCAGTTTTGTAATAGTTGAATTACCAAATCAATTTTGAATCGGGTTGGGATTAGTTAAATTGAACGGCCAACGTTAAGTTTTTTTAGCGTTGCCAATTTAGGTCTTGCGCGAACTCTTGGATCGCGTGTTTAGACTGTGAGACCTCTGACGCAAGCTGACAATAATAACAGTTTTGTGTAAAGGAGTTTTCTCCATGGAATCTATTGTTGGCGGGATCATCGGCTTAATATTGGGTGCCGGTGGGTTTTGGGGTTTCTTGTTCGCGATTCGACGTGATGCCAAACGGCAAGCCGATGAAATCTTGCGAGACGGCCAAAAGAAGGCGGATGAGGCGGTTCGTGATTCGGAATTCCGCGCAAAGGAAGCGGCTTTGGCGCAGAAGGCCGAAGTAGAAGAGGTCCGCTTGAAGTCTCTGGAAGACGTGCGCAAACGCCGAGAACAATTGGATCAGCGCGAACAACAATTGAAGCAGCAAAGTGAAGGTCTTCGCAAGCAAGAGAAAATGGTCGAAGTTTCGCAACGTCGGTTGACCGAAAAGCTTGAGCGAAATGTCAAGCGAGAAAAAGATCTTGACGAAATGTTGGACCAGCAACGCCAAGCATTGCACCAAATTACTGGGCTAGGCAAAGAGGAGGCATCCAGCCGTTTGCTGAAGCTTTTGGAAACGGATCTGACGCAAGAGATTGGCACTCGGATCATGAAGCACGAGCGGAATCTGTCCGAGCAATTGGAGCAGAAAGCTCGTGACATGCTGATGATCGCAATTCAGCGTTACGCCGCCAGCCAGACATCGGAATCGACGACCTCGACGGTGGATATTCCTAACGACGAAATGAAGGGACGAATTATCGGTCGCGAAGGCCGGAATATTCGATCCTTCGAAAAAGAAACAGGCGTCGATGTCATTATTGATGACACGCCGGGCGTTGTGATCGTTTCGGGTTTTGATCCCGTTCGGCGAGAAGTTGCCAGATTATCATTAGGTAAGTTGATTGCGGACGGAAGAATTCACCCAACAAGAATTGAAGAGATCGTTCGGGAGACCGAAAGTGAGATCCAAAAGGTGATTCGCCGCAAAGGTATTGAAGCGGCCGATGAAGTCGGTGTGGGCGGGTTGCATGATCGAATTTTGGATTATCTTGGCCGTTTGAATTATCGGACCAGTTATAGCCAAAACGTGCTGCGTCATAGCATTGAAGTTTCGTTCATTGCTGGATTGTTGGCGGAGATGGTTGGTTTGGACGAACAGGTGGCGCGTCGCTGTGGTCTGCTTCACGATCTGGGCAAGGCTGCGGATCATGAACTGGAAGGCGGGCACCCCAAAATTGGTGCGGATCTATTGAAGCGGCATGGTGAAGGTCGCGATGTGGTTCACGCTGCCTTGGGACATCACGACGAAATCATTACCGAATACCCTTACACGGTTTTGGTCGCTGCAGCTGATGCGTGCAGCGCGTCCCGACCAGGTGCCAGGCGAGAATCTTTGGAACGTTACATCCGTCGCATGGAAGAGTTGGAAAGTATTGCCAAAGAATTCAACGGTGTCCAACAAGCCTTTGCCATCCAAGCGGGACGGGAATTGCGAGTGATCGTCAGTTCCGATGTCGCTGACGATGCGATGGCAGCGAAGATCTGCAGGGATATTGCCAAAAGTTTTGAAGAACGTTTGTCGTATCCAGGTGAGATTAAGGTGACGGTGATTCGGGAATCCAGGTTTGCAGAATTCGCCAAGTGATCTTGCTTGGGTCCAGAGTGTTGGGTGGATCCCAAACGCTCAGATACGCAATTTGGCCCTTAGAAATAGCGTTGATGTTCCAGGCTAGGCTTGGTTGAACCGGTGAAGGTTGGCAAGCAAATTCGATCTTCCTATGCAAAGAATTCCTCGGTTGTTCTTGGCGGACGGCGTTTTGGAGTAGGTCGGCAGCATTGATTCAACAGAGTCTCGTTTGCCGGTGGATCGGCCGGCGAATTAAGATTAAGAGTGTGTGTAATTGTATGTAATGGACGATTGGGGCGATTGTCTGTTTTGTGTGGCGAATGTGACAAGTCCTCCAAACGGCATTGCTTTGATCAATTGCAAGCTTCTGCGGTTTGTTGTGCGAATGTGCGGGGTGGTTTAGTTCGACTGGAAGTCGCGGCAGAGTGGCTTTGAAGTGAACGGATGCCTTATTCGTTTTGTAAATTCGATTCCGGTTTGAAGGTCTTTTCAAATGCGTTTTGCGTTTATTGGTGATATTGTTGGCAAGCAAGCCATCGGCATGGTCGCTGACTTGCTGCCAAATTTGCGCCAGCAACATTGCTTGGACGTTGTGGTTGCCAATGCAGAGAACGCTTACAACGGATCGGGGTTATCACCTGGACAATATCAAAGGCTAATTGATTCTGGCGTTGATTTGATTACTTTGGGCGATCATGCGTACAAGAAGCGTGAAATCTATTCGATTCTGGAATCAGGGGGGAACATCGTTCGCCCGGCCAACTTTCCTAAGGCTGCCCCGGGCAAAGGTTGGGCCACTTTTGTTTTGCCTGACGGGCGATCTTTGACCGTGATTTCGCTGCTGGGACGTGTTTTTATGCGACCGGTCGATTGCCCCTTCTTGATGGCAGACGCGATCCTAGCCGGATTGCCCGAAGATCGTGGTACGGTTTTGGTGGACTTTCATGCCGAAACAACCAGCGACATGCAGGTAATGGGACACTATCTAAATGGACGAGTCTCTGCGGTGCTGGGAACTCATACACATGTCACAACCGCTGACGAAAAAATCATGAAAGGTGGAACCGCATTTCAATGCGATGTTGGAATGACAGGACCGCACAGTGGAGTCATTGGCCGAGATGCACGGCAGGTCACTAAGACGGCACTGACCTTCCAACCCACCTCTTTCAATGTTGCCGATGGTGAAATGGAACTGCATGCGACCATCGTTGAAACAGACGACCAAACACATAAGGCCATTTTGATTGAACGCTTAGTTGCATTACCAGTAAATGTGGCTTAGTTCCCCTATCGTTTCTGGGAGCCGCAACTGGATTGGCAGTTAGAGCAGGCGGGATCGTTCGCTTGCGGGTTCATCTTGAATCAATAAATGATGCTGGTGGGACACGTGAGCCATAGTGTCTCAGAAAATCAGCAATCCTCTTCGGAGTGATGTTTCGACGTTGTCCTGTGCAGTGTATCACGTCTTAATTTGTTCATTGCGAATCGCCAACGATTTCTTTACGAACAATTCCTCGCATTTTCTAACGTGCCTTGCACCTAGGAATTCACCTAGGAATTCAACTAGGAATTGTCTCGAAATAACTTCTTGAATTCAAGCCTTACGCAATGAAGCATTACCTTCGGTTTCTTGACATCGGACGACTTGCGCCCCTGCCCTAGTCCGGTAACTTATTTGCGGACCGAGGTCTTCAATGATGTTCAAGCTTTGACGAATTACGGCGGGATCGGACAAGTGTTAAACCTTGACGGTCAGGTAAGCTTGCCGTTTTTTTCCAGGAAAGACTGAAAGCTGGGTCGATAGGATTGTGTGCTTCTTACACTTTTAAATGATTGCTCCTTCTACGCGGTGATATGCCGAATATTTTGATCATGCATCGCAACCCAATTTGCGTGAACATTCCTGACTTGGCGATTCGATACGTTATACATACGGCAAGCAATGCAACGAAAACCCCGATCAATTGGTTCGTTGATGCGGAACAACCAACATCATTGGAAGGCGAAAAGAATGCTTTCGATAAAGAAAACGCTACTGCTGAGTTTAGGCATCTTGATTACCGGTTCTGTATGCTTTGGGCAAAATTTGCGGCAAGACTATGTGTATGATCGGGAAGCGACGTATTCGCCATTGGATCCAATTTTTCGCGGTTACGTTTACCGAACGCACATTGGACACGATGGCGCTTATTACAATTGTGACGGCGAAGAAGAAAAGCGGAATTCCTCCTTCATTCGCTGGACTCAACGCCCGTGTGACGATGTGTTTTCGCTCAAACGTGTTCGCGCCGACTACAAGCAGTCGTTGAATGATGCGTTCTGTCGTTGGCAACGAGGTTCGTGCAACACCGGTGATTGCCAAACCACAGGGATGAATTATCCACCAGGTGCAGGCTATGGCAACGAAGGATCCCAAGACGCGTCCGTTTACGGAAATTCCAGAGGAAATGGATCAAGACTTGAGCCATCGCCCATGGACGAAGAAACAGCGCCGGGAACGATCACGCCTGGGAAAAGTGAATACGGTGGTCCGGCGGCCCCAGCCCTCGAATCCGTAAATCCACTGAACTTGACGCCGGTTCCTGCCCCCCAGCTTTTGTCCGATTTGGACAAGCGGTATCGTAACCAAACACCACTGTCGGACTATTTTCAGCCGTTAAAAGAAGAAGTCGCGGCGCCAGCAGATGTGACTCGAGTGGCGGCAAAACCTAAGAATCGCCCGTCGTGGTTATCACCGCCCCAGTTGCCCAATTTGGAATTGTTCCAAGGGCGAAACGCGACCAATTCCAACGCTGAAAACGTAACGGACTTGCCACCGATTAACCACTTGAAAACGGTTCCCCGGTAACCCGCAGTCTGCCGGTAAGCTACAGTCTGCCGGACAGGGCACCAGACGCCAGGCTCACTTAGCAGACCGTCTGCGGCCGGGATTGGCGGAGTGCAAAATTTCGGTCGTCCAATTTTGTCATCTTGCCGTCTGATTGGCGACATTCGACAGGTCAGCGGCATGAATCTCTTTTGGAAAAGTGCACGTAGAACGCGGGTGGCTGCAGAACGCTGCCGGCTGCGGGGGTGTGAATTTTCAACGGGGTCGATTCTGGCTTCGCAACGTGCACGTTAGCAGAGATTGACGTTAACACTTCACGTTATTTCGCTTCTTACCGATGCGGTCCGAAGCGATCATTTTTTCAATGGTTTGGGTGGCTGAAGGAACTTTACATGCCGTTCCACCCATGTCGACTTCCACTTTGCCAATTTTCTTCGCGGCATCCTGCGAATTTTTCAATAACGGCTTTACAAAGCTGCCTGTCGCAATCACGAATCCGTTCATCGTATAGCGGACTCGGTTGGGTGCTTTGCCGATCGTTGTGGGAATCAACTTCAGAAGTGATTTGATTTCGGCTAAATCCAGATCGCTATCGTCGGTGGCACCTAGGATGCAAGAGTAAGTTGCCCAGCCACAGGCGGCAGTACTTTCAGTTTTTGATTTCATCCATTTCATCGCTAATTCGCGTCCGTGCCCGCTTTCGGTCGCGACCCATGGAACGATGTACTCGGAGATCATGTGCCATTTGGCTTGTTTGGCCCATTGTTCAAGTTGCTTCTTTGACATCTTCGCCCCGTCTGCCACAAGGCCCGCCAAATACATGGCATCGCAATTGCCGGTGTCAAACAACTGAAGCGCCAGGTCTTGCTGCCCTTTTAGTTTCTTGGCGATCGGTTTCAAATCACCAACCTTCACGCCGTACATCGTTTGGGGAGCACCATGATTGGCGTAAGTTTTTCGAGTCTGCGCCGAGCCTTTCTTCTCCAGTTCGGTCATGACCTGGGTAACAGTAATCGCTATGGAAATGTTGTTCACTGCGGGAACTTTCTTCATGGTGCGCAGTCCTGGATTGCAAGTTGGCTTTGGGCGATCTGTCCTACAACCCTACATTAGCACCAGTTTACTGGATGCGGTTCGCGTAATAAAGCTTGTTTCAAATGGCATTCATTCTGCAGCAACTACACAAACACTGATCGGCACTGATAGACACTGATAGACAATGGCCGGCAATGACTAGAACGAAGGCTAATACTGAAAGTTCTCAGCGGGTTAACCGAATACAATCTTGATTGCGTGGTCCAAATCAGCAATCAAATCTTCGGGGTGTTCTAATCCGACAGAGATTCGAACCAACGAATCGGTAATGCCAAATTTGGCCCGATCAGCGGGGTCGTAACTGGCATGCGACATCGTGGCTGGCTGTTCGATTAATGATTCAACTGCGCCCAAGCTGACCGCCAGGCGAAATAGCTTTGTGGTTTCCACCAATTTCTTGGCCTGTTGACGGTCGCCATCGATTTCGAAACTCAGCATCGCTCCGAAGCCACCGTCCATCTGCGATGCTGCGACTTGGTGGCCTGGATGAGATTCCAAGCCAGGATAAAGTACCTTTTTAATCCTTGGGTCGGCTTGAAGGTGACGAGCGATCGTCATCGCGGTTTGCGACTGGCTTTTGACTCGCAATTCCAGAGTCTTCAGACCTCGCGAGGCAAGAAAAGAATCCCAGGGGCTCATCACCGCACCGGTCGCGTTCTGCGTGTAATACAACTGCTGACCCAGCGATTGATCTGCCACAACAATTGCGCCGCCTAACAAATCACTGTGCCCGCCAATGTACTTTGTGGCCGAATGAACAACGATGTCTGCGCCCAATTCAAGCGGTCTGGTCAGCACTGGTGTGGCGAAAGTGCTGTCGACGACAGTCAAAATGTTGTGCGACTTTGCCCACGCTGCGGTTTGCCGCAGATCCGTGATCGACATCAATGGGTTGCCAGGACTCTCTAGCCAAAGCAGTTTGGTTTTTTCGGTTCGGTGGCTTTCCAGTTGCGCGCGATCATTGACATCGACCATGGAAACGTCGATACCGCTGCGACAACAGATCTTATTCAACAAACGGTAAGTACCGCCATAAATGTCGGTGCCCGTTAAGATATGATCACCGCTGTTTAGAATCATCGTCACGCAATGAGACGCAGCCATTCCCGAGGCAAACGCCAAACCACGACACCCGCCTTCCAAGGCAGCGATTGTGGTTTCAAAGTTATTGCGAGTTGGATTGCCGCTTCTGGAATAATCGTAAGCCTGTGGTCCGCCAGCGGTTTCCATTACATAAGTGGATGCGACGTGAATCGGCGGCACGACGGCACCTGTTTCACGATCGGTAGGATTGCCGACATGGATTGCTTTGGTTCGGAAATGCATAGCAAAAAGTCCTTGGCAAATGCTGGCGACAAATCGTAAGCACCCGCAACTGGGGATTGTGAACGAAAAAATGGACTTTGGAAAAGCGGCAAATCAAGGCTTGCCACTGGTAAGTTAGCCAGTGACACAATTTAGCAGTGACACAATTTAGCAGTGACACAAGTTAGCCGGTCACACAGGCCAAACAATGCTGCAGGTCGGCGATGATGTCTTCGTGATTTTCGATTCCACAAGACAAGCGAATCATGTTGTCAGAGATGCCAAATCGCTGTCGCTCTTCGGGTGTACACTTAAAGTAACTCATTACCATGGGCTGTTCGATCAGCGTTTCCACGCCACCCAAGCTGGGGGCAATTTTTGCCAATTGGGAGCGATCGACCACTTCGGCGGCCTTCTTCCAATCATCATTGTCAATCATAAAGGTGATCAAACTGCCGAAACCCCTCATGGTACGTTTAGCAATGTCGTGATAGGGATGGCTGGGCAGGCCCGGATACAAGACTTGCCGCACGGCGGGATGAGCCTCTAAGAACTCAGCAACTCGTTGTCCGTTTTCGTTGTGCCTTTGCATGCGAAGTTCAAATGTCTTCAGGCCTCGTTGCAGTAAGTAGCAATTGTGAGGCGAATTGACGCCACCTAAGACCCCGCGTAACGATCGAACATCGACCAGTTTTTCCAGGCTTCCGACAATCACGCCGGCCAACAGGTCATTGTGACCTGCCAAGTATTTGGTCGCCGAATGCAAGACATAGTCTACTCCTTGCTTGATCGGTTGCAAATTATAAGGGGTCGCCAAAGTCGCATCGATCAATGTCTCGACGTTGTGCTTTTTTCCGATCGCGACAAATCGTTCCAGGTCAATGACACTCAGGTGCGGATTGGTAGGCGATTCACTGACTAGCATTTTGGTATTTGGAGTGATCGCAGCCGCCATCGCTTCATAGTCACCGGTTTTTACTTGTTTGGTGATCACACCATAGCGAGCCAAATGCTTCGAGCAAAATTCGCGACTTCGATGATAACATTGATCAAAGAAAACGATCTCATCGCCGGCGGACAGTTTCGCCATCAACAAGGTCACGATCGCCGCCATGCCGCTGGCGAACAGGACAGCATCCTGGGCACCGTCTAATGCAGCTAATTTCTTTTCGACGACTCGTTCGCTTGGGTTGCCGTAACGTCCGTACTCGCCACGTTCTTGATTTTGTTCGATGAAGTCAATCACCGCCTGAGTATTTTCAAACGTAAACGTGGAGGCACAGACAATTGGATCTGTGATGGAATCGCACGGTTTCTGACGAGCTTCGCCACCATGGATTGCAATGGTTGACAGACCAGCCCCTTTGCTGATTTTGACGGCGTTGGAAGGAATTGAATTGCCAGAAGGTTGGTCGTTTGCCGAATGGGTCATCTAATAGGGCTCCGCGGGTGCAATAAGATTCGATTGATCCTTAGGTAGATTCAATGGATCGCGGAGCCGGCAAACAGGCTATCCCAAATACAGTCCACCATCCAAGAATTGGATCAAATCTACAAGGCAACCAGGCATACTGGTTTGGCTTGGATTTAGCAAATCTTAAACTGGGGCTTCTTTTGAGTAGCGAATTTGAATTGGACGAAACACAACATCAATGCCTATGCTGGGTCATTGCCTGTTTTGGCATCTATCTTGCGAAGGTCGCAAAGATCGATTGGTTTCCCACACTCTACTGGTCAGCCACGAATTCTTTCAATCCAGATTCAAAGAACCCAGATTGAACATAAGCATGTTGGCGGTAGCGATGGTTCCAGTGTTACGGTATCGTTTCGTCAGTCAGCACTTTAGCAGTTAAGGCTGCAAGCGGCCGCAAATCCCTTAGTCAGTCCTCAAGTTAGTCGAAACGCTGAATTTCTTCAAGCAGCTAGTGTAGAATTTAGCTCAATGACCGGAGCGATCGGCTTAGGCAGGCCGTTGCGGCGGGGGAACCGCTAAGTGGGTTATCTGTTAGATGGGCCCGACATTTTGGGTTTTCTCCCTGCCGCGATTGGGCCTGCAGGTGGTTGAACTAGGCGATGTTTGAGACTTGCAGTGGTCCACTTCGTCGTCGTCAATCTTGGCAGTGGTTTCAAGAAGTAGAGGCCGGGTCGCGGTCACTAGAAGGAAATAAACCACAGATGTTCGGGCGGGATTGAGATTTTTCGTGTGATCCAACTTGATGGATATTGAAATGTTCAGAACAACGATGAATTTGGGTTTGGCGATAATGTTGCTGCTAAGTTGCAGTCAACTTCGTTCATTTGCCAGCAATGCCAGAGCAGCCAGCAATGCCAGAGCAGCCAGCAATGCCAGAGCAGCCAGCAATGCTAGTGCAGCCAGCAATGCTAGTGCGGCGGGTCGAATCGAATCCAAAGTTGAGACTGCGAAGGGTGTGTGCGATTTTTTGCAGGCTGGGCTGCTTTGGGGAACCCGAGTTGGCGGTGCACGGTTTACGATTTCCTCAGGTTTGTTGTTCAATGTCCAAGTGGTTGGGGCCGATCAAGTGGCTGGCCAAGACGAAAATTCTGATGACCCATCCAAGCGATGGCTGGATCAATTAAGCGATTCGTCGTTCGCCAGACGCAAGGATGCGGCCGAGCAATTGAAAGTAATTGGAGCGTCCGCTTTGCCAGGTTTGCAACGCTTGTCGGGGTCCTTCAATCCTGACACCGCGATGCTGGCCAAGCGTTTATTGATTCAGATCCGCAAAGATGTTTTGCTTGAGCGTCTGGAGGCATTCCAAAAAGATTTGCAGTTGGATTCACAACTTCGCAACCCAGAAGTCGAAAACGGATTGCCTTTATGGACACTATTTAAGAAAAGTATGGGGGATTCAGACGGCGTTCGCAATCTTTATTCACAAGCGATGGAACGGCATGCCGCCGAGTTTATCGAGCTTCAAGTGGACGGATCGGATGTTGAGGGTTGTCTGAAGCGAATTTTGAACACGTCCATCGGTCGAGGCTTGTTTCCTCGTGAAACCATTTCAACGATCTTAGTGTTGGGAAATTCGAAAAATCTATGGCCCGACGCATTGCTCAAGCCAGAAATGGCGAACGCAATCGAGCAGCGGTTGGCATACAACACGATTGCCTTTTCAACCAATCCTTATGGCGAACTTAATCGAAAGCTCTTGGGAGAATGGTGTTCCAATCGCGATATCGAAAAGCAGGGGCAGATAAGTTTTAACAATTACTTGTTACTGGTGAACAATTGCCAGGTCACTGAGGCGTTACCCAAATTGCTGGCGATTATTGAAGGTGCACGCATTCCCGCATACACTCGCGGAACGGCGATACTCTACGCGTCTGCCTTGGCAACCCAAGAGGACTTGCCCAAGTTGGAACACATTATCAACGACCAGACCACGATCGGCAGTCACCCTGTGGCTCAGACGAACATCAGCCTTCGTTCGAATTTGGGGGATTTGGCATTGATTGGTTTAGCAACTCGGGTTGGCCTAGAAGCGGAATCCCTTGGCATGGAAGGCGTCGGCGATGCCGCATCGTTACAGTCGTCCAGAAACAAATTCGGTTTCGCAAATAACGCCGATCGAAAGCGAGCAATCGAAACTTGGTTGAAGTGGCGCCAGAAGAATTTACCCGACTGGCCCAAATCGCCCGTGAAATTGTAACCTGCCGCTCCGCTTCTCCAACGTTTCCTCGCAGCCGAAAAACTGCATTCAAAACAATATCGCTGAAGTGTCATGGCAAAAACATGGCGGACGATTTGACCTGAAATTCTCAGACGATCACATCACGGCGCATGGGTTGAGCGATTTCTAGGGAGATTTTCTACAGGAAAAAGGGCCGCCGATTAGATTAAGGATTTTCTTTGGCCGCAGGTACCTTGATTTCAAAATTGACCGACGCACTGGCCATCATTTCACGATCGGATGTCTCCAGGGTCTTAGCCAGTGATAAAATGGTTCGGTCAACCTTGCCTTCGAAAATGATCTGATTGTCGGTGCCAAGCACTTTAATTGGTTGGTCTATGTCGATCCAGCGGTCACTAAGATAAAGTGCCACTTGGGTGATCCCTGTCGACTGAATAATCGAAATGGTCTGCTGTTCGAATTCAGCCACGATCTTGTCGCCAGCGTTAGGTTGAGCGTCAAGATTTCCAAGCCAATAGAAGCGACGGTGGATCACATCGTCTTGTTTCCAGACCACTCGCTTCGGAAAACAGATTCGATCATTCTTAGCCATCCAGTCGACTGCGATTGCATCTTCGCGATTCATCCAATGACCGTATTCAGGATAGATTTTCACCATGTGCGGATAGCCTTTGGGGTCTTCGCTTTGCAATTGCTCGAGTTTTTCTTTCCACTGGGCCGCAATTTCGTTGCGGCGATAAGCTGAATCTTTTCCACCCATTTGTAATGAGAAAGGTAGGTTGCGCAGGCCATCTGGGGTGGTTTCATTCGGGTGGCCGGCCATCATTGCCGCCGCCCCGAAATGGTCCGCCATCCGGGGAGCCAATTGGTAAACACCGTCTCCACCCGCTGAATAGCCCATTATGTAAACGCGGTTTGGATTCACGTCGTGGATTGCGACCATATCTTGGATCAAACGAAAGAACAATTCATCCACTTGACCAACGTGCCACATATTCCAAGCATCCACGGGGGATCGCGGCGCCACATAAACACCTTCACTGGGTTGGTACAACTTCTTTTGATTTTCCCATTGACCATCGTTCACTGTTTTGGGC
Source organism: Mariniblastus sp. (assembly GCA_041688615.1). Lineage (GTDB taxonomy): Bacteria > Planctomycetota > Planctomycetia > Pirellulales > Pirellulaceae > M30B19. The sequence continues at coordinate 28,143 of JBDNHU010000248.1, read as the reverse complement.
GCCCCGCCGCCTCCGTGCATCGAGATAAACAAGCTGCGCCCCCCTGCGGGTTTTTCGCCGTAAATTTTGAACCAAAATGGCATCTTATGAGGTCCCGATTCGATCACTAGGTTATCCATTTCGGACTTTCGATCCGCTCGAATAAATTGATCAAACATATCGCTCAAGACAGCGGCTGCTTTTTCGGCTTGGGTTTTGGAAAGAGCTTGCTTCGCGAAGGGCTGTTTTGCAATTTCTTCCAAGTTCCAAGCGTTGGGGTGTTCTTTGGCGTAGCTGGTTAATGCTTCCATCGGATCTTCAAGGATCGTGGCATTTCCACTGGGATTCAAGGAAACGACCAGCGAAAACACGAGTGACAGTAGCAACAATTGCCAACTTGACCACAGGAAAGAACGGGTCCTGGTAGAAGCTGAAGAGTGGGAGATGATTTGAATTGGCTGGAGCATCGGGTAGGGCCGCCTTGGAGTGTGTATTGCTTGGTCTGGGAGTGTGTGTCTGGGAGTGTGTGTCTGGGAGTGTGTGTCTGGGAGTGTGTGTCTGGGAGTGTGTGTCTGGGAGTGTGTGTCTGGGAGTGTGTGTCTGGGAGTGTGTGTCTGGGAGTGTGTATGGGAGTGTGTATGGCTGGGAATTCGCTGGATTGGACCGAAATGAAGTTAAGTGTCGCCAACGGCCTATCGATCGCTAGCAACATGATAACTGAAGTTGAGCCTTGCGTCCAAGTAACGTACACGATTTTCGATTTCGTCCAGGGGTTCGTCTTGCTGGGCCTCCTGTAAATCTCTATCGTTCCCTTTCGAAAGTAATGACCTACCAGCAAAGCTGGCAACCGGGATCCGATTGGGTTTTGGTGAAATTTGCACTGCTGGGGATTTCCGTAATCGCTCCCCTCGGAATCAACGGTTGAATGTCTCGAATAACGAGCGTGTCAAGAGATTAGGGACTGACCATGAAGTTTGATCGCTGGTGTTTAATTCTGGTCGGAATGTGCGTCTTCTCTTGCGTTGGCTGCGGCCGAATTTTGCAGGGCAGTCTTCAACCGCCTGGTACTGTTTTTCAACAAAGAAACCGGGCGGTCTTATTCGACCCTTATCCCAGCGACGATTTTGGCCCGCCAATCGTGGGGGGTCGTCCACGAGAATTTAGCCAACCCTTTGCCGAAGCCCGCGGGAACCAGATCTTGCCAAAAGCCTATTGATCGCTGCCAATCCAAATGTGGCTTGCTGTATTTAGATGTCAACCGCGGATCGATTCCAAGTTAACCTCACGATCTATAGGTTTGGCACAGGCCTGTCGCCCGCAAGACTTTACGAATCGAAGCGACCTGCGGTAATTCAAAGACCAATGAAACTTTGGATGAGCTTGACTTGTTGCGTAGAAACCGCCCTGCCCTGAGTTCCTGGTCAGGACGGGACGGTTGTTCCAAAGCCATCGCTTAAACTAACGCCTTAATCAAGGCTTTGTCACCAGTTTCCGGAGGACCTCTAAGCCGCGATCGATCTGTTGATCGGTTGCCGCGTAAGAGATTCGAAAGTGAGTATCATGTCGGCTGAAAATGTTGCCTGGGATGATCAATAACTGATGCTGGATTGCGGTTTCAATAAATTCTTTGCCCGTCCCCCAAGGCAATTTCGGGTAAACATAGAAAGCACCATCGGGTTTGATCAATTCATAATGATCTTTTAACCCGTTGTACATGCGGTCGCGTTTCATTCGGTATTCTTCAACGTACGGGCTGATGTCGCAATCCAGAGCGGAAACGCCCGCCCATTGCACTGGATGCGGTGCACAAACAAAAGTGTACTGTTGCAGTTTGACCATCGTATCGATCACATGACTGGGGCCATGCACGAAACCAAGTCGCCAACCTGTCATGGCGTGACTTTTGGAGAATCCGTCCACCACGATCGTTTCAGGGTTGTATTTGGCGGCGGAGACAAATGGTTTATCGAAACAGAATTCGCGATAGATTTCGTCGCTGATCAAAGCGATATCTTTCTTCAAGCAGATTTCTGCGATCGCTTTGACGCTGGCTTCTTCTAGGCAGACACCGGTAGGGTTTGAGGGACTATTTAATAGCACCAATTTAGTTTGGTCGCTTAGGGCGTCTTCGAAACGCTGGAGGTCCACTTGAAAGTTGGAATCGGTGTCGACTAAAACGGGGGTGCCACCCGCAAGCCGGACCAAGGGTTCATACATCACGAAAAATGGATCGAAAATGATCACTTCGTCGCCCGGGTCAACCATTGCCAACAATGCCAGCATCAAGCCGCCGCTGGTTCCTGAACTGACGAACAGGCGTCGGTCGGCGTGGTCGTATTCTTTCTGAACATTGGCCAACAGTTTTTCTCGCAATGGCAGTATGCCTTGAGTGTTGGCGTAACCATTTTTCCCTTCGTTAATCGCCTGGATCAAACTAGCCTTGATTTCGTCTGGGACATCAAAGTGCGGTTGCCCGATCGACAAGTTAATCGGATCCTTCAGGTTGGCGGCCAACTCGAACACTCGGCGAATGCCACTGGAATCAAAGTAATTCGTTCGCTGGGCGATCCATTTTTTCACGGTTGTGATCCTTTGAGCAAAAGCCACACTGGGGCAATTTTTGATGGGGTTGCGTGATAATATTGCTATTGAATCAGCCAAAAACTTCAATGTTGACAGTTTTTAATTGATTGGAGACCGAGTATTGGAGACAGGGTGGTCGGAATGAAATTCTCGAACCAGCTTGTTTCGCGACTTGCTAGGTCCTTGTTCCTGGCATGCCCTTATTCCTACCCATGGGGCAGTGGAAGACCTTGCGGCGAATTAAGGTGGCCAAGGCCGTTTACCCTCAAGTGCCAGGATTTCCGATCGTAATGTATCAAACGCAAGTCTTAAATGGGCTTATGCACCCGACGAACACTCCACAAGCTTGGCTTGCCAACTAACTGCCCTTGCCGCCGCCCTTACCGTGGTCACTTGCACTCCCGTTCCCTGAACGATCCTTGGTGGGAATCCAGCAGCCATGTTCAGGGGTGCCATCGACTTGTTTGCTGTCGGTAGGGTGGCGAATTCTTTAAGCGGACATTTTTGTCGATGATCCCCTGGACCGTCGTCGCCGCGATCTCAGCAAAGGCGGAACCCATCACTGGGGGCCTGTTCATTGGGGATAGCCCGGAGGGTTGAGCATGAGAGTTAGAAAGTTAGCCGGTCCGGCCAACCCAAGGGCGAAACGAAAACTTGGTTTGGAATTCCGGCCTGGAATCCCAGCCTAACCGTCAAATCTGGTTGCGAACGTTCCAAAAAACTGGGCTAACCGCAGCTAGATTTTAGGAAGTGGTGGCGGGGGTCATACCCATTTTTCCAGAGGGCCGTTAGACTGTTAACTGCCTCTTGGTTCGTTATTTCTGGTGCTAATTCGCTCAGGAAAATGATCTTTTGAAGTCAGACGCTACGCCCGCCAGGGTTTTTTAGCCAACCTGACGGTCTCTATCTTTGGCCCCTCCGTCAATGGAATCAAATCGACATGAGTGAGCTTCATCACGAATGTGGCGTCGCAGCGGTTTACTGTTTTGCGATCTCGGACCAAAGCAACGTTTGCTCATTCACATCGATGGACGACACTTCGCGGCTGATGCCTCGGATGTTGCAAGACATCCAGAATCGTGGCCAATTGGCAGCGGGTATGACCACTTACTCGCCAAGCCGCGGTCAATTACTGAGTACGCATAAGGAAATCGGCACGGTATCGGAGGTGTTTCGTTTGAGCCATAAGGCGAAAAGCGAAAGCTTGATGAAACAGTATGCCGGGCACGCAGCCATCGGGCATGTGCGCTATGCAACCTGTGGAGCCGATGACCGCTCTTATGCACAACCATTTGAACGACAACATATTCAGAAAGCCAAATGGTTCAGCTTTGCATTCAATGGTCAATTGGCGAATTACCAGCAACTGAAAACTGACTTGCTGGCCGAAAATGAAAACCACCTAGCTCGTGAAACCGACACCGAAATCATGCTTCATGAAATCAGTCGGGTTCTGTCCAGGAACAAAGATGCTTCGTTCCTGGATGTGATGCAGCACATTGGGAACCGCTGCGACGGAGCCTATACGATTGCACTGATCACCGCCAAGGGTGACATGATGGTGGCTCGTGATCCGTTGGGGATCAAGCCGATGTGCTATGCGTGTGACGGTTCCATTTTTGCGGCAGCCAGTGAGAGCGTCGCACTGTTGAATTTGGGATTCGATCGGCATCAGATCAAGACGTTACCACCGGGTTATATGGCGACCATTGTTGGTGGCAAATTGGAAGTCTTTCCGTACATCGAATCCACAAAGACGGCCCATTGTTTCTTCGAATGGATTTATTTTGCGAACGTTGCTAGTTCCTTAGATGAACGTAGCGTCTATTTGACCAGGACTCATTTGGGTGAGGAACTAGCGAAGGTTGAACGCGAGAAAGCGACGTTCGATTGGCTAGACGGCAACACGATTGTGGTTCCGGTCCCTGATACCAGCAAAGCGGCGGCCGATGCGATGGCTTTTTCGCTAGGGATTCCCTCGGCTGAAGGTTTGATTCGCAATCGGTATTCGGGACGAACGTTTATCGAGAATACGCCTGAGCAGCGTATGCAGCGTGCGAAAGCCAAGTACACGCCGTTGCGTGAAGTGTTGGAAGGCAAACGAGTCATCTTGGTCGAGGACAGTATCGTTCGCAGTACCACAATGAAGGTCTTGATAAGTCGAATTTACGAACAAGGTGGCGCTAAAGAGATCCATGTCCGGGTAGCCTGTCCCCCGATCCTTGCCCCGTGTTTTTATGGCATCGATATGTCGACATTGAGTGAATTGTTTGCACCGAAATTCCTGAGTGATGATGAACCTGACGATGCTGTGCATGCAACGATGGCGTCGGAATTAGGTTGTGATTCTTTAAGGTACTTGCCTATTTCGGCGATTGCCCGCGCGATTAAACTTGATGAGCACTCGCTTTGCCAAGCGTGCATAAGTTCCAAGTATCCCACACCCGCAGGACAGCAGCTCTACAATTTGGCAATTGACCCAAGTGCTTGTGGAACGGGCAGGACTTACGATAAGTAATAATCGCTGCATCACCCCAAGTCTTCGCCACTTGGCGAGATTAAATCTGGGACGATGTATGGCTCAGGTTGTCGAAATGATTCACTTCAGGATTCGTTTCGAGATTGCCCATGGATTTGTGGTTGCCAATGGTTTGAGATGACGGATTAACAGGTGGAAAGCCAGCGAAACGATTGCGTTTCGCTTTTTTTATTATCGGTTTGTACCGTTTCCGATTTGGGACCGGTGGCAAACGTAGATGCCTTGAATGATTGTTTGATTGACCGATCTAGCCGGGTACGGTCAGATTTTTGTAAACCACGGAGAGAGTGAAATGGCAATTGATCGCGGCTTGTTGGAAACGTTTGAAAACAAGTTTCCTAATCGAGAATACGAAATCAAACACATTTGCAATGAATTTACATCGATTTGCCCGAAGACAGGACAACCTGACTTTGGCGTCATGTACTTTCGCTACACCCCTGCCGAAGTGTGTGTTGAACTTAAGAGCCTTAAGATGTATATGCAGCAGTATCGAAACGAAGGCATCTTCTACGAAAACGTCACCAATACGATTTTGGATGATTTGATTGCTGTTGTGAAACCGAGGTGGGCTGAACTGAAGGCTGAATTTACCGTTCGGGGTGGATTTAGTTCGGTCATCACGGTTGAGTATTTTGATGAAAATGCCGAAGTTTTGGGACGCTAAGAATCGGTCCACGCCGTGAGGGTCGCTTCGTTAATTGCCTTGGTTGAAGCAAGCAGGGCCGCGACGACGCATGCCAGACGTGCCAGACGTTTGGTCTTGTGGTGATCAAGTATCACGAGACAGTCGGTTCGTTGCAGTATTGCCGAACCAAGGTTGCAGGCTTCTGACGAATCACCTCGATCGGGTCCAGTATCGACACTGGCTTGGATTAAAGATTTGGCTTGGCTTGGCTTGGATTGAGGCTCTGGCTTTCATCGAAATTGGTGGACTTCTTTTCAACAGTTGAAGCAGGTTGCCCAGGATTGGCGGACATCGTTTGGGTTGTATTTCTTAGGTCCAGACCTTGAAGTTTCACCGCCGTTGGTTCTCGTTTCAATGTTCCATTTATTAGATAGAAGTGCGTGCCATGGCATTGATTTCCAGCGATTTGCAGACCGAACGTAAGGTGTTGTTGTCCGGTTTCTCGGACGAAGCTGCTTTGGATAAGACGATGGACCAACAGTTTGCGGTCATGGCCGCGTTGGGCCTAAGACACACCTGTTTGCGATTTATTGACGTGGGCGATGGTGTCAAAAATGCGATGCAGTTGACGGACGACGAGATTGAAAGATGTGTTGAATCGCTAAAGCGATACGGTTTGAAAGTTTCCAGTTTGGGATCCCCAATTGGAAAGGTAAAGTTGTTAGACCAAGAGGACGGGACCGCTAATCGCTACGTACCGATTAAAGACTACTTGGAAAACGAAGTGAAGCATGCTTGCGAATTGACGAATCGTCTGGGATCGAAGTTGATCCGTGGATTTTCGTTTTATCACCCCAAGGGTACGGATCCGCAGACCCATCTTTCGCAAGTCACCGATCACCTGGGTCAAATTGCAGACATGTGTTTGGCCCATGGGTTAGTTTACGGTCTGGAAGTTGAAGCCAATTTGGTCGGGCAGACCGGGCAGTTGTTGGCAGAATTGTATGCTGCAGTGGGACGTGACAATATGCTGCTGATTTTTGATGGGGCGAATTTGTCGACTCAGGGGTTCACTGCCGACGAAATTTTTCAGCAATATGTGGCGATGAAGCCTGGCTTAGGTTGGATGCATATTAAAGACTATGCTCATCCTGGTCCCATTGGGAGATTGGAACACGTTGATGAAGAAGCGCTGAAGCATTTTGTTCCGGCGGATCAGGGTGACAGTGGCCACGAGCGGATTTTCCGAGATTTTGCTGGGTTCCTGCCGACGGTTGCCCTGCGGATGAAGGCGTTGGGCGTTGAAGGTGTTTTTCTGGATTTAGAACCACACGTTCGCGGCGGCGGGCAGTTTGGTGGATTCAGTGGTCCCGACGGGTTCGGCATCGCCTTACGAGGTCTGTGCAACGCGTTGGATTTTACTAACATTGATTATTCGTTCCGCGAGTACACGGACCTGAAGCGTTGATCGCTTGAATTTCTCTAAGTGAAAATCATTCCATTTCTAATCCGTGGTGTCGGTCGATGGATCCCAATCGCTCAACGGTTGGTTCGCCAAGAATGCGGTTGTCCATCGCCCGCCCACCTTAATGATTGCCATGGCAAGACTAGGCCCTGGTGAGAAGCTTGGATTTATTAGATCTAGGTCTGGTTAGATCTAGATGTGGCGTTCCTGACCTGACGACTTGGCTGTTAGGTTTCACTTCATGGCCAGGCGTGCCATGGTTCTGAGGTTGGTATCGGTTCCAAAGTCGCGGCGCAAAAGGCTGGACTGTTGGTGGTTCAATGGACCGGGTTGATTGCTAAGACGTTCCACTCCACCGTTAGGCATTAGGTCGATTTCCATTTCGACGTCCATCCCAGGGATAAGCAACCAGTGGTCCATGTGAGTTCGGTTTTGAACTTCGGCGCGAATTTTGTAGGAATCTCCGGTCACCTCAAGTTCTACGTACACGACTTTTCCTTGAAACTTAACTTTTTCTCCCTGAGCTAACGTCAAAATGACTTCGACTGGTCGATTCGTGACTTGAAAAGGGTTGATTTGCCTGGCGTCGATGTCACCTTCTACCCAAAGTCGATCCATTTGAATGATTTCGACGATGGGGTCACCCGCGTTGACCCATTCGCCTTGATGCGTGAGTACCTGATTGACGATTCCACCCCAAGGTGCGATCGTCGAATGGCGTTGCAGCGTTTCTTTTGCTTTTTGAACTTGAATTTCTTCGATGCGGACTGCCTTTTGGTCCACAGAATAATCGTGTTTAGCTTTTTCGATTTGCAACAAGGCCTGTTGGGCTTGCAAACGTGCTTCATCCAGTTTCGCCGCCGTTCCAACATTCTTTTTGTATAGCGATAATTCTCGCTCGTAGGTCTTGTAGGCCGCGTCGTACCCAGCTTGGGCGTAACGAATTGCAATGTCGGTGTCGACCTTTAAGGCGGAAGTTGCCAGTCGAGATTCGGACAGATTTAGTTCGGTTATGGCTTGTCGATCATCGACTTTTGCAATCACCATTCCCTTACTGATCGTTTGCCCGTCCCGGACCAGAACTTCTGCTAGAGGCCCAATTTCGCTGGCCGGCAATTGAATTTTCTCGATAATCTTTACCGGGCAATATGCCAATTTCGCTCGATTGGTACTGACCAATTGGGAATTGATTGTACGGTTTAGGTTCCCACTTGGCCTTGGCATCTGGGTGTCCGAAGGTTGAATGGTTGGTTGTGTCGGAGTGTTTTCCAGCGATTGTGCGGTAGGAGAAGTTAGAATAGAAGTCGTGGGTAACGACGCCGGCAACGTCGCAGGTGAACGGTCTTGTGTCGCAGGTGCTCCAGGCAATTGACTGGGTAGGTCGCCAAGCGTTGATCGGGATGAGGATGGGGAGGAAAGTGTTGGCAGCGACGGTGGCAACTGGCGTCGCGATTCCTGAGCATTGACATCGATGACGTGTATGGCAGACAGGTGTATCGTGCATGCACTGGAAGCCAGGATGATCCCGATCTTCTTCCATATGACGGTAGTCTGCGGACGACAGTTGGTTGAAATTTTCATAATGGGAAACCTGTCCTAAAGAGCGAATGACGAAATTTGAAAGTTACGACAAGTTGTAGCCGCTGATCGAAGGTGTCTCGGTGGGGATGTTGCAGGCTGGTAGGTTTTATTGTGGCTGGTCAGTTTTGTTGACGGGTGCATTGTCTTGGGTTGTGCGGGCTTGCTTGGCAAAGAAGCAAAGCTTGGCGTGCCGCGTGTTTGGGTGCAGTCGTCTTGGGCGGCAAATCCCAAGATTTGCCTTACTTTTTTGCGTTAGAACCAGAACAAGACCTGACTTTGGACGGTTTCCCAGACTTCGCGAAACAGGACAAAACCAAGTGGTTTTTTGCCGCAAATGATCTTGGCAGTGACTCTAGTTCCCGGGCGTCTTAACGCTTCTGCTAATTCGTTGTAGTCGAACCTTACGATGACTCGTAAACTGTGGCCATGGGGTTCGTGCAATTCCGCTCGGCGATCAATTTCCGTGACTTCACCAATAAATGTTTGTCCTGGATGGGAAGCCAACTCGAATTCCACTTTTAACGGATCTTCTTGCAGTCGGTCATAATCCAAAACATGGCTGGCACCGCGTTCGGGAAGGTAAAGTTCGATTTCCCATGGACCTTTCAGATCCACGATGGTCATTAGTCGTTCGCCCGCAAGCACGGGGCGACCTCGTAGGCTTTGTCGCACGTTCCAGTTGATCACTTGTCCAGCGATGGGGCTATCGATACTTAGCAGCTTCAGTTTTTGTTCCAAGATCGCTGCTCTTGCCTGCATCGAATTATAATTCATTGCGGCTTCGTTGATTTCGCTTTGAATCTTAAGCTTTTCAATTCGGTCGCTTGCTTCGCCGTAGCGTTGGTTTGCTTCGTGGTGGAGATTCATCGTTTCGACAATCTTGCCGCGTAAAATTTCCAATTCGGATTGGAAATCGGGGTTCTTCATTTTGACTAGCAATTGATTTGCATTGACCAACACGTTTTGCTGGTTGGGCAAAGGGATGTCGTCGATTAGCCCGGGAACCTGAGTATAGATTTCGTGCCTGGTGACAGGCTGGATAACGCCCTTAGCGGGCATTGCAAATTGATATGGTACGGCGATCAAGGTAAAGATGCAGAGAACCAAAACGGTGGTTGCAATTAGGGTCTTTGGTAAGTTGGTGGCGTTTGTGAACCAAGACAGTTTGCCTAAGAATTTCCACAAAGGAAGTAGGAACAGATTGCTGTGTTGGTTTGCATTGGCAAGCGCAGCCGAACCATGTTGGGCGACTAGTTCAATGCGATTGGACTTGTCTTCGGAGATTCGTTCGTCACCCAGTTGTTCAATCACCAACGCGCCGATAAAAGTCTTTTTGACATGGGGCTTCGACTTAGGTTTCCCGTCCTGCTGGTCACTGCTTTCTGCTTTGGGGCTTTGGGTCAAAGGAACGATCGCGACCGCTTTACAGTGCGATATATCCAAATACGCTTGCAGACAATTTTCGATTTGCGGCGCTAAATCTTCGGTTGGCCCTGTGTAATAAAGTGGTTGCTTGGTGCGGCAGACGACCGTGGCTAACTTTTCCATCAGTTTGATTTGGTCGGCTCGGCGTTGCACGATATCAATACCGCTGGTGGCGGCCACCCTCAGGCGTGAACCTTCGGTCAAAGTGACGCTTAGGCGATCGCACTGGATCAGGCGTCTGCCTTCGTTTGCCAAGCTGTAGGCGGTCTCTTTAATGTCTAAGCTTTGGTGAATGCAATTTAGAAATTGGTCCAATCGGCTCCACAGATTTTGTCGTTCGTCTAGTTGTCGAAGGCGTCGGTTCTTATGGAAATCGCCAGCAATTTCAGCCATCTGCATCAGGAAGCGAAGGTAGCCGCGTTGTGTCACAGGGCCAGCGTTGGGACGCTGGAAAATTTCGATCAGACCATGGGTTTGCCCGTCGACTTTAATCGGTGCAACCACTAGCAATGAAGTCGTGGGGTTTCCGCTATCGTCCGACGTGTTAATTGTGGCCGGCAGGACCGTTGTGGCTTCGCCTGCAGCGAACAGTCGCTTGAGTAGGCGGTCGTGTTGAAAAGCCGAAGGGCCTTCGGTGGCAAGGTCGGTCTTGGCTAGATTGATTTGGTGTTCCAGCGATAGGCTGTTCCGCTCTTTCAGCCAGACAGCACCGCCGATACTTGACAATGCGGTGACGCATCGGGCGGTAAAACCTTCGTAGAATTCGGTTTCCGAAATGTTTCGCTTGGAAAGTTCAACGATTTCACTGACTAGAATTCGAATTTGTTGCTGGGTCTCTTCTACCAATCTCTGGTCAACCGCGGCCGCCGTTTGCTCGGACGGTTCTGGCTGTTGCGCCTTATCAATACGGATGGGTGAAGTCGTGCCATCATCGCTATGTATGACGGGGCCATTGTGGGCAGAACCGACCACGTCATCGATTGATGGACTTGAGTTTGACATAATTGACGCTCGCGGTTGAAATCGGATACCCCAAAAGAAGTTTCCTGCTTGGCCCCTGATTTGACCGAGACGGAGACTTGAGAGGACTGAGAGACCGTCGGAGTGTCCAAAATTCAGGCTGATGATGTCAAGTTAGATTTCGAAGTGATAGCATCGTCAGCAGGCCTGCGAGTCGGCTTTATGCCCAGAGCATAGGTGCTGGAACACGCATCAAGAAATAGAAAAGGGTCCGCGTTTGCTTCATGATCAAACGTGAACCCGGGCGTGTTTACAATGTAAGTTGGGTTGCACTGGTACCGATCGGATTTAGCGATCCATCCGACGGCTTAGGGGGAACGATTGAATTTGCAGGCCACCATTTGACTGTAGTGGGTAGCTAATGAAATTGTGCGGGTACGAAACAAAGTCGCGTGAATTTGACTGGTTTCCAACTAAGTTCACGTCGGGAACTTGATATAAACCTTGCTGGGTCGACCAAGAAGGCGGTGCCATGTGATAAACAGCGGGTGCGGGATATTGTCCGACTGGTGCCTGATATTCTTCGGGGAAATGAGGGTTCAGGCCTGTAGGCGCAATCGAACGGGGCCGGTAGATCGGGGCGTATGGATAGATTGGGTAGTCGAAGTAGGTTTGGACCACTCGGATTTGCACAGGTACTTGAATGATTGCAGGCTGCATCAAATTGATCACCGGCTGCGGTGGTGACTTGTACCGGACAAAGTGCGTCAACGGTTTCGAGGAAAATCGATTCAGATTACTTGGCGTATATTCTTGGTCGTCGGGCTTCGTCGAGGGTCTGCCTTTGTTGACCCAGTTGATTGGAGAATTGAATGGCCCAGCGACCATATTATTGACCTGGGCGGTCGGGATTTGATAGTTGGTCTGCGGAATCGCTTCCCGCGCGATGGGCAATTCTTCCAGTTCGACTGACGGCAAAGGCAATTGTGTTGCCTCGGTTTCCTGGTTCAAGGAAGGGCTGGCGTCGCTTGGATCGGTGTTCTGGGAATCCTCAATCACCAACGGGGCCGCCAGCAGTGGTTCGGCGAAGGGGTCAAAGAACGGATCGACCGCAGGTTTGACCGCTGGAATGTCGTTGACAGGGTCCTGTTGGGCAGTCGCTTCGGCCGGTTGCGACGGCTGAGTCGTGGGTAAGGCCTCTTGTGAACTGGGGACCGCTTGGCTCTGCTTCCCTTGACTGGCCAGCTGGAAAATATTGATTACTTTCGACTGGGCTGTGGGGTGCGAGCTAAATGTCGCTTGGACTCGGCCTGTTTGAGCGACTGCTTGTGATTGGCCCAACAGTGCAAGGCAGCTAGTAGCAATCGCAATTTGAATGACAACTTTCATCTTCAACCTCTAAAATTACGAAACGTAATTAAGCCCGCTGGCCGTCCATGGTTTGGGGAAGCACTGCGATGGATGGTTCCAAGGTGCCCCTTTTTTGTACTTCGAACGTTCGCGAATCTGAATCCGCTTGAAAACTGGGTGAATTTGGAAATAAACTGACTGGGTCCGTTACGATTAAGACAGACGTTTCATCACGAGGCAGCGAACTATTCGGAATGGTCAGCGTCCTCCAGCTGCGAGTCCCTTAAATCTCACAGATCCCCAAGTACCGTCCAACTCGACCGTCCAGCCCCACCTGTCCAGCCCCACCTGGCACCGCTAACGATTTAGCGCCCGTAAGCTTTGAAGGCGGGGTTGAAAACACCCACTTTGGGCGGGATTGGAAAATTGCTGCGGCCGTTTTTTCAGTTTGTACAAAGTGTTTTGGCTGGGGAAGCTGATTGGGCTAGGCATGGCTGCCAAAGCTTCGATAATGGTCCAAAATTGGGCTTGTAAGGGATTTTGGCGTTGAATCAGATTGCGGGTCGATTTTACTTGGCCTGTGGTTGTCATTGAACTTTCGTCGAGCATCGACGGTTTCAAATAATTTTTTAGAGTGATGTTTCGCATTATGAAAACTGATGAAATTCGCGAAAAGTACTTGCAGTTTTTCCAGTCCAAAGGGCATCGTCGTTGCGACAGTGATGTTCTAGTGCCGAAGGACGATCCTTCGGTCTTGTTCACCCCTGCGGGAATGAACCAATTCAAAGATCACTTTCTTGGGAAAGTGGAATTGGAATTTAGTCGAGCGACCACGTGTCAAAAGTGTTTTCGAACGGGCGATATTGATAATGTTGGCCGAACTGCATTTCACCATACTTTTTTTGAAATGTTGGGCAATTTTAGCTTCGGCGACTATTTCAAGAAGGATGCAATTCACTGGGCTTGGGAATTCTTAACCAGTCAGCAGTGGTTGAACATTGACCCAACTCGGCTGTTTGTGACGGTCTATTTAGATGACGACGAAGCGTCGGACATTTGGCATAAGGAAGTTGGGTTACCATTGGATCGGATTCTTCGCAAAGACGAAGATGAAAATTTTTGGCCTGCAAGTGCGCCATCTCAAGGGCCAAACGGAGTGTGCGGGCCTTGCAGCGAAATTTACTATCGATTGGATGATGGCGGCGAAGTTGAAATTTGGAACCTTGTATTCACTCAATTCAATCGAGTGGGCGATCCGCCAAACAATTTGCATCCGTTGCCCAATAAGAACATTGATACGGGCATGGGGCTAGAACGCATTGCCAGCGTTCTGCAAAATGTGCCAACCAATTATCACATTGATTCTTTGTTTCCGATCGTTTTGAAAGCGGGTGAAATTTGCGGGGCCCAGTATGCCTACGATTCGGATGCGGGGCGTCGTTTGCGTCGCATCACCGACCATGTGCGGGCGGCAACGTTTGCTATTCATGAAAATGTGGTTCCCGCCAACGAGAAGCAAGGTTACCAGATTCGTTTGCTATTAAGACGGGCGATCTTGGACGGTTATCAGCTAGGTTTGCGTCAACCAGCATTGTTCGATTTGGTGCCCACAATTGTTCAGCAGATGGCTGGCGGTTATCCCGAGCTTGGTGACACACAAACGAACATTCAATCGGAAATTCGTCGCGAAGAAGATCAGTACCTAAGATTGTTGGGTAAGGCGGTACCGTTCTTGGAAGGCGAAATGGAGTCGTTGATCGCGGCAGGTGAAACAACGCTGTCCGGCTGGGTGGCCTTTGATTGGTATCAAACCGACGGAGTTCCGCCTGAATTGACTGAACAGATGTGCGAACGTTATCAGCTTGTGTTTGATCGCGTGGGATACAATCAAGCGAAGCTGCAACACGCCGAGGATTCAGGAAAAGGTCAAAAAGATCTGTTCGCAAGTGGACCTTTGGAAGATTTGAAAGCGGAGTTGCAAAAGACGGAATTCTTGGGTTATGAAACCAGCGAATGCCAAGTAAAAATCAAAGGGGTTATCTTTGAAAACAAACGTTATTCGACATTCCAACAGTTGAACACTTCGGTCGATCATCCGGTCCAAGTTGTGCTTGATCGTTCGCCTTTTTACGCAGAATCAGGCGGCCAGGTTGGAGATACTGGTTGGTTGAGAACAGACAACATGAAGTTCGAGGTGTTGGAAACTCAAAAGGCTTCAGGCTTGATTGTTCATCACGGAGTGTTGCGTGAGGGACAATTAGAGGATGACCTTCAGATCACCGCGAGTGTCGATTTTGCGCGGCGTCAGGCAATCGAGCGTGCACATTCGGCAACGCATATTTTGCACTATGCTTTGCAACACAATGTGGGGAAAGACGCTCAGCAGCGTGGGTCCAAGGTCGAGGATGATCGTCTGCGTTTTGACTTTAAATGCGAAGCTCCCATCGGTGCTCAGGTGCTCGAAAAGATGGAGGCTCGCGTTCGGCAAGCGATTCAAGATAACGATACGGTTGGGATCACCGAATTACCAATCGCCGAGGCCAGAAAAGCGGGCGCGATGATGTTGTTCGGCGAGAAGTATCCCGAGTTGGTTCGAATGGTTTCGATCGGCCAGTACAGCAAAGAACTGTGCGGCGGAACCCATTTGGATAGTACTGGTGATTTGCAAGCGTTTGAAATCTTGGGCGATGAAAGCGTTTCCGCGGGTACGCGTCGGATCACCGCAATCACCGGCGAATTGGCTGCCAAGTACGCCCAGCAGACTTTGGAAACCCTGCAAACGCTGGCCAAGCGGTTGGGGGTAACCACTACGGGTGTTGTGCCGGCTTTGGGTTCGCTGCGCGACTTTGTGAAAGAACTGAAGAAGCAAGTTAGCCAGGGTTCGGGAAATGAAACTTCCTGGAAGGCCCCGCAATCCAAGGGCGAACTTGATTACGCAAGTTCCAAGTCAGCTCTCCAGGAAGTCGTTCGTTTATTTAACGCTCCGGCGGAGACTTGTGTTCAACGTGTGGACGCCTTGTTTGAAGAAATTGACAGCTTGCGAATTCAGTTGGCAGCGTTGGCGGAAGCAAGTCATTGGGATGCGGATACATTGATTCAGTCGGCACATGATGTTTCGGGTGTGCAGGTGATTGTGATGGAAACCGCCGGTGCCAACCAGAATATGATGAAAGGTTGGATCGATCAAATCCGTAAGAGAGATCAACCGGCCGCGGTTTTTCTAGCCAGTGCTCAAGGCGATTCAAAAGTGTTGCTAGTGGCCGGACTTAGTCGCGATCTGGTTGACAAGGGCGTCAGTGCCGGGAACTGGGTGAAGGAAGTTGCGCCAGTCGTCGGCGGCGGTGGTGGCGGAAAGGCCGACTTGGCTCAGGCTGGCGGAAAGGAACCCGGCAAGATAAAGCAAGCTTTGGAAGCGGCAATCGGGTACATGAAAAGCCAGTTAGCCGTGTAAGTGGTTAGTGCAAAATTTCGTAGAGCGGCAGTTTGTACCCCACATCAAGGAAATTCAAACAGCGCCCGAGAAATGCAAACCCCCGAGAAATGCAAACCCCCGAGAAATGCAAACATCGCTTCGGGTGAAAATGAAAAGCCTTTCTCGTCAACGGTACGTCCGTTTGCGAGAAAGGCTTTTTTATTCGACGAGCAGTTTATTCGAAGACCCGAATGGAACGAGCGAAGTCCTTTTGAGCGTTCTTCAAGGACTTCTAATGGCTTTCGCCATAAATTTGAGAAAGTGGGAAGCGGAGAAAGTGGAATGCCTAAACAATCGAAGTGGCCAACGCCGGCAAGCGAGTTGAAGGTTTTTCATGATTCCGGTTAGTCGAAACCATTCTACTGGCCGGTTGGGATTTCGGTTTCGGCAATCAAAGTGTCTGCGTCTTCAGCGAAATGCTTGCAGCACGCTTCTGAACAGAATTTCGCGGTGTACTCGCCAATGGTCGCCGAATTCTCTGCGTCACCGTCCATGCCTAAAGCACACGAATAGCACTTGGTGATTACTTTATCTTCGGTTCCATCTGCTTTATCGGCTTCGGCTAACTTGGCCATGGATGCGGCGGAAACCTTCACAACTGGTGTCGTCTTAACCGCCGGTGTGTTTGCCCAGGACGCGGTTCCTTCTTTCTCTGGAGTTGCGGATTCACCACAACCGACGAACAACCCAATGATTCCCATCATACATAAAAGCGAAAAGTTCTTCATAACCATGTTTCCTGTTGATTAGTGGTCGGAATGCCAGGATTATCCCTGTGCTCAAAAAATTAGTATATCAAAAAATAGTCGATATCGACGTTGCAAACGTTGTCAGACTTTTTAGTCTCTTCAACCGCCCAGTGGGCGAAGCAATCGGTACATGTCACTGCTAAGTGGGTAACCGCCAAGTTCAATCTGCAACGCTGGAATCCAAAAAATGGCGCCCCAAGAAAAACTTACCATCGCGTGGCAAGCATCTTCCCATTTGGCTTCACAAATTTCGCCGAAGGTTGACCAATTTTATCTTAGTCCGTGCTGGACTGAAGGTAGGCGTGTGACCAAAAAGCGAACTCGAAAGCGTAGTCGTTAGCTCGGTTTTCCAATTCGAGAAGCACTTCCTGTCCCGCAAATTCCGAAAGGTCAATACTGAGATCCAACCATCCATCTTGGCAACTTTCGGGACTGACCAAGATGTCTTTTAGGGTCTTTCGGTTAGCTTTGACAATCAACTGCCAATCCCCCTCTTGATGATGGCTGACGCCCAACAACAAGTGAACTTTCCCGGCGGCCGGCAATTTTACTTTGCGGCGAAGCACCGTCGGTGTTGCTTGATCGACCGGATGAGTGCGAATAACGGCTACTCTTGCTTGATGTTGGTCAATTAGACTTAAGCCCCCTTCAAATTGTTGGTCGGTAGAGAATTCGGCAAAGACTTCCGGAAGTATTGAAGCGTAGCCATTGACCGACCATTGGGTTTGCTTGCGAAGTTCCGACTCTGGGATCTTACCGCCGGATTCGTCTTTGGGGTCAACAAGAGTAAGCAGTGCCAGCAGATCTGCAATCTCTTGCTGGGTCATTTGTTGTGTTTGCCCTTCAGGCATCAAAGAATTAGGACTTATCTTCTCCTCATCGATTTCATCACGAGGAATTGTAACTCGTTTTCCACCTTGAATGTTTAACGTGATTCGTTGTTGGTTTTCTTCAACGACAAGTCCTGAAAAAATTCGTCCGTCTACGGTAGCCACCATTCTAGCTTGGTAATCTTTACCGATGACTAAGTTAGGATCCACCATGTTGGACAACAACTGGGATAACGATGCCCGTCCGTTGGCATCCAGGCCGGGGCCAACTTCTTCGCCGCGACCTGCCAATTGATGGCATTGCCCGCAGACTCGATCATAGACCAGCCAACCGCGTTTGGTGTCGCCGGGAATTTGTCGAAGCACGCGTCGCACTCGAGTCATTTCATCGACTTTCAAACCGCGTTGCCCCACTTGAACCGTTCCCCATTTTTGTTGAATCAACGCCAGTAACTGTTCGTCACCAGAATCTAACAAGCGCAAGATCTGCGTCTGATTGACTGCGTCGCGCGGAATACTGCGGTCGTTCTCACCCATCGCGGCAAATAAGACTTTGGCCCAACTGGGTCGACTGGTCAACGATTCAACAATTCTAGTCCTAGCCGAGGCAGGAATTTTATCACTGACATCTAACAAAACCTGGGCAACCTTGGGTGACGAAAGTCGTACCAACTGATCAATGACGTGGTTTGAAACTTCGGGCGATGCCTGCGATTCCAATTCCGACTTCGCCAATCCAAGGCAAAGGTCTAGCGATTGGACGTCAGCCGAATCGGACTTGGCAACAATAAAACACAATGCTGAAAACGCAGCCTTGCGAAGTTGTCCATCGTTGGAAGCGTTTTGGAAAGTTGTCGCAAGATTCGTGATCGCCTGTTGATCTCCAGCGAAAGCACGCAGGCGATCCAATTCGGGGATGTGAGCGTTTGCCTGGGTTATCGCTGCCAACGTCGCGGCCTGTTGCCTCCAAGTCGCGAAAGAAATTTCGCCGCTAAGTAATTTCTGCTCTACCGCTTGAAGGACTTGACGGGTCCCAAACGAATCTTCGCGACGATCTGCTAGGGCATCCGCCAGTTCTAGAACGGACTGTAATTGGTCCTGCTCTAACAAAAGTCCTGCCAAGCGTGGCGCAAGGTCTTTAGCGAAATGGTTCTGAATGAAATTCGGATTTCTAACCAAACGTTCCGCCAATTTCGCATCGGCTTGAATGCTTGGAAAAAGATTTTGCCAAAGGATCCGTGGTAACAGGCCATCGTCAAGTGGTTCAATATTGGCGGCTTGCAGCATCGCATCAATTCGATTTTCACTTTGCAACTTATTCAACGCAACAATCGTTGCCAAGCGAACTTCGGAAGATGGATCGGTTGCCATTTCCAGGACTCGATCAACCGCGACGGCATTCCACTGGTCCGCCAGTTCTTGATTGCGAGAGGTCGCCAGGTTGCCAGCCATGCGAACCGCGTGCGCTCGGACGACAGGGTCTTTGCTTTGAGTCAACACACCCCACGTCGTGGCGTCCAGTTTTTGCCCCCCAGACAATGCCCAAACCGCATGCCGCCGCGCCCGTTCTGAGGTTGTTTCGCTGATAGCCGAGGCGGTCAATGCCGCTAATCCGGATGCGGAAATGGTCGAATTGGCAATTCGCTGGGCCAACAGTTGTTGTGATTGATTTCTGAAGTAAAGATTTCCGTCATCCAATAACGTAATCAACTTCTGGTCGGAATCGTCAGCTAGATTAAAGCCAACTTTTCGCGGCGTGTCCTTGTACCGGATGCGATACAGCCGCCCTTTCAAACGGTCAATGCCAGCGGGATCCCGGTTCGCATCCTGGTAGCAGTGATACCGGTCATACCAATCTAGAACATACAGACAACCGTCGGGTCCGATCTTTTGGGCAACTGGCATGAACCAAACGTCATTCGCCTTAAGCAAGTCTAGATTTTCGGACGCCTTGTAGGTGCTTCCAAATCGTTGTATTTCATCGGCATTAATTGAACCGCCGTGGATGTTGCCCATGTAAAGTTTGTTTCGATACTGGGTAGGGTATGCTTCTGAATCAAAATACTCGATACCACAGTAAGCGGCTTTAAAGTGTTTGTGGTCAACGATCGAATCAATAATCCAAGTGTGACTGGGGTAAGCGCCCGCTTGCCGCAAGTAGTATCCCGATTCGGAGATGTGCCAGAGATGATCGATCACGCAGGCACTGATGAAGGCCTCGCCACGATTGTCGAATGTGATGCCCCAAGGATTGCTTGTGCCTTCAGCAAAGAGCTCGAATTTTCGAGTCTGTGGATCGATGCGGAACATAGCGCACGTGAATTTGTGTTGCTTCCCATCTTGTTGAACATTCGCATAATTAAAAACGCCATTAAGGCCGTAGAGGTATCCGTCCGGTCCCCAGGTTAACGAGTTGGGTAGTTCGTGCGTGTCAAATCGACCGAAGCCAGTGACAATCACCTCGGTTTTATCGGCTTTGTCATCGCCATCGGTGTCTTGTAAAAAGAGAATGTCAGGCGAATTCGCAACCCAAACGCCACCGTATCCTACGGCAATGCCGGAGGGGATATTTAGCCCTTCTGCAAAGATTTTAACCGAATCCACTTTCCCGTCGCCGTCGGTGTCTTCAAGTATCTTGATTCTATCTTTGCCCGGTCCGGGTTCGCGGCGAGGGTATTCCATGCTTTCGGTCACCCAAATGCGTCCACGATGATCAAAGGTCATTGAAACAGGATTGATCAGTTCGGGTTCGCTGGCCACCAGTTCAACGGTAAAACCCTCGGGAACCGTCATCGCAGCGATTGCTTCTTCGGGCGAACGTGGATCGTTCGGTGCAGTATCTTGATTGTGCGGGACCTCCTTGAGTTGCTCTTGGGCGATCAAGAGACCCTGAGGGTCGTTTGAATTAAAAAGGAAGAATGAGCCTGCTGAACGGTCGATCAAGGCAAACAACAGCCACATAGCGATCAGATAGGTTGGACGCGACATCAACAGACCTTCAATCAACGGATGAAAACACGGCTGAAACTTAGGTGAGGCCGATGGTCAATTTTACACACTTTTGGAGTTGTTCGCTTGCCTCTGGATCGAAAACATAGGCCTGCGTCGATGTTTGTTCACACTGGGGCGGGCAGATTCGAAGAATGTGGAACTGACTAAAGTTGATTCAAGCCCAGCCGATCTGGAGTAGGTAGATTTTTTGGCAGTGAACAAAAAAACGCACCCAGCCAAAGATGGTTGGGTGCGTTTGGGTTTACAAGTAGCTTGTTCGCTTCAGCGTCTGGAGCCGAAACGATCGTCTTCATTTTCTTCTGAGCAAGCTTAGCTTTTTTCGCTGGCAGCGACAGCCTGTACGGCGGCTTGATACTTCGCACGAGCCAAGTTCAATCGGGCAGTGACTTGGCAAGTTGTTTTTTGATCGCCAACGACATATTCAATCGGGGCAGATGCTTCTTTTGCCATGGCTGCAGCACAGTTGGAACAGGCGGCTTCTTTGCCAGCTACCGCGTACTTCATGCTTACTTTTTCTATCGCAGCAGCGACAAGTTGAGTGCGAGCGTCGCCTTCTACTGGGCAGCTGCAAGACTTGCCAGCAACAGTGACATTGCCGGAGACTTCACACTTCGAGGGTGCCACGAATGCTGTGACGAAACTCTCGGTTTCTTCGACCAACGCATTCATTGCCGAAGCTTTGTCCTCAAAAGTCTTTTCTGCAACCGCATAGTGAATGGGTTGGCTATGCTTCTGAGCCAATTCAGCGGCCATCTTGTCACAGGAGACTTTTTCTTTGGCGACGACGTACATCATCTTTGGTAGTTTTTCCATGGCTGCGGCAACAGGGCAAGTGCCCGCGGTTGCATCGTCAGTGATTTTGACGGTGGTCAAAGTCGTGGCAACCGTGGTCGTTTTTGAAGCGCAACACGCACCGCCTGCTTCGCAAGTCTTGCCTTCACACTGCTTGTCTTGGGTAGCAGGTGTTGAAGTTAGAAACGCTTCGCCTGCGGCCTTCTTCGAGCAACAGGAACCGCCCGCTTCGCAAGTTTTTGTAGCGGAATCTTTTTCCTGAGTGGCAACGCTGGTCAAGAATTGTTGCTTGGACGAAGCGGCGCAACATTCGCCCTGCTTCGTTGCCGCCAAGGCAGCAACAGGGGCTTCTTGAGCAGCCGTTGATCGAGAAGAACAACAAGTAGATTCATCGTCAGTCTTAAGGCCCGTTTGGCCAATGACGCCCGAACCTGCCGCGGCTAAGAAACCAGCCACGATTAAGGCTGTGATGGAAAGTGTCTTCATAAATTTCTCCTTGAGATCAAATGCAAACGAAGAGTCTGTGAACAAAAAAATAGTGATCTTGCTTTTGCATGTCGCATACCAATCAAGGTCAAACGAAAGGCAAAAACAATGCTGAAAATTGACCGCCAACGAATCATGTAGATTCAGCCAGCAAGCAAAAATTTCTAAGTCTGAACCGCCAATCAACGATTCATAACGCTGTCAAAATAGTAACTTTTAAAATGCCGTGGGAATGGGTTCCGCTCGCCGCTTTGTTTTCGGAGCGCACTTGCGTTCCCTACCATCCTTGTTTCCGCGTCGTGTGGGATCTTTCCGCGTATACTTTCAATTCTTCGGCGAATTCGAAACTGCCTTTGGCTACTTTCCACCTCCCTGCCTTTCCACCTCCGCGGAACCAACTTAAGGCTTGGGCTTAAGCATCGAACGCTGTTCTGCGAATACGACGCCTGAACCCGGTTGGTTCGAAAGGATCGGGTAGTTATTTTGGCCAACAAGTGAACATTGATTCGCTAGAGCCAACGTTTGGGGGAACTAATAAGCACCAAGGGTGCCCATCCGTTCCTTGAGGGGAGCGGCAGCTATCAAAATACCAGCACGTGGCGCAAGCAAGTGGACAAGGCCGAACTTCGCTTGCGCTGCGAGCCTGTCTTGCGGTTAGCTTTTTGCTGGTGCGGGCTGTAGTAGGAATCGATGCTAACAGAACTACATTTCACAAGCACCATCAAAGCACTGCCTAGGACGGATAACTCTATTATTCCGGAATCGCGAGTTGGCCGCAACCAATTTCTCAAAAATATTGGCTTCAAGCCGGAAACTGCTGGCGTTAGGCACTTGCACTCATGGTTGGGAATTCAAATCTTCTTGGGGGCGAATCCGGCTTGAATCCCTTGAATTCGTCTTCAATTAGACGGGGTTGAGTCGGATTCCTTTCAAAGAAACGCTAAATTGCCCATTTTGAAAAATGGAACAAATTAGCTAACCGGTAAATTTTGTGTAACCGGCATGGCCAAGCGAACCGATGCAAGATGCAGGTAGGTTTGCGCGTGAATTGCCGACAACTTGGCTGTTGGCTAGCAAATCGAGTGCCTGAGAGCATTACTGGGCTTGGGCGGTTGACCCAAGCGTCGGATTAAGGAACAGGGAGTAAATTCGCAATGGCTACCGGCGGTACAGAAGTGCGACTGGGCCTTTGGAATCGGATTTTGATGTCTTTATTCGACTGGTGTGCCGACCTGGGCGAAGTGGTCCATGATGCGCTGGTTGCCTTGGGAATGTTTACTGTTTTCACAGGACGAATGCTTCGCTGGCTGTTTCTAAGTTCGCCTCGTTTGGATGTGCTCATGCCCACGCTGTACCAAGTGGGTGTTCGAAGTCTTCCTGTGATTGCGTTGACGGGAACCTTTATTGGCATGGTCTTGTCGGTTCAAAGTTACGCCCAATTCCGCCAGTTGGGACTAGAGACTCGGTTGGGAGCGGTGATCAATTTGTCGATTGTCAGCGAGTTGGGACCGGTCTTGGCAGCAACGATGTTGGCCGGTCGAGTCGGAAGCGCGATGGCCGCAGAGATTGGGACGATGCGTGTAACCGAACAAATTGATGCGCTAGCCGCGATGGGGGCCAATCCCATTCAATATTTGGTGGTGCCTCGTTTTATTGCCTGCATCCTGATGATTCCCGCTTTGACGGCCATGGCGGATTTCATGGGAGTCTGTGGTGGGTTCTTTTATAGCGTAATGATCCTAGGAATCGATTCCTTTCATTATCTACAAAACTCGGCAATCTTTGTAACCCAGTTTGATCTGCTTTCAGGGATCGGAAAGAGCTTTTTCTTCGGTGGTGCGATTGCTTTGGTCAGTTGCTATCAAGGATTTCATAGCGAAGGTGGTGCCGAAGGAGTGGGAAAAGCGGCGACGTCATCGTTTGTCTATTGTTTCGTAACGATCTTGATTCTAGATTTGTTTATGGGAATCGGTTTGGAGAGCATTAGGTCGATCTTTTATCCGAGCGGGCAACAACTGATTTAGTGGCAGGCCGCGACGCAGGTGTCCGATTTAGGTGGGATTTTCTGCGGTTGTCGTTTGCGGTGCAAGCGTCGGCAATCCATTATGCCAGGATCAAACGCCTAGTCCCTAATGTTTTAGCCCCTGATGTTTTCCAACCCGCTCGGTTACTCAGCCCTAACAATTGGGTCTGCCTAAGTTTTGTTGCAGGATGTTGTCGCCGACAAGAACATGTGGTTTGTTGATATTGTGAGAATGTTCCGATGATTGATACACGAACGATTGAAGAACAGCCGCTGATCAGTATTGAAAAACTGACGATGCGGTTTGGTACGCAGACGGTATTGAAGAATATTAGTCTCCAAATTCCGGCCGGACAGACTTTGGTGGTGATCGGGGAGAGTGGCTGCGGCAAAAGTGTATTGATGAAAAGCATTATCGGCCTGGTGAGTCCGACGCGAGGCAGCGTCCGCTTTGACACAATGGATATGGCAAAACTGGGTGAACGCGCGTTGACGAAAGTGCGTCTTCGATTCGGCTATGTTTTTCAGAACGCCGCACTGTTTGACAGTATGACGGTAGGGAATAACGTCGCGTTTCCGTTGAGACAACACGGAGGATTTTCTGATTCGGAGATCACTGATTTAGTCTTAGAGAAACTTAATGAAGTTGGCCTGCCACCGTCGGTTGTGGTCAAGCGTCCAATGGAGTTGTCGGGCGGTATGAGGAAGCGAGTCGCGGTAGCGCGGGCGTTGATCGTGAACCCGGAAGTGTTGATGTACGACGAACCAACCACAGGACTGGATCCTGTGATGAGTGACGTGATTAATGAAATGATCTTGCGGACTAGGCGTAGAATTCCTGTCACCAGCATCGTTGTGACTCACGATATGCATACCGCGAGACGAGTGGCCGATCGCGTGGTGATGTTGTCGCCTTACAGTCGGTTAGAGGCAGGTGAAAGTCAAATTATCTTTGATGGAACGCCGGCCGAATTGGATACATCGGATGACCGCCGCGTGCGACAATTTGTGAATGGTGAAGCGGGCGAACGCTTGATGGAACTGGCGGGCGATACTCATCGCGATTGGTAGTAGGCCGTCGACCGAGTGGTTAAGTGCATTGTGAAGTTAGGTGTTCAGCGCCCAGCCATGAATGGATACGAGTGAAATAATGGACGAACAACGTTGGTACTTTTGGCGAGTTGGCTTGGTGGTGTTGATCTCCATTTTGGCATTTAGCATCTTGACGGTAATGTTCAGCGATGTGTTCCAGTCACAATACACTTTGTACATTAAGTTTGCCGAAGCGCCGGGCGTCACCAAAGATACTCCGATCCGAAAGCACGGGATCACCATTGGTCGGGTCCGAGAAGTTAAAATGTTAGCTGACGGAGTACTACTGACCTGCGGGATCGATTCGGATAAGCCTATTTACAAAGATGAAATTTGTCAGATCAAAACCGCCAGCTTTCTGGGTGACGCGGAACTAGCCTTCATGAATGGGAAATTGAAGGAAGGTGAACTTCGTGAACTGATCGAGGCAGACGGTCTGGTGAAAAATGTCGCAGTCGCCCCTAATCCGCTGGAGATTGTCGATGTCGTATTGGATTTGAAGGAGAATATGAAATCCACGCTAATGGCAGTGACCGATGCAGGAAATAGCATCAAAACAACGAGCGATAATTTTGGGCAAATTACCGGTCTGTTTCGTGACGTGCTGAAGGAAAGCAACGAAGACTTCACAAATTTATTGAAAAACGGGCCCGAGTTTATCAAGAACGCTCAGCGGATCAGCACCAAAGCTGAACTTGCGATTGACAATTTTAACACGGTTATGGGCAATGTAAATGAATTGGTGGGTAAAGACGAATTGAAGTCCAGTATCGCAGATTCGGTGCTGAAGATCCCCGGTCTGATTGAAAACGCAGGGGCCACCATAGCGGAGTTGCGTGACACGATCGCGCCGTTCAAAACCGTAGGTGGCCGAGTGGACACGAATTTGGCTCAATTGGAGGCCTTCACCAAATCATTGGGTGAGGAAGGGCCGCTGGTGATTTCAGATATTCGGCAAAGTGTTGCGAAGGTGGAGACCCTGATAAAGAACATCGAACAGTTTAGCGAGCAGTTTAAGAACAAAGATGGTACCGTTGGAAAGTTGTTCAACGATCCTCAGGTTTACGAACGGCTAAATGCTTCACTGGCGAATGTTGAACGCATCACTGTGCAAGTTCAGCCTTTGATCTCGGACTTTCGCTTGTTTGCCGATAGCTTGGCCAGGGACCCGGCACAGTTGGGTGTAAAGGGAGCGCTGCAAAGAACAAGTGGCGGTGGGACTAAGGGAAGTTTGCTTGGCCGAAACGCGGCTGGGTCTAGGTCTTCGCTAGGTGATTCTGGAAACGGCCAAATCCGCAGTAGTTGGTTTCAAGGCCACAGCGCCGTTCCTACAGAGTATCGTACCGACGGCTATCCCGAGACTGGGTACTCAGAAACCCTGTATCCAGAGGGTGGCTACGAAGTGATTGAGTCGCCAGATCAGACGTTCTATCAAGGTGATTCGATTCAGCACGAAGGCATGCTTCCCTGGAACATGCCTCGTTTGTTTCCCCAGTTGGAACGTCCTGTCTGGCGCCCGTTATTCTCAAGATAGTTCTTTATTCTCCAGATAATCGACAAGCGAACCGGCGACCCCAGGTGAACGGTGGACCGCAGGTAAATTTTTGGCTGGCCAAGTTCGGTTTCCATTGAGTTTCAAGCGGATATCTGGAATCTCCTGGACGCAGGTTCCTCAAGTTCCAACCGTTTTCCAATGTCGCAGAATTCTTAATTGCGCTGGATTCCAATGTCACGCTGTTCCAATTTTTCAGCGTTAGCAAGTCGCTTGCCGTTATAACTAATTCGAACTGAAGTCGATTCGCATCCGACTTTGATTTCCCAGCGGATCCCGCAAGTATTCGCGGTAACAGGTTTCACAAAGGTCAAACTTGTTCTTGTGGAAAATTTCTTCAGGACAAGTGATCTCGCCTGATTCATGCAAATTTTCAACGATGTCTTTCAGCTCGTTTATGTAGTCTTGATCCTCGTCCAGTTCACAAACGCCAGGGCTATCAACACTGGCATGGGCTTCCAGTTTGATCACATAACGAATCTCTGTATCGGTGTTGATCATGTTGTGACACCGATCGCATGAAAAATGAAGCATTCGACACGCCTTCGTCCAATAAAATTAAGAATCAAATTTCACATAAAACGCACGTTGTTGTTTCTGTGGGTCACCGCTATTCCAGAGCCTGACATCGCAAACACCTGACATCGCAAACGACCGGACTTTTGAAGTGGCCTCCACCCCTAAGTGGCCTTCAGCTCTACGCGATTAGTGGTCCATGCACTGATTGAGGGTAATCCAAGGGTGGCAAGCTGAATGGCAATCTATCGACCGACTGGTCATTTCTGGACTGGGCAATTAGGTGAACCGTTGGGAATCCAGAATTTGCTTGGGGTAAGTTCACGGGTCAACAACGTTCAAGAGAAATTCCGTTTCTCATACTTATAATCCTAAGCGCGAAGGTTGGTTCCAAGCAACCAAGTTTGAGAAATTTTTGGCGATTTTTTTTTTGCAAAGGGTTCTGTGTTTTGGGAATTCGGGAATGTGCACTGTAGCGGCCAACAGGGCGAACCATCTAAAATGCCAAGTGTCCTAGGTGATGACAATTGAATTGTAGTTCAGGCGTCGGGCGATCAAACAGAACCTTTGGTATCTTTTAGAAACGTCAGCGAATCAGGCTTCCGCGACAGGAGAACGTCGGTATTTAGAACTAACCAAGTGTTGGCTGTTTGGTGTTGGGAATTGACTCGAAGTAAACTTGGCAGTGCGGACGAGTACAAACATGCTTGCGGAAAAGTTGAGTCGATTCTGGTGGTGCAGATGTGGTTAGGGCAACGCTGTCGGGTTGAGTTTCCTTGGTTCTTGGGTGCCGTTTTGCTCGGAATTGACGAACAAATCAGCCAGGGTTGATGTTTAGAAGTATTAACCTTTGGCTTGTGGTTTTGGCACTTTGTATGGTTTAAACTTAGGCGATCGTTGGACCGTCCAACGGTGACAAAAACGGTGATAATCGGCATTATGATGGTTTCAAAGTGTTATCAGATCAGCCATTTTGTCGGCTTTGCAGTAAATACATTCGCGACACAGTTATTAGGAATCCTTGCGATTTCTGGCTGTGTTGTGGGCCGTTAATCAGTTGTGGGTGACAATTTATTGGATGTTCGCTATTGGATGTTCGCTATTGGATG
>JBDNHU010000247.1:0-1658 GCA_041688615.1 Mariniblastus sp. | reverse complement strand
GTTGGACGCGATTCAGGGGTTGGGCGTGTTTCCACTGGACGTCAAAAGTGTCGGAGTGGACTTTCTTTCCGCGGATGGACACAAATGGATGTTGGGGCCCGAAGGCGCTGGGTTGGCTTACATTCGAAGAGAACTGTTAGATGAATTGCGACCAAACATTGTCGGTTGGAATAGCGTCGTGGGGCGTTACGATTTTCACAACATTGATATGCAATTAATTCCTGCTGCGTCTCGATACGAGGCGGGTTCTCAGAATATGGTCGGGCAAATTGGTTTGGGCGGCAGCTTAAAAACGCTGCTAGATCATGGTCTGTCTTCGACCAGTGATTTGTTTGCCAAACGGATCGTATCGCAAGCGATTGGGTTGAAGCAAAAGTTGCAAGAGTTGGGTGCGGAAGTTTATTCAATCCCAGAAGAACATCAGACAGGCATCTTGTTGTTCCAGCTGCCTGGACATGATCCAATGTCCGTGCGTGAAAAATTGTTGGCTGGAAAGGTCGTATCAAGTTGTCGTGGTGGTCGCAATCGACTGGCAATTCATGCGTACAACGACCAGTCAGATTTCGATCAGGTCTTGGGTATTCTTTCGGAGTTGGATCTTTAATGGATATCGCAGTCTACACAGGGTCATTTGATCCCATCACCGTCGGCCACTTGAACGTTATTCAGCGCGCAAGCCGTTTGGTGAATCATTTGATTGTTGGCATTGGTATCAATGTTGAAAAGCAGTCAATGTTTTCGCCGACTGAACGCCAACGGCTGATTGAAGCCAGTATTACCGATTTGGAAAACGTAGAAGTGCGGATGTTTGAAGGCTTGGCGGTTGCTTTTGTCCGGGAATGCAAGGCGTCGGCGATGATTCGTGGCGTGCGTCCGCTAACCGACATCGCGGTAGAATTTACGATGACCATGGCAAATCGTCAGTTGGATGAAACGTTGGAGACGGTCTTTTTGATGTCCGATCCGCAGTACGCTCATGTGTCAAGTTCTTTGATCAAACAAGTGGCACCACTGGCGGATGATCTGCAGCTGGCAAAATTTGTCCCCTACCAAATCATTCCTCAAGTTCGCCAGCGGCTTTCAGAGCGGTCCAGGAATTAGTGTTTTTGGTGGGTCCATTTCAAGTAGCGTGTTGCTTGTAGAACAAGAGTGAAGTGTTGGGTTTGCGCCAGTTAGGGACTTGGTCGAATGAAAATAGTATCGTCCCTAATAATGCTGTTGGCCGCTTTACTGGCAGTTATGATGTTGACGACGATCGCCTTGTTG
Organism: Mariniblastus sp.; assembly: GCA_041688615.1. Lineage (GTDB taxonomy): Bacteria > Planctomycetota > Planctomycetia > Pirellulales > Pirellulaceae > M30B19. The sequence continues at coordinate 392 of JBDNHU010000247.1, read as the reverse complement.
AGTGATTTGTCAGGCGCGAGTGTCGGCCTGCGGTTTGAAGATCTGGAAAGCGGGCGCCTTTGGCCCATGTACTTCCATTGGGACTTCTGGCGAAATTTTCCGGTATTCCCCAGCCGTCTGGCAAGTGTTTGGGACAGTCTTGCGTTTGGTTTTGTGATCGGCTGTTGGCTGGTGACCGTCTTGCTGCTGCGATATTGGTGCCGGGCGCCTTATGTCGTCATTTCAGGGGTTGTTTTGGGACTTGGGCTTGTCCCCATGATGATCGGGACCTTGTTTCTTTCTACCGGAGAGCACTCGCCAGCAGTCATCGGCGCTTGGTGGTCGTTCATGACGATTAGTTTGCTTTATGCTTCAATTGCTACCGGAAGTTTCTTGGCGATTGACCTTTCAGC
>JBDNHU010000246.1:0-16612 GCA_041688615.1 Mariniblastus sp. | reverse complement strand
AAGAAACGTGTTGCCCTGGCAACACTTGAGTTGCGGAAACTGCATCGATCCGAAACTGGTCACAGTGCAACAAGTTCAAAAGGGGTTGCCCCTGGACATTACTTAGACGTTCAATTGGAATCACACAATCCATGACTTCCGGCATGGGCATGCCCGTGGTCACAGGCACGCCAACTCGTGTCAATTCTGCACCGGCGTCCAAGACCGGAGTGGCCACTTGCCAGATTGACTGCATGCGACTGGTCAAGTCTTGTGACCACTTCACTGCCACGCCATCCATCATCGCTTTGCGAAAAGAAGGGATCGCTTGATTCGCAAATAGATCCTCGGCTAAGACTCGATTGACCATCCAAGACAGTTGGACTTCCTGACAAGGCATGATACTTTGCAATTCCCCAGCTCTTTGAATTAGCCAGGCACTGACCTCCGCTGGCGGACGGGGACTGGCCAAGCGTCGTCTCTTGTCAAATTCTTCTGAAGTGTCCACGCTATCGCTTTCGAATAGGAATTCCTTTTTATCCTGAATCAGCCGGAGGTTATGATAGTCCGAAATACATGGACTTGGACACCGGCAACTGCTAAGCTGCCCAACCGGCCAACTTTTCAAAGTTCGGTCGATAGGATTTGGAACAGCCGCACGCCTTCTGGCGAATCTGCTGAAAGCTTTCTCGTTGGGATGTTGGGCCAGCGGCAGAAGAAGACTTACCGCAATCCAAGCACGCAGCGCAAGCGAAGGAAGGCAATCTCCACGGGCTTGCGCTGCGTGCTGGTATTTTTATAGCTGCGGCTCTCCTGGGCGAGGGCACGCCGACCCGGGATGTTAGGGATCGCACGCGGTGGCCACTTTTAGCTACAATCTGAACGTAGACCGGCACCTGTCCACCGAAAATAAAAACAGAGGAAATCTTGCAGTGAATTCCGAGGAAGACGAACGCGACGCAGATGACGCCCCGGAAGTGGAAGACTTGTCGCTGGACGATTTGATGGCAGGCTTTGCCGATGACCAGGCCGACTATTCGCTTGAAGAACTTAGCAATGCATACGCCCAAATTATGGCCGAACAAGAGGCGATGAAAATCCCGGTCACTTTGACCTCTGACGATGCACAGCCCGGCGTTTCAATCGCCCTGAACTTGGATTCAGCTGCTGACGGTTCTGGACCGCCACAGCAAGCGGTCGACATCACCGCCGACCCGGACCACCAAACCAGCGATCCAGCGGATTCGCCGACGGACGGAGATCGTGCAAATTTCCTGAAACCGCTGTCGATCGACACAGCCAACGAAGATTTGACCGAAGATGATCAGGTGGCGATTACACCCGAGCGTATTGTTGAATCCATCTTGTTTGTGGGAACATCAGACAATGACCCCATTTCAGGTCGCTTGCTCGCTTCGTTGATGCGAGGGGTTTCACCCGACGAAATCGACACGTACGTTGATCGCCTAAATCAAAGCTACGAAGCCGATCAGGCAGCGTATCGCATCATCAAGGAAGTTCTTGGCTATAAAATGATTTTGAGCAAACAATACGTTCCGGTGCGCAATCGTTTCTACGGTCAGATCAAGGAGGCTCGGCTAAGCCAATCGATCATCGATACACTCTCCATAGTGGCTTACCACCAACCCATCACCAAGGCCAAGATTGATGATCTGATGGGGAAATCCAACGGCGCAAATATCAATCAGTTGGTTCGCAGAGACCTACTAAAGATTGAACGCAGCGACGACAAAAAGAAATACTATAAAACCACAGAACGCTTCCTAGACTTGTTTGGGATCGACAGCGTTGATGACCTTCCGCAAAGTGAAGCGATGGGCGAAGCGTACGATTAAGCCCAATTTCTTAGGACGCCGACGGGACTCGATTCGCAATGGGCTGCAACCAAACTCGATCGCCCTCGAAACAAATGTGTCCAGCCCATTTCGCATCATCCATAGTCGGAAAATCCGTCCGATAGTGAACGCCGCGGCTCTCAGTCCGCTGAATCGCAGCATCGATCATTGTCGCAGACACACGAAGTAAGTTCTGCAACTCCCAACCTGCGGCATCAACAAACTGATGCCGCCACATGTACTTGGTCCACCGTTCAATTTGAGCTTGCGCCTCGGCCAAACCGTTGGCTTCGCGTCGCACCCCGGCAGAACGCCACATCAAACTTCGCAGCGAATTGAACACGTCGGTCAAGTCTAGCGGCATTTCCGAATTATCATGAGTCGGATTTTGCAAGTTGGATATCTCATAGCGATCGGGCATCTGCTTCGCTGCATCTGATGCACCCTGTCCGGCCAAGACGCCATAGACCAATCCTTCTAAAAGACTGTTGGACGCCAAACGATTGGCACCATGCAATCCACTGCTAGTGACTTCCCCGGCCGCCCACAGATTTTGCAGACTGGTTCGGCCTGCGTGGTCCACTTCGACGCCACCAATCATATAATGAGCACCAGGCCGCACTGGAATGCGATCGGTTGTGACGTCGATGTTAAATTCAGCACAAACCTTGGTCATACCTGGGAAACGTTCTCGCACCAAAGCCGGATCCAAGTGACTTAAATCTAAATAGACATTGGTATCACGGGTCTTATCAATCTGCCGTTCGATACATTGCGACACGATATCCCGTGGGGCCAGTTCAGCACGTTCATCGGAATCCAGCATGAAACGCTCCCCGTTTCGATCCACCAGATAGGCGCCTTCGCCTCGTACTGCTTCGGTAATCAAACAGCGGCCACCCCCTGCAATATACAAAACGGTGGGATGGAACTGCATGAATTCCATGTCTCGGACTCGCGCACCAGCCCGCAATGCGATTGCTTGACCATCGCCGGTCGCCAGTGATGGATTAGTGGTTTCACGGAAAACCTGGCCAGCACCTCCCGTGCATAAAATCGTCTGTTTGGCCCACAGCAAGTAAAGTTGACCGTCGACATGAGTGACCGCACCCAAACAGCGATCGTCCTCGGTCAACAAGTCCACAGTGAAACTGTCTTCGATGATCTGCGCATTAGGACGCAACTTAATTTCTTCGATCACCGCTCGCATGACTTCGCGCCCCGTACTATCACCCAAGGCATGAACGATACGATGGTGCGAATGCCCGCCCTCCCGGCCCAAATACAACTCGCCGTCCTTGCGATCAAACTGAGTTCCCCACTGAATCAATTCATTGATGCGAACCGGTGCTTGCCCAACCACCATTTCAACCACAGATCGATCACACAAGATTCCGCCGGCAACGAGTGTGTCGTCCACATGCCATTGAAAACGATCTTTGGTGTCCAACACTCCAGCAATGCCACCCTGAGCATAACTGCTGTTGGATTGCTGCAAGGGGCCTTTGGTCACCACGGTTACGCTCAGGCTGGGATCGACCTCCAAGGCCGCTCGCAAGCCCGCCAACCCGCCGCCAATAATTAAGACATCGGTAAATAGATGAGGCGTTCGCTTGGGATGAAATGGGACCAAATATCGGCTGAAGTTCACTTTTTAGCCTTTCGCTATTATGTTGGAAACGCTGCACTGTCACCGCTTCGCTGCGGAAATCTTAACAGATTTCGACCCAAGATGAATATTCATAAGAAATCGATCCACGCTAAGTGACTGCCAAATCACCGCCCAGATTAACTTTCGCTAGCCGCGCGTTTTAGTCGATCCATCAGCGCTTGCCCAATGCCGTGGTCGGGGACACACTGACAGTAGATCGTTCCAATCCCTAACGAATCGCATTCACGAAAGAATGAAAAAATCTGGCGAGCGTAGTGATCCACGTTTTCACAGATCGACGCCTTGCAATTCCCTGCTCCCAAGTTCAAACCTGGCAATGCTTCCAAACCGATGAAGCCCCAACCCAGAGACGATTCAGCAGAGGAAAGTTGACATTGCAGGTCCAACAGATCACTCACTAGGACCACTCGACCTGTCGGTTGGTAGTGTCGATGCCGAAGCCCCGGCGAATTAACCGTCGGATCAATGACTTGGCCAAGAGTACGCAAGTCTTTACAGACTTCCAACAACTGCTGGATACTGACACTGCCACAACGCAAAACCACAGGCTCCGCACCCGTGACGTCCACCACCGTACTTTCAATCCCAATGTGACAGGGAGCATCACAAACAACCGCGTCAATTCGGCCGTCCAGATCTTCCAGTACGGACTGCCAGGTGGTTCCACTTGGACGCCCAGATCGATTTGCACTGGGCGCTGCCACTGGGACATCTGCCATTTGCAGGATTGCTCTTGCGGTCGCATGAGCCGGGAACCGAACGGCAACGGTCTCCAATCCAGCGGTCACCGCGTCAACGATCGAGGAACGTTTGGGCAATACCAAGGTTAAAGCACCTGGACAAAATCGTTCCATCAGCGAGTAAGCGATTGCCGGAACGCTGTGGCAATAGAGTTCCAATTGATTCCTGCAATGAAGATGAACAATCAAGGGATTGTCCGCTGGTCGCCCTTTGGCAACAAAGGCACGTTTGACCGCTGCCTGGCTGGTCGCATCCACACCCAAGCCGTAGACCGTTTCTGTCGGGAACGCGACGCAACCGCCACCACGAAGCAGATCCGCAGCGGTCCGTAGATCGGGCTCGCGATGTGGATCCAAACGAAGCGTCTGTTTCATGTTCCTATTTCCGATTGGCCCAAAAAATTCTCTGGCTTGCACGTGTCCAAAAGCAAAAATCCTGGATGAATCGCTAAACGGTTGCCCGCCGGACAGCAAAGCTGAAAGCCAACACTGCTGCCATGTTATTCAATACTTCGGCAAAAGCTAAAGACGCAAGTCCCGATCATACCGTCCGACGTCAACAATAATTCAAAATTCGCAATCAGCCTGGGCAATTGGACTACTTTTCAGGCAAGCAGCGCATAAAAAAACCCAGCCAAAAAAAGCTGGGTTTGGTCGAGTGCCTATCAATCGCACCCGAAAAAATGACCCCTACGGGACTCGAACCCGTGTTACCGCCGTGAAAGGGCGGTGTCCTAGACCACTAGACGAAGGGGCCGTCTAACGCTGATTTTCGGCCGATTCCAGCCAACCATTCAGCAAAATACTTCCGTTGCAACAAATTCACCGCAAATGATCGGAATTGCTTCCTGAATTCGCACCAACTTGCCTCAATGCCCGTTTGTGAAACTTAGAAAGCAAGTTCATAAACCGGGAAGCAGGAAGCCAGAGGCATAATGTGCCAAAAATAGGCCAAATCTGTCAAGGGGCCAAGTCGCCTGAGAGACAGGAATCAGCAAGATGGCATCAAAACCACCCGAACCGTTGTGAAATCCGACAGTGATTAGCCGGCATTAACCGTGAAAAAAAGATTTGGGCAAATTCGACGCAGTTGCCTTTCAAGTTCAATGCAAAACTAAGCCCCAACCGCTACACCCAAATCGGCGGGCACCAAACCGCAGAACCCGAATTCAAAGATCAGCCAGATTCTTAACACCAGTTTCGACGCTAAGGGACATTTGCAACACCAAAAAGCGATCACACAACTTGGCCGATGCCTTCCGAAAAGCCGTGGCTCAGCCGAATAAGCCTAGAGTTAGCCCAAATTCAGAATTGCCCAAGACTATAGCATGGGCGTTGACCCAGTGTTTCTTAGGCTTAATCTTGACCAATGCGACTAACAACGACGCCCACTTGCCCGTCCCAAGCGAATTGCCCGTCCCAAGCATATTGCCCGTCCCAAGCGAATTGCCCGTCCCAAGCATATTGCCCGTTGCGGCTGCTAGATTACGTAACCTGATTTCGATAGACAGGCAAACCGAAAGGGCTTAAGGGCCAGCCCCAATTAATCTTGGCTAGAATTACTCGGGTTCAATGTGTCGGGCTGGCTTTCGAATTGTTTAATCGCATCATAAACTTCTCTGCGATGAACCGTCACGTCTTTGGGGGCTTCCACTCCCAAACGCACCTTATCGCCTCGAATCTCCACGACAACAATTGAAATATTGTCGTTGATCACAATACTTTCGTTTTTCTTTCTTGATAGAACAAGCATTTTCATTCCTTTGCACGCAGTCGAGATTCCTTGACGCAAACGTCCAAGCTCTTCTGCAAAAAAGGCCCCAAAAGCAAATGAATGCGTCGAACCATTCGAAGCAAACTAAGTCTGTGGGCCCAGTCACCAAGTTCAATCTTGGCAACGAATCAAACTCCTCCAATAATCTCCGTCTCTAACTATTCTCGCACCTCGCCGTTTTAGATCTGTCACCGTTCCAGATCTGTCACAGTTTCGCACTACGTCAACTTGCGCTCTGGCGTGGTAATCTGCCAAGTCGTGGGCAAGACGTCTCAACCATGAAGCCAAGACCAGCCAACCAAATTACCGCCCCAAACCTCTTCCCAGTAGAGAATTTAGATTTCCAGGACTTGATCTACTTGACAAATCAGATCCTTTTGTCATTCATCACTTTAGGCACCAAAATTGCGTAGTCAACGGGCTGCTGCAGATAAAAAAACGATTTCCGTCTTTTTCCTCGAATTTCCTAAAGTCTTTTTTGCCAATCGGAACAATCCCACCTCAATCCAGCTGTTGTCTGCCGCAAAACTTGGCCCAAGCCCAGGGAATTCAAGCCAGCGACCGGCGGGAAATTGCCAACCAGTCAATCGCACAAGACGGCATGTCTGAACGCGTTACACTTGACTTACAAGTCGATATTTCTTGCTCAATTGCCTCCACTAACTGGGCACTTGGTAAATAAGAAAGACTGGATTCTTACGGGTTTGAACCCAGAACTGGCTGGCTTGGTCCTTAACGATGCCCAACCGGGTGAATTCGCCGTCTCTTTCTCGCCAAGGTTGGCGGACCCCTGTTCGCACCCAACGGGGTTCACCCCTTGCTACAAAAGCAACGCAAACGGCGCCACGCGTGCTGTACCGGCGGCCCCGCAAGACGTGGTGAATGCCTAAACCGGTTGGCCCCGAACGCAAGCCGTGCGACGCCAATACGCGGAACCTTACTCCAGCCCAGGCCAGGCATTGCTAAGCGTCCACACCCATAACCATCCGCCAAGAAGTGCCCACCCAAACATGAACAAAAATACTCAGCAGAAACTTCCGACGTGAGACCTACTCAAAGCACCTGCGGCCAATGGTGGTCGCGATCGGGACACAATTTGCTTAAGCTATTCGATCCAGTCGCCGGCCACGAAGTCCGCTTCTGAACACGGCCTAGCTGGATAAATACGGACCCATCGCTTCGCTGGGCAAATCCCCAACTTAGCTGGCTAAATGACCGCAGGATCACACCGTAATAGTCAAAATGGCTTGCTGGCTGCGTGGTTCTTGGTTCGTCCGTTTCGCAAAACAATTTCGTTACCGTAGAAATCTAAATTCATGGATGCAAATTCGATCGTCGTGCAACTACTGCTTGTCTCACTTGGTGGAGCCATCGGGGCTGTTCTTCGGTTTGCTGCCAGTTTGCTAAGTATTTACTTGCTGGGCGATAAATTTCCGTGGGGGACTTTGGGTGTTAACTTGGTCGGGTGCCTATTGCTGGGAATCCTGTTCGCCGCGTCCCAACGGGACTTGCACCCGCATTGGAAAATGTTGGTGGGCGTCGGCCTATTGGGAGCCCTGACAACGTTCTCGGCCTTCAGTCTGGATTCCTTCTTATTGATTCGCGACCAAAGATGGATTGCCGCATTCAATTATGCTGCGGCCAGCCTATTGCTGGGTGTCGTGTGTGTAACAGTCGGCAATTGGCTTGGTGAAAGCTGGCTTGGCCCCGCGTCTATCAATATCCCAAGGGGCTAATCAATGGCCAAATCATCGAGATTAGAACATCACGCCCAAGACCGCTCGGCAAGAACTGCGTCGCAAAAACTTCCAAAAGCTTGGGCGGTTCTGAACCAACAGATTCGCCAGTGCCAAGCCTGCCCCCGCTTGATTTCCCACTGCCAGCAGATCGCTACCGTAAAACGCAAAGCCTATGTAGAACATTCCTATTGGGGAGGCCCGGTCGAAAACTTTGTAGGCACTGCCCCAATTGAATCCTCGACGATTGACGATAGTTCAAGCCAACTTGTAACCAACATGGCTGGCAAAATATCCCGCAAAACGAAACCAGAAAATCGCCAGCAACGTGACTTGCTGATTGTGGGTCTGGCACCGGGCGCCCACGGTGCCAATCGTACCGGGCGAATGTTTACCGGCGATCGCAGCGGTGACTGGCTTTACCGAGCCTTAAATCGAGGCGGCTTCGCTTCTCAAGCGAATTCCGTTGATCGCAGCGACGGAATGATTCTTCACGATTGCGTAATCACCGCCGTTTGCCATTGTGCCCCGCCCGACAATAAACCCACTACCGAAGAAATCCAAGCGTGTCAAAATTTCTTGGAAACCACCGTTGGATTGGGCCAACCCAAGGTCATCTTAGCCTTAGGAAAAATTGCCTGGGATGCGACCGCTCGCTTAATGCGTCAGCAGCCCCAACTATTCGATTACGCAAGTTCCAACACACCCACCAAAACTAAGTCACCGGCGCCAGCAATTCTAGACAAGTCCAATAACCGAAAGGTTGCGTTTGGCCATGGGCAAACCTGGAAATTCGCCGACCACCTAGCACTGGTTGGATCGTATCATCCCAGTCAACAGAATACATTTACCGGTCGATTGACCGAAGAAATGCTGGATCAGGTAATTCAACTGGTACATGATCTTCTTGATTAATGTTGCCCGCTGACGGACTCGCCGTGTTGAAGTATTGATTCAAACGAGACCTAATTTTTTCTTTCGGCCCAGGTTAGGCGTCGGCCGTTAGTGCAAAAACGACTCATTCAATCGACAACTCAAAGACGTTTTCGGGAATAAATCGAATAAGCCTTCCCCCGGCAAGACCAACAAACAAGTAAACTGCGGGTAAGCTGGATTGCGACTAGGCCCATTGATCGTGAATCCATCGAAATCACATAGAACTTTATTTATATAAAAAGCAATACAATGAGTTCCGATCATTCCAACCATCAGAATCAGCCCGACAGATTTTCCGAATCGGGACCATCGCAAACGCCGTACACGGCACCCACTTCCACTGGGCCCACTTCCACGACTGACCTGCACCAATCGGCTGACACAGTTGCGGTAGCTTCCAGCGAAGAAGTGAAGATCTCCAGCCTGATCAGCTGGACTGTGATCGTACTTTGCACTCTGTTTTTGATGGGCACGGTTTACATGGGCCAATTCATGACCAAGGCAAAGTCTTCGGACAAACCATCGATGGCCCAATCCGAACTGATGGTCCGGATGAGTATGGGAATGAAGCCGCTGCCGGGAGGCAATGCCGGACAACTATTGGACGAACTGGATTCAGGTCCTGTACCTCAACGGTTGGCTCGCGTTATTTTAGTGGGAGAAACCGCAAGCTTCGAAAAGGCCGCCGGTGAAATTGATGCTCTCAACGAGAAAATGGAAAAAGCGGAATATTCACCAACCGATTCCGAAAAAGAACTTATCGATTCGGTAAAACGAATTATCCAAAATCAACGCTTTGAATCGCAACAGCAGGCAAGAGCCAAGATCGCCAACCAACCAGCGGCCGATACTGTCAAACAATCGGACCAGAACGACGTAAAGAAATCATCTACGGACGAATCCAACTCTGAAATCCAACCTATCGATGCGGCCCAATTAGAGAAGGATTTGACTCGAGCAAAAGAAAATCTTGGATTCGCTGGAGAGCTTGCCGAAGCTTGGCAACCTGGCAACAAAGACAAGTATGATCGGCTTAGTTCGAAAACCCAATCGGCGGTTCTAGGCGTCATCGGTATTTTCGGCGTGGGCATCCTTTCCTTAGCCGCGGGCGGAATTTTGCTGATCGTCATGATCGTGCTTATCGCCAATGGAATGATTAGTTCCCTGTTTAAATCGCCTGGCACCTATGGGCACATCTACTTGGAAACCTTTGCGATTTGGATCTTAGGCTTTATCTCTCTACAACTGCTTGCTGCCTTCCTGATGCCGACATTGGGAATCGACACTGCGAAAGACCCGACTTTGGGCAAGCTTTTAACCGTGTTTGTATTTTGGTCGCCTCTGCTGGCGTTGGGGTGGATCTTCGTTCGCCACCCTTCTCCCCGCCAGGCATTCAAAGACGTTGGCTTCACTAGCCACGGCATTCTGGGCGATATTGGTGCCGGTATCGTAACCTATATTGCATGCCTTCCATTGCTTTTAGTTGCGATGATTTCAACTGTCGTACTAACGAATCTGGTTTGGGGAGACTACACCGCGGCCAATCCGTTTGCACCGAATCCTGGCCCATCGCATCCCATTCAAGACCAGTTTGGTGGCGGCATTATGTCGGTGCTGTTCCTTTATTTTGTGGCTGCGGTATCCGCGCCGATCGTAGAAGAGACGGTCTTCCGAGGCCTTTTCTTCAGGTACCTAAGAGATGCCAGTAATCGTTATGGCTGGTGGTTTAGCGTTCTGACAGCATCGACGGTTAACGCATTTTTCTTTGCGGCAATCCATCCTCAAGGCCTGTTAGGGATTCCACCGCTGTTGATGCTGGGCGTTTGCATGTCCCTGGCTCGGCAATGGCGTGAGGGCTTGGTGGCGCCGATGGCAATCCATGCATTACATAACGGAACTTTGGTTACCGTAATGACGATCCTGATGGCCTAAGGATGCGTATCTCAAAACCGCCCCACGGGGCGTACCGAACCAACCCAAGCCCGTTGCAAGGCAAAGCCAACTGCACCAAGTAGATGCCCACAAATGCGATGACCCCAGACGCATCCATTCACGGCCAGAAACCAAATGCAACCAGCGGAAATCACGCGACGGTTTTGCTAGTCCGGTGTTCTAGCAGTGGAGCCAAAAGATTCCTGTGCCAACCACCGGTTTATGAGCGCGGCGTGAAGTGAAAGTTCTTACTCTGACTGAAGAACTGGACTGGGTTTTCGTAGACGATTCGCTTGATTAACGCTTCGCTGTGACCACGTCGCCGCATCTCGAAAATGAAGTTTGGAACCGCAGTTGGCTGACTTGGCCCCCAGTCACCGGCGGAATTCACGCAAAGTCGCTCCGGCCCAAACTGCTCCACCATATCAACCGCTCGCGCTGGAGTGCATTTGGACACCGGGTACAACGTCATCCCGGCCCAATAACCCTGGCTTAGCACTTCGCCAATGGTATGCTCCTCGACATGGTCTACCAGCACTCGGTGCGGTTGCAATCGACGATCTCCCCTCAACATATCCAAGATCATTTTAGTGCCTTGAAATTTGTCTTGCAGATGCGGCGTGTGGATCAAAATTAACTGCTGATACTGGGCAGCCAAATCCAAGTGCTCCAAGAAGATAGTGGACTCATTTTTGGTGTTCTTATTCAAGCCAATTTCGCCAATACCTAGAACGCCCGGTTTATCCAAGAATTCTGGAATCATCGCGATCACTTCCCGCGAAAGTTCGACGTTTTCGGCCTCTTTTGCATTGATGCACAGCCAAGTGTAGTGCTGGATCCCATAACCGGCGGCACGTGAAGGTTCAAAACCCGTTAACTGCCGAAAGTAATCGCGAAAACTATCGACACTACCACGATCAAAGCCTGCCCAGAACGCCGGTTCGCTCATCCCCACGCAACCCATTCGAGCTAAAGTCGCATAGTCATCAGTGGTTCGCGAAACCATGTGAATGTGGGGGTCGAAGTAATCCATGAACTCGATCTCGTTAGAATGTGATTTTGTTGGGCAGGGAAAAGCCAAGACGTGTCGAAAAAATCGACAACACTGCGTTTAAATCGACTTGTCCTACGGATTCACCCGAGGGTCAGTCAAGCCAAATCGAGCTGCCCAATCCTGAGCGTACGGATTGGAAAACAACATTTGCACCTGTTTCGCCTTGTTTTCCGAGTCATCGAGCAGAATTTTAACCCCATCTTGCAATTGCCGCAATTTTTCTGCTTGGGCGGCAGGGGATTTGCTCCTATCAATTCGGTCGAAGCTGGCTGCAAGCTGAAGAATCAAGGCTCGCATTTCCAGGAATTCACGATCCAGCACTTCCGAGGCACTCATTGGACTTCCCACTGACATTGGACTTCCCACTGAAGTAGGTTCGGGCATCGTTTTCTTCTCCAAAGCGGCTAGTAAATGTAAAGGAGCGGCGTTCAATTGAGCAATTAGCGAACCCAAGCCCAAAGAATTCCTTCTTGGACGCACATCGATCCAGTCAGTCCCAAACCCGTTCTGCGAAGATTAGCTGCGACCACTCTGGTTACAATTTTTGGCTAAACTTAGTTCAAGGTTGGCTTGAGTTGTGATTCATCGCAGGTGTTTTTTGAACAGTGGTTTGGCATGTCAGTCCCTGAAATACGTTCGTTTGAAAATCGATCGTGATCCACAGGGGGCGGATGGAAATCGCCATCCTACCACCGCTGTGCAAAAACATTTTCAAGCATAATCATTGCTCAGCAAAAAACCGCTCAGCGAAAACCATACCCCCGGTGAAAACCATGCTCACGGCGAGCACAATCCGAGCCAACCCGACCCGAATCGGAGCCAACCAGAAGACAGTTGCCAACCAGATTCTATTGGCAATCCGCCAGAAACTCAGATGTACAATATGAATCAGACGCCTTGAATTGTCATTAGGGCGAATTCTGGAACGAACAAATTTCTGCCGTTAATCTAAGGCGAACGTTTCGGAATTCAACGTTTAGTCGTTTGCGACACCTAATTTTTAGGGTAGTGAAACTCGTTTTTTTAGAAACCGAACCCAGTTAGAATGCCATAAACCAGACTAACGGAGAAGGTTTCTTTCCATTCCCATTCGAAAACTCCATCAACTTGCAAGGAAAATATCGTGACCAATATCCAAAGAATTCCCATTCGTCATGGCGGTAATTGGGCGTTTGCGATGGGCATCGGCCTGGCGACTCTTGGTCTTGCCGATGCGGGCTTGCCGTCCCATTGCGTTGCCCAAGTGACAGGGCAGGATAACCAAGCGAACTCAATTTCGCTTGTGAATGCCACTTACTTGGTCAACACACCGGTCTCTGACAACCTTCCGGAACTGTCGCAAGACCTGATCAACGAGCGTGCATTGATGGTCGGTCAAGCGTTAACGTTTTTAGATGGTCAACAGTCAGATGATGGCAGCTTTAGCAATTACGCTGGCACAGGGCCAACGTCGATGATTGCATCGGCAATGCTTCGTCATGGTCGGACCCAAAACCATCCCGCTGTTGCCCGTAGTATTAAATACATTCTAAGCAACGTCCGTCCTGACGGCGGCATCTATGCAGATAAATCAATACACCGAAACTATGAATCGGCCTTGGCGATCAGTTGTTTGGCGGAAATCGACAACGGGAAAACTTACGCGAAGGAAATCAAAGCGGCAACAGGCTTTCTTCGCACTTTACAGTGGGATGAGGGCGAACAAAAAGAGAAAGATGACATGGCTTATGGCGGGGCCGGATACGGATCGCACACTCGACCTGACATGTCCAATACGTCGTACATGATCGATGCATTGAAGGCGGCAGGCGCCAAAAACGATGATCCCGACTTGCAGAAAGCCTTGACCTTTATCACTCGCTGTCAGAATCACGAGTCCGAGTTCAACAAGACTGAATTCGCGACTGGGGGCCCAAAGGACGGTGGCTTCTTCTACACGGCTGCCGCTGGTGGCGAAACCAAAGTAGAAACGTCGGAAGCGAATCCAGGCGGCGGCCTTCGCAGTTACGGATCAATGACCTACGCCGGTCTGAAAAGTATGCTGTATGCCGGGGTCAGCAAGGAAGACACTCGAGTCCAAGCGGCTTTGACCTACCTAAAGAAAAACTATACTTTGAAATCGAACCCCGGCGTCGGCGCTCAGGGTTTATACTACTACTATCATGTCTTCGGCAAAGCACTAAGTGCAATGGACGAAGCGCAATTCGAATCCGCAGATGGCGTGAAACATGACTGGCGAACAGAATTGATCAAAGAACTTTCTAATCGACAGCAAAAAAATGGAAGCTGGATCAACACCCAAAGCGAACGCTGGATGGAAGGGGATGCCAGCCTAGTTTCGGCTTACGCCCTCTTGGCGATTTCTTACGCGAAATAATGGTCGCCTAAGGTCTGCATTGCCGATCCAAACGCTGAAAAGTTGTTATTCTTAAATCAAAGGCTGGTACCGCCCGTTTGCGGTCCCAGCCTTTTTTCCGTTTAATCGGAAACCGAGCCTGTGGGTGATCGCATGCACAAATGAAAAGACCTGAAGGCAACCCAAATCAACATTAACATCAATAAAAGGGATTCGTTACATGGCAGAAGAAGCTTGGTTGGAAGAAGGCAAGAAAGCACCCGCGTTCAGTTTGAAAGACGATCAAGGTCAAACAGTCAAACTGTCTGAACTGAAAGGGAAACCTGTGGTGGTCTACTTCTATCCTAAGGATGACACCCCAGGCTGTACCAAAGAAGCATGTGCTTTTCGCGATCGAAAAGATGAAATCGCAGCGTTAGGGGCAGTGGTCCTAGGTCTAAGCCCAGACGATTCGCTTTCACATCAAAAATTCCGAGACAAGTACGAATTGAATTTCCCCTTGTTAGTGGACACGGATCACAAAGTGGCCGAAAAATTTGGCGCATGGCGTGAGAAAAACATGTACGGAAAGAAAAGCATGGGAATCCAACGCAGCACCTTTGTTATCGATGCCAATGGTGTCGTAGCCAAGGTTTGGAAACGAGTCAAAGTGGAAGGACACGACCAACAGGTAATTGACGTGATCGAAGGATTGGAAGCCTAACCGCAGCAACCATCAACATCCAAATTGGCGATCAACGGTTTTATTTCCCTGCCAAATCGCTTCCCCAAGTCCCGGGAAAATTACCTCCTGCCCAACCCGAAAACCACGGCCGATGCATTTCCTGGTGACCAGCCCTGGTCTTGCCCGGCAAACCTGAAGCTCCTTTTCAGGCTCAACACGATTTGATCCAAGATTTTACCGCTACCGGCGAACGCCCTCAAGGTTTTCGGCCAAGTTCACTGCCTCGCAGACCTGGGACTTTAAAGGTTCAGTGTTTAGACATTGACGGCGGTGAGCCCAAACACCTTTACCAAGGCTGTTATTCAGCTTCGCGGCAACTTACAATATGCGGCGCAGGACCACCGATAGGCTTAGGTTTGGAAGCGTGGCATAACGTGGACGGCGATAGAAACCCCAGTTTAGGGTGTTGTCTTTAATTGCATTCACATTCAACAACTCATCAACTGAGGAAATCAAGATCCATGGCAAATCCAAAGCAAGGCCCAGGTAGCCCTTATCAGCCGCCCGGACAACAGAATTCTGGCGGTACGTCGGTTTTAAAGATCGTCATGATCGTTTTCGGAGTATTGGCACTTTGTTGCGTTTGCTGCGCAGGAATCGCATACTATGGATGGGAGCAAGCCACGGGGATCCTGAAACAAGAGATCGTGAAGAAAGCGGGCGATTCTCCCATCGTCAAAGAAAAACTAGGCGAAATTTCGGAAGCCGGGATGTCCATGAACTTAATCGAAACTGGCGAAGCAACCAACGAAGCTGGGGACGGCAACAACTATATTGTGTTTGATGTTAACGGATCCAAAAATAGTGGCAAATTGATCCTTGTCCAGCCAAACAACGGGAAAAACGTGGATGGGATCGGAGACGTTATCTTGGAATTTGAAGGAGAACGTTTTGACTTGAAACCGGCTGCGGCCCCTGCGGAGGAAGATACTACCGGTGAGACGAAAGAAGAAGTAGGTACTGATGCTGAAACGGCCGCTCAGAAGTAGCCTAGTTCTGTGCTGGAAGTCATTCATAGGCGACGCTCAAACTTATTTGAGCGTCGCCTTTTTTCGTGCGCAGTGTTTTTATGCGCCATGCCGCACAACCACCCGAAGCACAACCACCCGAAGCACAACCACCCGAAGCACAACCACCCGAAGCAATGCACACAATAAAATCGCTGCACACAATAGAAGCACTGCCCGCCACGCTGCTAAAAAAACAGGCATGCGAGCAGACGCTGACCACCCGCCCAAATTCTTAAGGTAAGCAAAACACCTCAAAAGATAGCTATAGTGGGTGGAAGGGCTAAATAACGAACTTCACGACTCGATGGCACACAAGTTGCGTTACTCAGTAACAGCTAGACGAAGCTAAAAATCGGCGGAATGAAAGTCGACCACAAGCCACTCCAGCTCCAGCCTTAGAATCGGGTTTATTGACGCGGCTATTCGACCTAAGGCTGGAGCTATTTTTTTACACTCGATTTGCGACGCTTGCCCAGCTAGACTCCTGCAAGCATTGCTTGCGATTCCTGCAATCAATTTCAGCTTCAGCATGATTGGGCGTACTACGCGGACGCACCAATCTGACGCACCAATCTGACGCACCAATCTGACGCACCAATCTGACGCACCAATCTGACGCACCGAATCAATCGCCTCAAAGAAGCGATCGATCAAACGCTAATGCAAATCGTTGGCCCAGCAATTGACCGAATCGTGGCCTCTGATCTAGTTGTCCTTTGGTTCGCCGCCTAATTCCTTATCGGCACTTGCACCCGAAACTACTTCACCTTCAACGGTGACAGCCTCGAATGGCGTTGTCATCGGGTTTTTGCGAGTTTTTCTCAGATTCGTCGCGCAGTCGTT
>JBDNHU010000025.1:0-10745 GCA_041688615.1 Mariniblastus sp. | reverse complement strand
GAATCCTGACGATCCGTCGGGGTTCAAGATGTATCCGCTGATGATTGACCTTGTGCAAAAATCGCTTCAAGATTTAGAGAAACAAGGCATCCAATACCGCTTGGAAGGCTTCATGTGGCACCAAGGGGAAAACGACATGTTCGAAAAAGATTACCTGTCAAACTATCGCAAGAATCTTAATAACTTTATGGCGTGTGTGCGACGCGATTTGGTCGCGCCGAAATTAAATTTCTATGTCGGCGAGCTTTGCACCAAGACAATTTGGGGTATGGATCTTCGCCCACGCATGTACCAAATTAGCCTGGGGCAAAAACAGGCGGTGGCCCAGGATTCGTTGGCCCAGTACGTTCGAACGTCGCAAGTCGGAGTCGAAATTGGTGGCGGTGTTGGACTGCACTACCACTATGGGACGCTTGGGCAATTACAGCACGGCGTCAACTATGCCGACGCTTACTTGAAGTCCATTCAAAAACCGGTACAACCCCAGCGGAAGTTGTCGACTTGGCCGTATCCTAAGGGTTCCCAAGTAAAATTGTTCATCATGGCAGGGCACCGAAACATGGAAGGCGAAAGAGCGTTCGTACAAGAGTTGGCAGTGTTACCGGGTGGGAACCACTTGTTAAAGGATGATCCAACCGTTGCTTTTAAGTACAGTCTGGGCGGAGACTATCAAGTTTCTCATGGCTGGGAACCGCTGGGGGTGACTGGTTACTATGATACATTTGGACCCGAACTTAGTTTCGCTGCTGCGGTCAAGAAAACGTCGGATATGCCGATCGCAATTGCAAAATACACTCATAGCGGTTCGCAGATTATTGATTGGACACCCGAAGGTAGCGAAGCGAAGTCACGGAACCTATATCCTGCGTTTGTTGAATTTTCCAAACAAGCGATCCAAGAACTGGAAGCCAAAGGGCATCAAGTTCAGGTGGCAGGCGTCTTTTACCACTTGGGCGAGAACGACATGTCGTTTGGACCCTACCGCGAAGATGCCGCGAAACGGGTCCAGGCGTTGATCAAATCATTCAGATCTGAATTGAAACTGCCTGATTTAAATTGGTTTGTTAGCCAACAACCACCTACAAAAGCTGAGGGTTTGGATCGGATTGACGTGGTCGCGAAGATTTCGGAACTGGCTAACATCGATCCGAATTTCCATCACATCAAAACGTTTGACCTGCCGCAGCAACCAAAACAATTAGTCATTAACACCGAAGGGATTGTGGTGTTGGGACGTTTGTTGGCCGCAGGCTACTTGGAGAGTGAACAGAAGTAGCCGCCAGCACAGCGATAACGTGTAGGCAAAAAGGGCTTGGGGAGATTCGCTTAATGAAATCGCTGGGTGACCTGTTTTCACTGGGAAACCTGGGGAACGATGAATTTTAGCGATCTTGCACAACTTGATTGCTCGCCTGCCGGCCAGTTCCGCAAGTTAAGCCACGATCCGAGGCAAATCGTTCCTGATCACCAATGACCTGCAAGACGCCAGTCCATGTCCATGTCAATGTCCATGTCAATGTCCATGTCAATGTCCATGTCAATGTCAATGTCCATGTCAATGTCCATGTCAATGTCCATGTCAATGTCCATCGCCGCCACCCGTTCAACTCGTTTATGTCGGTGGATGCTTTGATTCGTTGACCACAGACAGAACCGATTGCCCGCGGGGTGATACTGGGGCAAAAGCATGCGAAAATGCGCGGAACAATCGACGACTTGAAGTTGAAATGACGTTTCCTGTCCGGCTTGGGGTTGTTTTGGATAGGCTCCAGGAAGTGCGAAGATAGTGGTGATCACGCGTAAACATGCCTTGAATTTCCTGGTAACAGTGGCCTACTGGGGTGACTATCCCAAGGTGGCTCGCGATTGTCGTGGTAATAGTTAGAATAAGCCGAATCTGGAAATGGCAAGTTGCCATGGTTGGTTAGAATTCGTTTTCGGAAAAGGCGAAACTGCTTGTGCTGCATTGGCGATTATTTTCTTCGGCATTGATCATTTCTGCGCTTTTGGTGTCGGTCTATTTTGACTTTCAATGGGGGCAGGCAACCAGTTGGGACCGGCAGGGAGTCTTGACGACGGCCTTGGTATTGGTGTTTGGCATCTTGGCAGCTTTGGAGCTGGACCGTTTGACCGCGCCGACTCGATTTTGGCCTCAACGGTTGACGATGATTTTTGCAACCACGTTTGTGATTGTTGCTGGCTGTGTTCCCATTTTTTACGTTCCTTACCCGGTCAACTGTGCCGTTGGGCGTTTGGGTTGGCCGGTGCTGGGCGGGATGATGGGAATTCTGTTAGCCTTCATCGTCGAAATGGTTCGCTTCCAATCTGAGACCACCGATGCGATCGAAAATCAGGCCGGACCAGTCACGCGTCGAATAGGCTTGGTTGCCTTGTCGATGGTTTATATCGGCTTGCCCTTGGCTTTGTTGGCTCAACTTCGCCAGATGGATAGTAACGCCTTTGGAATTTGGGCCTTGGTGTCGGTTTTGGTGATTCCCAAAATTTCGGATGCCGGAGCCTATTTTGTGGGGCGATCGTTTGGACGCAATAAATTGATCCCCCGGGTAAGTCCTGGAAAAACGATTGAAGGCGCCGTGGGCGGTTTGGTGATGGGCGTCTTGGGTTCGCTGCTGATGTGGTTTGTCATCGGACCCTATGTTTTTGGTGTGACCTTGGTGCAGCCTTGGTGGCTTTCGATCGTGTACGGCTTGCTATTGACGATCGTAGGTATGTTTGGTGATCTAGCAGAATCTTTGATCAAGCGGGACTGTGCCAGTAAGGATTCTAGCCACTTGCTTCCAGGACTGGGTGGGGTGCTGGATGTGATCGATTCGATATTGACCACAACTCCGGCGGCGTACGTTTTTTGGTTGGTTGTCCATTGGTAAGCGCCGGTTCACCGACGGTAGGAAGACGGACGGCAGTGACGGCGGTTATTTTCAAGGCTACCGTTTCTGTGGCTTGTGTTGCGTGTGGCTTGTGTTGCGTGTGGCGATTGGAAGAAACTGTGGAAATTTGCCTTGAAACCGCTGGCTTTGCTATTTGCGAGTGAACATTGCGTGTTGGTTCCTCGTCTACTCAAAAATCCATTCTTCGATACACTGTACGCTTGCCCAACTTGCAGCAAATCAGAGCAATAATCGGCGGAAAATTGCGTCGATCGATCTTAGAGAAAGTAAACTTGCATGCCTCGTTACAATCCAGCTGAAATTGAACCCAAATGGCAGGCTTATTGGGAACAACATCAGTGCTTTAAGACGCCCGAAGTGCCTGGCGAAAAGAAAAAGTACGTGCTGGACATGTTCCCCTACCCGAGTGGCAAAGGGCTGCACGTGGGGCACCCCGAAGGCTACACTGCGACGGATATTCTAAGCCGATATTGGCGAGCCAATGGATACAGCGTGCTTCACCCAATGGGTTTTGACGCCTTTGGACTTCCCGCCGAAGAGTACGCGATTAAGACCAATACGCCGCCGCGTCAATCGACCGAGCGTGACATCGCCAATTTCACTCGGCAGCTGAAGATGCTGGGTTTCAGCTATGACTGGGATCGGTGCCTGGCAACGACCGATGTTGACTATTTTAAATGGACACAGTGGATTTTTCTGATCCTGTTCGATACTTGGTTCGATCCTCAAACGCGAAAAGGCCGACCGATTAGCGAACTTCCGATCCCGGCCGAAATTCAGTCAGCCGGTGAGGCAACCCTTTCGAAATATCGTGACGACTTTCGCCTAGCGTATCAATCGGACGCGTTGGTGAATTGGTGCCCGAAACTTGGTACCGTTCTGGCCAATGAAGAAGTGATCCACGGCCTTAGTGAACGCGGCAGCCACCCAGTGACTCGGATGCCGCTACGGCAATGGATGCTGCGAATCACAGCCTACGCCGATCGTTTGGGTAACGATCTAGATTCCGTCGACTGGGCCGAAGGTATCAAGAATCAACAGCGTGAATGGATTGGTCGGAGCGTCGGCGCCGAAGTTGACTTCTTCATCGGTAACGATTCGCAATACGTCTCCTTTGAGCATCAACGCAGCCAAGAAGGATTCGCTGGTCGACCGGGATCCGACGTTCTGCGAATCTACACGACTCGGCCGGACACTCTCTACGGGGCCACCTACATGGTCATCGCTCCGGAACATCCGCTGGTCAAGGCATTGACCACTGCCGATCAAGAATCTGCAGTCGTGGCCTATTGTAACGATGCGGCGAACAAGAGTGATCGTGAGCGACAAGAAGAGAAGAAGAAAAAGACGGGTGTCTTTTCGGGCTCCTACGCAATCAATCCAGTCACCAGCAAACCAATTCCAATTTGGATTGCGGACTACGTCCTGATTGGCTACGGCACCGGAGCGATCATGGCGGTACCGGCGCACGACGAACGGGACTTTGAATTTGCCAAACAGTTTGACTTGCCAATTGTTGCGGTTCTGGATCCAGGTGATTCCAGCGAAGCGGAGCAACGAGCAGAAATCCTTGCTGGAGAAATCTGTTATACGGGGCCAGGCGTTGCGATCAACAGTGGCGATCTAGATGGCAAAGACACCCAAGTGGCGAAGTCGCAGATCACCGCTCAACTGTCCCAGCAAGGCATTGGTAGCCCGGCAGTCAATTACAAGCTGCGAGATTGGTTGTTTAGCCGCCAACGTTTCTGGGGTGAACCGTTTCCGATTTTGCACGAATTGGATGACGATGGTCAACCCACCGGTGTCGTCCGTCCACTGGAAGCAAGCGATCTACCACTGGATCTGCCTGAGCTGGAAGATTACAAACCACACGGTCGCCCAGAACCACCGTTGGCCAAGGCCAATGATTCTTGGCTGTACATCGAACTGGATGGAAAGCGCTATCGTCGCGAGACGAACACCATGCCACAGTGGGCAGGTTCCTGCTGGTATTACCTGCGTTACATCGACAACAAGAACCTCGATTGTGCGTGGGATTCGGAAAAAGAGAAAGCATGGATGCCGGTCGATCTGTATGTCGGTGGCGCCGAACATGCGGTGCTTCACCTGCTTTACGCTAGATTCTGGCACAAAGTGCTTTTCGACCGCGGTTACGTTAGCACTTTGGAACCCTTTCAAAAATTGGTCAACCAAGGAATGATCCTGGGAGAAGCGTCCTACTATTGTTCGCCTGGAGATTACGCAGTCCACAAAGACCAACTTGAACCGCTTGGCTATATTGGCGTTCAGGTTGAAGATAATCCTGAAGAAATCAGCATTCGAAAAGTGATCGATCCACAGCAAGAACCCATGGGCCTGACTGAAGCCGATACCGATAAACGAAAGGGTGCAACCTATTTGCTGGGTACGAAACTTGCGATGCGAAGTCGAGCGGAAAAGATGAGCAAGAGTCGCGGTAATGTGATCACGCCCGATCTGATCGTGGATGAATACGGCGCCGATTCGCTGCGACTTTATGAAATGTTTATGGGGCCTTTGCAAGCGACAAAACCTTGGAGTATGTCGGGCGTGGGCGGCGTCAAGAGTTTCCTAGACCGAGCCTGGCGGATGATTGTGGACGACAAAGCAGATCTACCCACTCTGTCAGCAGCCGTCGGGGACTACCAACCTACCGAAGAACAGAATCGAACTCTGCATAAGACGATCAAAGCGGTTACTCACGATCTTGATTCCATGAGTTTTAACACCGCGATTGCCCGAATGATGGAATTCGTCAACGCATTTACCAAGGATAGTAAGCGTCCAATCGAATCGATGAAAACGTTTTCAATTCTATTGGCTCCGTTTGCCCCGCACTTTGCGGAAGAACTTTGGCAGATTATGGGTCAGGATGAATCCATTAGTTACCAGATTTGGCCAAAATTTGACGTCGAGTTGACGGTAGACGCCACGATTGAAGTTCCGGTGCAAATCAAAGGGAAGATTCGAGGCAAGATTTATGTTGCGGCGGATATCTCGAAAGACGATCTGCTTGCTGCTGCGAAAGCTGACACGAAAATTGCTGACTTGCTTGCCGGAGTAGAAATCATCAAGGAAATCGTGGTGCCCGGCAGATTGGTCAACTTTGTAACCAGAGGCTAGACGCCGAACGTTTCTGGGGGATCGGCAGTTATGAAAAGACCTGCACGCACCGCAAGCAAGTGGCTATTGCCTTGCGATGCTTGCGTGTATTTCGATGCTTGAGCGTATTGAGTGTATTACGTGTATTGCGTTAAGTTTTCTTCCACCGCTGTATTTCTGCCGATCAATAGATGTCAATCAATAGTTGCCAATGTCGGCGGTCTACGTCGCAAATCTAGACTCCAGCTTTTGCAGCTAAAAAGGCTTCCAACAGTCGCGGGCCCAATTCCGACAGGAAACTTTCGGGATGAAATTGAAGACCAAATAGAGGGAGCGTCTTGTGTTGGATCGCCATGATTTCTCGCGAACCATCCGTCGCGTCCGCCCATGCAGTCACGTCGAAATCTGAATTCAACGTCGATGGCTTAATCACAAGGCTATGGTATCGAGTGGCAACGATGGGTGATTCCAGCCCTTCGAATAGCCCGGTACCCAGATGGTGAATTTGATCCACTTTCCCGTGCATCAAATTGATCGCCCGCACAATTTCCGAGCCCGTCGCTTGACCGATCGATTGATGCCCTAGGCAAACGCCCAAAATCGGAAAATCATACATCAATTCCTTAACCACCTGCACGCTAATACCTGCTTGGGATGGCGAACATGGGCCAGGCGATATAATAATGTGCGATGGTGCCAGCGTCCTGATCTCTTCTACGGTTATTGCGTCATTCCGATAAACCTGGACATCCAAAGTGGCATCCAGTTCGCCGATTCGATGCACCAAGTTGTATGTAAAACTATCGTAGTTATCAATCAATAGAATCATGTTCGACCCTTTCGTAACGTTCACCAACGGCATTCACGATCGCCGCTACTCTTGCCACCAATCTTAACCGCATCGGATCTAAATTCAAATTGACCCGACCCACATATTCCCAAATCTGCAGTCTCACCAATCCAACGAATACTTCAGTTCTCACGCCAATCCCAATCTTTGGGCAGCACGTGCGCGGTAGTTTGAGCGATCTTTCCAGGACATTAATTCATCCCGGACGTAGCGTCAGGCAGATATCGGATTCTTTGGCGGCTGGTATTGCATCTTGACGGACATCATCACACAACTGACAACAAACATCACCATGGCTGATAGTATGAGGATCTGATTCCAGGAAACACCCCAGTCCAGCGCCCGCCCATACAGCGTTGGCCCAATCGCCGACGAAAACACCATCGTGGCATGAACGATCGATCGGATGGAACCCAAATTCTGTGGTCCATAGACTTCGCGCCACATGGCACTGACCGCCGGAACGTAGATTCCATTGGTCAATCCCAGGATCGCAAAGAAGATCGTTGGCAGCATCGGAAAGTCGAGAACACCCAACAACGTGTACGCAACGACGTACGGAAGCAAAAACACCTTCATCACCACACATCCGCTTAAACGATCCACCAACTCACCCGCTGCCAACGACGATACTATGCTGACCAGTGCATAGACCGTAAGATTTCCCGACCAAAATTGAAACGAAAATACTTTTGTCTGGGTCATCGATTCCTGATGGAACATCAACGCAGTCCCAAACAATGCTGGTGCAAAAAGTGAAGGGCCGATCGCGTAGATTCGCCAGTCTCGTAAGAATTGTGCCCGAGTCCACGACACCTGCGACGGGGTCCCCGCCGCCGCACCGCGATGCAGGGTATCGGCTTGGGTCAAGTTCCACGAACGTTGGATCAGCAGGTTGGCCAGTCCCAAAACTAACACCAATTCCACCAAGCCGACCACCGCGAATACCTGGTTCCAACTTAGGATTCCCAATAGAAACACAACCAATAGCGGCAACGTCGCCTCGCCCGCGGAAAAACCCAAACCTGACACGCTCAGACTTTTTCCGATATTCGTGCGGCCCAAACGACTAACTGTCGTGGTGGCCACGTGACTAGACAATCCTTGCCCAAAAAGTCGTAGCAAGAAGTAGCCAATCGCTAACATCCATAACGTAGAAGCCATCGACATCCAAAAACACGCTATCGCCAAGCCAGCAATGACCAGTGAACTGTAAAGCCGAAGCTGAAACCGATCAATCAACGAACCCAAAAAGACTAGCACCAAGGCACTGCATAGGGTCGCCCCCGAGTAAAACATGCCGATGTCGCCATCGGACAACGAGAACGTCGATTTCAAAGAGGAATTAAATAACGACACAAAAAACGTTTGTCCAAAGTTCGACGAAAACGTCATCAAAAACCCAAACGCAGGCAAATGCCAGTCGAACCGTTTTAGCAGCGGTGTTATTTTGTTCAACGAATTGTTTCAGCAAAAATGGAATCTAAAATCTAAGACGACACGGGGTCGGCAAAACCGAATTTTCAATCATGAGTGTCGGATTTCGTCCCTACCCGTGGTTTGCCGCCTAAACAATGGGTTCAACTTTACGCGACGATGCCGCTTATTTAGCGTACTCCGGGCAACCTATCCAAGAACAGGCACGCCAGCAACTTCTAACAAATGACGACGGTCAACTACTTACTTTGCGATCCCGCCCAAATGCAACGGCTACGAAATATGCGTGGCCCAGGTCTAGCTTGCAGCAAGCCACGTTTCTCAGGCCCAACCCATTTCCAAGTTGAATGGTGATCGGCATTTTGAAATTTGCAAAGGGGGCAAAGCTTGCGAAGGTCAAAACCGAATTTAACGAAGTTCCGGATTTTTGTGTATTTTCCAATGGATCGGGCCGATACCAGACACCATGGAGAAGTGTTCTCTATTTACTTATCCCGGAAAATTATTTTCGCAAATCGGGTAGATGGTCATGAAACTCGACACGACACGCTTCGGTACGGTCGAAATCCAAGCCGACGACATACTGTTCTTCCGCTATGGGTTGTTTGGTTTTGAAGACCAGCAACATTGGGTTTTATTGTCCGATATTAACAACTCCGCCGTCGCTTGGCTGCAAAGCATGCAAAAAACAAGCTTGGCTATGCCTGTTGTTTCGCCTCGGCGCTTCGTCTCCGACTATCAAGTGCAGTTGGACGAACGACAAATATCCTTGTTAAGCCTGACCACCGAAGAGCAAGCATACGTGCTAAGCATCGTCAGTCGGAACGAGCAGGACCTGACCACCAACTTGCGCGCTCCGATCGTGATCAATTTAGATCGACGTTTGGGCTGCCAGGTTGTGACCGCTGACGACCAGCCAATGCAATTCCCACTTACAGAAATCCCTGTGGCTGTGCGGAAGATTGCTTAGGCCCACCTTTGCCCAGTTCAAGCAGTAACTAGATTCACTTCTCTAGCCAACCGTTCTCTTCTGTTAGACCGGTTCCGTTGGACGCACTCGTTCGAGTGAGACCTCACGGAATTCCCGCCCACTTTTCTTTATTATCTCAGTCTGGACGCGGGCGCGGTGGTCGGGCATTTTTAGCCATCGGTCCCAACAACGTTGCGGGCCAAACGCCTAGGTCATAACAAAGTACCGCCGGACGCGATCGTGCATGTAACATTTCTGCTGAATTGTCGCCAGCACGTGAAGTGTTACCCAATTCCTTCCGACGTTTCTTCTACAACCAAGTGAAGTTGTTCTTCTACTCAAGCAAGTGGCAGAAGAAAACTTACTGCAATACAAGCACACTGCGCAACCGAAGGCAGGCAATATCCACTTAGATGCGCTGCGTTCTGGTATTTTCATGGCTGCCGCTCGCCTAGGAACTTGCTCGTTACCAATCGCCGTCATTGGGCGGGGTTGTTAGTTGAGGCAAACTACGAAAACCTTGATGGCTTGAGCGATCGTCCGCGGATTGATCGGCATGGCCGTGTTTTCAATTCAATTCCAATCACCGAGCATACATCGCACATGCGGTACGGTCTGCATATTTAGTCATCAAAGACACTTTCTATCGTTTGATAGCAGTATTCTTTTATCTGTACTGGCAACCACATTCCGATACCTTCTCTTGTGCTAACTGACGGTCGCATTGGTTGCGATCTGGTTAACCCAATTTACGGGTTCCCAAGTTCAACTTGCTCAATGGATGGGTGGTTGCCTGGGGCGGGTCGCAAGCGATTCGTCAATCAATTTGATTCGCAACCGTTTGATTTTCATCAAAAGCGAATCGGATTTCTGAAACAAATTAGAACCGAATTTTACGATAAGGGAGTGTTTCGATGCTAGTGTTGTCACGACACCGAGACGAGAGCATCATGATTGGCGATAACGTCATGATTACAATCGTTGACATCCGCGGTGATAAGGTACGTTTAGGTATCGACGCTCCACAAGAGATTCCAGTGCACCGCCAAGAGGTGTATGAAGCGATTAAGCGAGAGAACCAAAAAGCTTCTCGCATCGACCCGTCGGAAATATCCGACATCGGCCAGTAGATTCCAATTCAAGCTGATTGGAGAAACTTGGACCACTTTTCGCCTGCCCGATTTAGGCTTTGATCTTTATTGGAATTTAGATTTTCCCGCCGACTTCGCCTAGATCGCTTATCTTTGCCTCTGGTTGTCCGTTCGAATGTGTCTGCACTGGTTGATGCAGCAAACGCGGGGCCTTTGCCCTAGCCAGCACAACCAAAGCAGACCATTCGCACGTGTGCCATAAGCACCCCGCACGCCAGCTAAAAGTACCCCGCACGTCGGCTAAACGTACTAGGCCGCCGACGGTGGCAGAAAATAAATTCCTAAAAACAAGGCCACCGGATTACTGG
>JBDNHU010000245.1:0-3260 GCA_041688615.1 Mariniblastus sp. | reverse complement strand
TTGGCCTTCCGTCAGAAACATCAACTGGCTTATCAAAGCCAGCACTACAAAAATTCGCATGAGGAACCCTCTGTTGCAAAGAAAAGACTTGGGAACGCAATCCAACGCCCAAGAGATGGCGTTTATATTTGCTTACTTTGAATCGCGCTAAAGCAAGGCAGCAATCTGCTTAACTTGCCCGTTTTGCCCTCAATCGCTAACCGATGTAAATTTTCAATCCATTGACATCGGGTTTACGATTGTGGAATCCAGCTTTGAATTCTAGAGCCAAAGGTGACTTAACTGAAGTCCCCACCTTGATGACCGCTTAAACGGCACTAGCTTTCACGGGCAGTCAACAGCAGATACCTGGGTGAGCTTAAGCCAATGCTTTGAAGGCGCTGTCGGCATCAGGTTTGCCGTTTCTAAATGCCGGAAAATCGAAACGATGCACAGCAATTTCGTTGCACGTTCGCAACGGTGCATGCTAACATCCGCTTGGCGTGCTATCTTATCAGCTGTCAATTCACTTCCAGGAGCCCTCGCTTTGTCCCTGACCTATCTTGATTTTGCTGTCATTATTGCTGCGTTTCTGGTTGTGCTAGCTGTCGGCTTTTGGGTGGCCAAGCGATCGGGTGAAAGTTCTGAACAGTTCTTTCTTTCAGGCCGCAGTATGCCCTGGTGGTTGCTGGGTGTGTCGATGGTGGCGACCACGTTTGCTGCCGATACCCCCCTGTTGGTCACGGATATTGTGCGGAAAGACGGAGTCGCCGGGAATTGGGTTTGGTGGGCATTCTGTTTGACGGGAATGTTGACGGTTTTTGTTTATGCCAAGCTTTGGCGACGATCTGAAGTGTTGACGGACATTGAGTTTTATGAACTTCGTTACTCGGGACGGCCCGCGTCTTTTTTGCGAGGATTCCGAGCGCTGTATCTTGGCTTGGCCTTCAATATCCTGACGATGACCGCGGTCAATTTGGCGGCGATCAAGATCTGTCAAGTGACGATGGGATTGAATCCAGTGTTCACCATCATCTTGGCGGCAACGGTCACCACTGTATTTTCGGCGGTGGGCGGTTTTCGAGGGGTGGTGATTACCGACATGTTGCTTTTCATCTTGGCGATGGTGGGGGCATTGGCCGCGGCTTACTTTGCGGTTTCACAACCGGAAGTAGGCGGAATCGCTGGTCTGCTTTCAAACCCTGCGTTAGCCGATAAGCTGAACTTCATTCCGCAAAATACCGATTCCCAGACGGACTTGCTGGTGACTTTATTCATCCTGCCGTTGGCGGTTCAGTGGTGGAGTGCCTGGTACCCTGGTGCTGAACCAGGAGGCGGTGGTTACGTGGCCCAACGCATGCTGGCTGCGAAGAATGAAAAACATGCCGTGGCTGCCACTCTGTTTTTCAACGTCGCTCATTATGCCGTACGCCCCTGGCCGTGGATCATTGTGGCGTTGGCTTCGTTGGTGATTTTCCCAATGGACAGTCCTGCCGACGCCCAGCCCGCCCAACAAGTATTAAGTCAAAGTGATGACGCGGCATTGGCTCAAATGAACCCAGATCAATTGCAGGCACTGAAGTTTAAAGCGTCGGGTTTGACTTCGTTGCGGGAGGCATTTCCGGAGGTAGAAGTTGGGCGGATTGGACACGATATGGCGTATCCGGCCATGCTTAGGTTTGTACCTTCGCCTTGGCTGGGTATCATCATCGCATCGCTTTTGGCTGCTTACGTTTCTACCATTTCAACCCATCTTAATTGGGGATCTTCTTATATTGTGAACGATTTCTTCGTCCGATTTATTCAACCCGATGCCAGTGAATCAAGTAAAGTTTGGGTCGGACGATTATCGACCGTCATTATGATGGTGGCTTCGATGTTGTTAGCATTGCAGGCTCAATCCGCCAAGCAAATCTTTGACGTGATCATCATGTTCGGAGCAGGCACGGGGTTACTGTTTTTGCTACGCTGGTTCTGGTGGCGCATCAATGCGTGGTCTGAATTGACCGCGATGGTGGTCTCGGGTGTGTTGGCGCTGACTTTCCAGTTTGTGCTTTCGGATTGGTTTAGCGGCGATCGTGGGTTGCCTTCCTGGAGTGCGATGCCGATTCAAGTTGCCCTAACCACCGCCGCTTGGATATTGGTTTCGGTCGTTACTCCGCCCGCCGACGATGCGACTTTGGCCAAGTTTTATAAATTGATTCAACCCGGTACCTTCGGGTGGAACGGTTTTTTAGTACGAGCAAAAGCCCAGGGAATCGATCTGGTTAGCGATGCATCACACAGCGGTAATGCGGGGAATCAGGTCGCCTATGGCATGTTGGCTGCGACTGGCGGTTGCCTGTTGGTTTACGGAGCGTTATTCGCCACAGGTTTCTTTATCTACGGCGATCAAACGCCAGCCATCATTTGTGTAAGTGCCGCGACCGTTGGCGTGGGCATCATCGTCTTCAGCTGGCGACAAGTGTTTGTAAGATAATTGGATCAACCCCTGGCTAAAGCTTGCCGCCTATCGACCCTCACAACTTGTCGGTTGTTTGAATCGTTGAGGGTTCGATTTAGGATTTGCGTTTTTAGGGATTGTTCTGACGACGGATTGAATCCGAAACTGAACCCCAAGGATAACTCATGAATCCCGCCAAAGTGGAACGCAGTGCTGTTAGAAAATTGACGGACCTTCCCAATGTGGGCCCTGCGACCCAGGGCGACCTGCATGTTTTAGGGATAACCCAACCCGAACAGCTTAGAGGGAAATGCGCCTATCAGATGTTTGATCAATTGTGCCAAGTCACGGGAGTCCAACACGACAACTGCATGATTGATGTCTTTCTATCGATCACCGATTTCGCAAACGGTGCACCGCCACAACCCTGGTGGGATTACACGCCCCAGCGGAAAGCAAAGTTAAAGCAAAGCAAAGTTAAACCATCAAGCAGCTAAGTACTTGCCACTCAAGGCATGCAATCCGAAGCTGAAATGCACGTTCAGCATTTGGTTCAGGACGGTTCTTAAGGCAAGCGGCAACCAAGAAAATACCAGCACGCAGTCCAAGCAAGTGGAGATCGCCTTCCTTTGTTGGTAGTGCGTGCTTGTCTTGTAGTAAGTGTCCTTCTGTCGCTGGCCCAAACGCTGGCCCAAACGCTGGCCCAAACGCTGGCCCAAACGCTGGCCCAAACGCTGGCCAAGCCAAGATGTCTGGTAAAAATGCGGACTAGTGCTCTGCCCGCGTCGACTTTACTGGTAGCGAAAATCGTCAAGATTTTCGAATGCTGCACGAATCG
>JBDNHU010000244.1:0-12185 GCA_041688615.1 Mariniblastus sp. | reverse complement strand
GAGGTGCCGGGTGTTGAGGTGCCGGGTGTTGAGGTGCCGGGTGTTGAGTTGCCGGGTGTTGAGGTGCCGGGCGTTGAGTTGCCGGGCGTTGAAGGATCAACCGTTGTTGGCGGCGAAGCGGTTTCGTCGCCAGGCTGGACCAAGGTCGGGGTGTTCACATCAGTGTTGGAAGGGAATATCCACGGCCAGCCCATACTTAGCAGTCCCAGATCCATGACCAAAACGCCAATCACAATCGACAGTCGATACACTTTTATCCTCGATTTTCCAAGTTTGGAAACGGTTAACCGTATAAAATGTTCTGCTCCAACCGCTGAAACTGCCCACCGCTAGACGGCTAACAAATGCCAGCTTGCGATTCGCGCGCAAATTTGGTCCCCCGCCACTCCCCGTCGCTCCAACGGCAGTTGCCAAGGTGTCTAACGATGTGTGCGGCGATTATCTTGTTTCGCCCGCTGCGTAGATGCTTCGGCCTCCGTCCACCGGTAAGCAAACGCCCGTTAAAAAGGTATCCTCGGCAAGGTAGCGAACGGCGTTGGCGATGGAATCTGGACGATCCACCTGTCGAACCAGCGTAGATTCTACCAGCGTTTTCATTTCGTGCGGGTCGGTGCCTGGGGGTAATAGCACGGGGCCTGGTTGAATACAATTGACTCGAACTTTCGGATTGCGTTCGGCCAGTTCCCGGGCCAATGCACGAGTCATCGTTGGAACGGCACCTTTTACGGCAAAATAGGCTGCATGTTGCGGATAAGGGCGACTTATCGCCCAATCACAAAAGTTGATGATAGCGCCACCCGATGCCTGTTCTACCATTTGAAGGCCCACCCGACGGCTGCAAAAAAAAGTGCCTTTAAGATCCACATCGAATTGTTGCTGCAGATCTTCTTCGGTGATATCTTCGAATGGGATAGTCTTCCAAACGCTGGCGGTGTTTACCAGGACATCGATTCGACCAAAGGTCTCAAGGACTTGATCAACCAATTTGTCGATCTGTTTTACCTGCGAAATGTCTGCTTGGAAGGCCGCGGCGTCGTGTCCAGCCAGTTCTAATTCGTCGGCAAATGCGTAAGCCTGGGTCGCGGATGAATTGAAATGAATGGCGATGCGATAGCCGTGCAACGCCAGCGCGCGGGCAATATGATTACCCAATCGTGGCTTTCCGCTGCCGGTGATTAAAGCGACTTTCGATGGGTTTGTAGACTCGGGTGTGGCGGTTATCGAATCGTTTTTCATTCGCGTGGAGACCTATTTCTGGCTGACATTTAATCGAATGGCCTGCACGGCATCGCTGCGACTTAAAAAAGTACGCTAAGTCCAACGCAGTCCCAACGGTACCCACTTGGCAACGGAATCCTTGGCAAGTGAAACCCTCGCGATTGAATTTAGGCCTAGCCTTAAGTCCGCGGTTCATGCAAACCCACGGTCTCTCATTGGATCATTGATTCTTGGGGCCAGCAACCACCGGCTTTTCATCGTTCATCGCTGCTAAGGGTGATTCCTGGAAGGGAATTTACGCGTTGCAAGTTTGAACTGGGGTAGTTCGCCCTGCCGCATTTTTCGGTTACCGCCTAGTTATTCAAACTGACGATTGTCCAGTTTAAGTAACTGGCGAATGAAACCCACAAGGCGTAGGGAACCAGCAGCCATGCGGCGGGACGACTGATGGGCCATGAAAAGCGAATCGTGGCAACAATCGCAAGCAGCAAGACCAGGATCTCGATGCCCGCCCAAACCACTTGATGAAGACCGAAAAATAAGATCGACCAAAACACATTCAATGCTAATTGCAGCAGGAAAACGGCAAGGGCCCTCGCGACCTTCGTTCTAGGGTACTGTCGCCAAACCAGCCAAGCAGAAATACCCATCATGGCGAACAACGTGGTCCAGACCACCGGAAAGATCCAATTGGGTGGATTCCATGTCGGTTTGTTGATCTGAGTGTACCAGGATCCGATTTCCGAGGCCGTGAATCCAGAGCCGACGCCCGCGGCGACGAAGCAAATTGCCATCCAGGCCGCCAAGCCCAAGACCTGGGCGGTCGCGGATAAAGGTGCCGTCGATGTTTCAGGTAAAGTTGTGGGTTGGGTTGAATGCATCGCCCTGGACTTTCGTTACTTTTTTGGAGCCGAAACGCTTCTGTGGTACACTCGTGGGTCAGGCTGGACGTTTGTCAGACCGGCCGACCGTGCCTAACTTTGTAACTGTGTCTAGCTTCGTAACTTAGCTGTTGAGCGGGTTGCCTGTCGTCGCTGACCGTCACAGTCGACTTGTCTTCACGGGTAGACGGATCTGTGATCGGGGTTAACGTTTCTCACAGTTCGAAGTCAAGCGGGATCGCAGGTCTTAGATTACGGGTCTTAGATCGCAGGTCTTAGATTACGGGTCTTAGATCAGGGTGCGTCACCCGTCTGTAGTGACTTGTAGTGGATGTTAAGCGGACACCGTTGTCGACAGGGCGCTGTTGCGTTTTCGATTGGAAACGCGGTTGCCAGCAGATTTTTAGATCGAAAGGTGCAGGTACGATTCGTGCCAGTGATCATGAATAGATTTTCTCAACGCTTGGGTTTCCTGTGGTTGTCCATCTGTGCCGTGAGTGCGGTTGGGCATTTAGTGGATTGGCATTCGGGCCCATCTCGTGCCAACTTCTGTTGGTCAGCCAGTGTGTCCGGGTTTGTGTCAATGGATAGAAACCGCTCAGTCGAAAATACGCAAGTGACGAAAGGTCCGGTCGCCGATGATGCGGACGAAGATTCGTCGGCAGGTCAAGATTGGCCGCAAGCGTTAGGGGCATCGCGAAATGGCAAGTCGTCGTTTTCGCTGCCGGACGGTTGGACGCCTGACCAAATGAAATTGGCTTGGCAAATTGATGCTGGCGAGGGCTTTGCGGGGCCGATTATTGTCAAGCAAGTGGCTTATCTATGGGACCGAAGTGGCAAGACGCTGCGGCTTCGTGCGGTCAGCTTGGTTGATGGTAAATTATTATGGACGGTCCAACGCCCGGCGGTCTATGCAGGCGGATCCGATCCAGACAAAGGTCCACGAGCGACGCCGACGTATGCCAACGGAAAGATCTTCGCGTGGTCTGGCGGCGGAATTTTACTTTGCGTGGATGCCAAGGCTGGTAATGTGTTGTGGGAAAAGAATCTTGCCAAGGAAATGCCAGGCGGTGAGGGCTACTTTGGGTTTGGCGCCGGGGTTTTGGTAATTGACGACACCGTGATGGTCAATATCGGCAGTCGCACCGCAGCGGTCATTGGCCTGGAGGTGGCAACCGGCGATTTGCGTTGGAAAGCGGGCAAGGATGATCCCAGTTACGCGGCGCCCGTCGCAGCCAAGTTAGACGGAAAAAATGTCGCTCTGTTTGTGACTCGATTGCATTTTTACGTGATCGATCCAGCCGATGGGACGATCATTGCCCAGACGGACTTTGGCAAAAAAGGGGCAACGGTCAACGGGGCCAGCCCGGTTCTGCTGGAAAACAATCAGGTTTTCCTGAATTCAGCGTACGGAGTTGGAGGCCGGGTTGTGAAATTGCCAACCGCTGCCGACCCGTCATTAACGGATATTTGGAGCAATAACTCCAGC
The DNA here is from genome assembly GCA_041688615.1 of Mariniblastus sp. Lineage (GTDB taxonomy): Bacteria > Planctomycetota > Planctomycetia > Pirellulales > Pirellulaceae > M30B19. The sequence continues at coordinate 8,597 of JBDNHU010000244.1, read as the reverse complement.
TTCGCAAGTCAGTACATTACGCCTGTGGCTCAAGACGGTTTTTTGTATGGCACCACCGGGCGTGAAGATTTTAACGATGGGCAGCTAAGATGCGTCCGGGCGGAGGACGGCAAAGTGATGTGGAATCAAGCAAACTGGCCGTTGTCGCATGGAATTATGGCTAGCGGCAAATTCTTGGCGTTAACCCTGGACAGTCGGTTGGTGTTGATTGAACCCTCTTCGGAGAAGTTTATCAAACTGGGTGAGAAGAAACTGGCAGATGCGGCGACTCGTCCAATGCCGGCCCTTGCCAATGGGTATTATCTGTTTCGAACGATCGCCTCACGTTCTAGCAATGATCCACCAAAATGGTATGGTTATCGCTTGGTTGAATAGTATCTGCGATCACAGCATCATTTGCATTCTGACCCGAAGTGAATTTCAAATTTCCGCGCCACTGGAAATTTGTGGGACTTGGGCCGACTTGGGTTTCGTTCCCTGGTACTCATTTGATCGGCTAAGGCTAGGAGCCAGCGGGTTCGCTTGGCCAACTTTTATAGCAGCGTTGCCGTTGCCGTTGCCGTTGGGCAAAAAAATTGATGATCACCCTGCTCTCTTTAGGACGATCCATTGAGCGAATCTAGTTCCGAAAATTCAGACCTTCCCGACGATGATTCGGTGGATTCTCAATCCCTGGATTTGAATTCGTTGGAACCGATCAATGCGACCGACGAATTGTCCGTGCAGGACGTTCTGGGGATGCAGGGTTCGATCGCTAGGCGTTTGCAGCACTATGAATCTCGACCGCAACAAATCGAGATGGCGGATGCGGTTCAGTCGGCAATCTTGGAAGAGCAGCACTTGGTGGTTGAGGCGGGAACCGGAGTTGGGAAAAGTTTCGGCTATTTAGTTCCAGCGATCTTGGCGATTACCGACGCCAATTTTCGTGAAGCTTCGAGTCCGAAAACCAATGAGGAACGTCACGGTCGGCTGATTGTTTCGACGCACACCATCAGTTTGCAGGAGCAGTTGATCGGTAAGGATTTGCCACTTCTTAATAGCGTGATTCCTCGTGATTTTTCAGCGGTTTTGGTCAAGGGGCGGGGCAATTACATCAGTCTGCGGCGTCTAAAAAATGCGGTCCAACGAAGTAGCAGTTTGTTTGCCGAGCAAAGCGAATTGGTGGAACTTGGGCGTATTCGTAATTGGTCCAAGGAAACCACCGAAGGATCGCTTTCAGATTTGCCGTTTCGTCCTAGTTCAGGCGTGTGGGAAGAGGTCGTCAGTGACGCCAGCAATTGTTTGGGCAGGAAGTGCGAAACTTACGAAGAGTGTTTCCACTTTAAGGCGAAGCGGCGAGCTGCTCAGGCACAAGTGCTAGTTGTGAATCACGCGATGTTTTTCACGGATTTGGCTCTTCGTCGTGAAGGCGTCAAAATTTTGCCAGACTACGATGCGGTCATTTTTGACGAAGCACACACGATGGAAGCGGTGGCTGCCGACCATATGGGCCTTGGGGTCGCCAGTAATCAAGTCACCTATCGCCTGACGCGTCTTTATAACGAACGAAGTTCCAAGGGGCTGTTGGTCGAACATGACTTGCGCAATTTGCAGCAAGAGGTAAGTCGTGTCGCGATGACAGCCGACCTGTTTTTCGAACGCTGCCTGGAATGGTACGGGGAAAATCAACGTTCGTTTAATAAAGGGGCCAGTCGCAATAGTTCGGAATCCAATGCGCTGACGGCCGGTGCTAACTTTCCATCCCAAGCGTGGGCTGGGCGTTTGACACCTGGATCGGTTCGAGTGAAAGAACCGTTGATTTTGGAAGACATCTTGAGTGAACGGTTGGCGTCTTTGGCAAAGAAGTTGAAGTCGCATGCAACTAAAGTGACAGACGAATCGATCGAGAAAAATTTCATCTCGGCGCATGATAGTTTGATGTTGCTGTCGCAAACGGTAAAGAATTGGTTGCAGCAGACGGATGACAACATGGTTTACTGGATTGAAACCAGGCAGCGGCGGAGCGGTTGGGTAACAGCCCTAATGGCAGCGCCAATTGATGTCGGGCAAATTTTGCGGAAAACCTTGTTTGCCAAAACACCTTCGGTTGTGATGACGAGTGCGACGTTAGCGACCGGCGGTGAAGACGACGAAAAGAAGGCGTCTTTCGATTTTTTCACTTCTCGCATCGGACTCAATAAGACTCGAAAACGTAAACTGGGCAGTCCTTTCGACTACAAGAATCAGGCTCGTCTGATTGTGGGCTTTGATATGCCTCCTCCGGATACTCGAGATGCGTTTGACGACGCTTGCTTCGAAGCGGCGTGCCATTGGATCGCCTATCATGGCGGACACACATTTGTCTTGTTTACGGCCTACAGTGCGTTGACCAAAATGCAACGAAAGTTGGAACCCTGGTTACGCGCGAAGAACTTGGAATTGTATTCCCAGGGTGACGGAGTGCCTAGAACGAAGTTGGTGGAAATGTTCAAGGCGAATCCCAAGGGCGTTTTGTTAGGGACGGATAGCTTTTGGCAAGGTGTTGACGTTCCGGGGCCGGCGTTAACCAATGTAATGATCACGAAATTGCCGTTCAGTGTTCCCGATCATCCTTTGTTGGAAGCTCGATTGGAAGCGATTCGCGAACGGGGTGGGAATCCGTTTGGCGACTATCAATTGCCAGAAGCGGTGATCAAATTCAAACAAGGTTTTGGCCGTTTGATCCGCACTGCCAACGACTACGGGCAGGTGGTTATTTTGGATTCTCGAATCCAAAGCAAGGGCTATGGCCGCCAGTTCTTGGATTCGTTGCCTGGGGTTCCGGTTCAGCGAATCAGCTTCAAAGAATGGCAGGGGGCCAGCCAACGCTAAGTCGGACAGACTGCCGGCGGCCAGCGGGGATGACTTGTTACCGTTAGCAAAGTTTCACTGGTTTACGTAGATGCCGCTTTTGTTGCGATTACGGTCAAATCGGACAAACCCTTGCTGCATGCCCAAAAGACTACTGAAATTATCTGAAGTATTAGATAAACTGGTCTTTCCGATTTGGACGGTAGCTGAGCAGGTTAACGTCGGATCTGGACGTTTTCGGGGGCTAAATTGGAACGACTCTTTCAGTAATCTATTCGGATTTAGGCATGCTAATCAAGCGAAAAAAAGTGAAACTGACAACCGCCGAACGTGATGGCATGCGCGCCGCCGGGCAATTTAACGCGTCATTGATGGATCATTTACGCCCTTGGGTCAAAGCGGGAATTACCACAATAGAAATTGACGACATCGTGCGTCAATTCACCGCTGATCACGGTCATGTTGCCGCATGCTTAGGGTATGGCGGGCCCCAACACCCGTTTCCGAATTCGTGTTGCACCAGTATTAATGAGGTCGTCTGTCACGGGATTCCTGGTTCCTGTTCGCTGAAGGACGGCGACATTGTCAACGTCGACATCACGACGATTGTGGACGGTTGGCATGGCGACCAGTCCGAAACGTTTATCATTGGAAAGGTAGACGATCAAGTCTGCCAAATCGTGCAGTGTGCTTTCGATTCGTTGTACCTAGCCATCGCTGCCTTGAAACCGGGGTGCCGAGTCTCGGTTGTGGGTGAAGTTATTTCCCAATATGCCCAACAATTTGATTTTGGTGTCGTTGATAAGTATGTCGGACATGGAATTGGTCGCCGGTTTCATCAACCGCCCAATGTTTCACATGTGCCCACCAATGAAGCACGTCGGCAGTATTTCGAACCCGGGATGTGCTTTACGATTGAACCAATGATCAATGGTGGGATCGCGTTGACCGTAGAAGATCCACAGGACGGATGGACGGTTCGAACTGCCGATGGAGAAGTGTCGGCTCAGTTTGAACACACGATATTGATGACTGAAGATGGGCCCGAAATGCTGACGTTGACTGAGAATGGCCCCAAGCCTGGGCACCAGTTTTAAATCGCCGCTTCCCCGTTAGGTTGCGGGCAAGCCATCCCCTGATTCTTGGTTCTTGACTTGCTGAACGGCGTTTCAATCAACAGATTGATATAAATGGCTAACGGTAAACCCGGGAAAGAGATTGCCGGCATGCGCTGGATTTGCAAACCAATTCCATCACGACGTTTGTTGAATGCCAGATGACTGATCGTTGGCACCGGAACTAAGTGTCGGTTCCATCGCAACGTTGGCTGCCACGATCCGGCAAAGTGGACCGAAAGAAACCACTTGGGCGAACTATCGTATGAAACATAGTCGGCGTAAAAGACAGTCTGTTTGAGTGGCAGGCAATCTACAAGGCCGATGGTCGCTTGGTCAAATCGATCGATGCGATGACCAAGGAAACTACTTACGCTGATGCCCAAAGCAAATCCACGGCCTATGCTTATGACGCCTTGGGACAACGGACCAGCATGAATTATTCCGATGGTGAGACGCAGTCTAGGCCAACGACGTACCGTCCTGCGGGGGAGGCATTGGAAACCAGGATGCCAATCAAACCACTGGAGCGTATCGTGCGAAAAACATTCGCGTTCTTCGACACGATCCTACTCTTTAATCTTGGACCATTTCAGGGTCCACACGCTTTATAAAGATAGTAACCGCCGGTGTCGTGCCTCAACCGGCGGCTAATGGCTCACGATCCCTATCGGGATGAAAAACCAAATCGAAGTACTCTCCCCCTCGGTGACAATCGAAGAAACCGCAAGCCTTACCCTGAAAGGGTTTGATCTATTAGCCGGAGGTCGAGCGAAGCGAACACCTCCGGACCCGATCCCCCGCGTTTTTGTGACCCTGAATGGGTCGAATCTCTTCCCGAAACCAAAACCGATCTCTCAGCTTGGAGATTCATACGAAGCTTGCCCTAACATTGCCAACCGATGAGATTTAGACATAGCTGCATCCCTCTTGCCGCCAACCGATGTGCTTGCGAGGCAACTGGATACCATCTCAACTTGCGCGCCTGGCACTTGTATTGAATGTCAACTTGCGCGCCTGGCACTTGTATTGAATGTACCGCTTGAACTCACTTTGCGACAAATGCACCAACAACTATCGAGCATCAGAACGACTGGCTACTATGCCGCCGCTACATTCAATGCGATGTTTGCCGCCTTGGCATCGGTTACCCTTATTGGAATCGTATTCATTACTCGTCCGCAGCAATCGATGCACAGTATCCCGCCCTCATGGTGGATTCCACTTGCGGTGATTATCATTCCCGCTCAATTGACCTCCCAGTGCTTGACATGGTTTACGGTCTGGCGTGGCGACACTCCATCGCCGTTGGCAATTTCTCGCAATTGCCCCGCGCTACCTTCCTTCATTCGCCCGGTCATCGCAATTGCATGGGCGGCCAACTTTTTGATCGGCTTCATCATTGTCGTTTCGTTGTACAAACCGGCTCCGGGGCAAAACTTGGGTTGGGCAGGTTTGCCCCTCCTCGCATTTATCACATTTTCCCTGACCAGTTGCGCGAATGTTTTCCTGATGCTCTTTGCTCGAACCGCAACTGACAATGAGGACTTGATCAATCTGACATGGGATTTTAGACTTGTCATCGACATCGTCATCGCTATAACTGCAATCATCTACTACAAACTAGCTTTCTGAATATCCGACGCGAGAACGCCGAAGGAGATCGCGTAACATATGAGCGTTTGACTTCGCGGCGGCGTCGGAGAGAGCGTTCAGCGCGGGAAAAACTTTCCCACGAGCTGGCTTCGAGCGGAGTTGGGTCATGATTTTTACGCACGGGCCCACTACTCGAGGGATGGAGTACATTCGATGGGATGGAGTACATTCAACTCGACGGTTGCGGGTTCGAATCCCGCCGACGCCGGCATTGGCGGCATCGTAGCTCAATCGGAATGAGCATCGAAATTCTTTGGCCTCAACTTCGTCAGTTGTTTCTTAAATCAATCACTAATCTCACCAACTCATTGCTCCCGTTTGGTTTGCCGAGAACGACGTTTTGTTGGAACCGAATTTCCGATGTTTTTACTCTTAAGAAACATCCGAGAAGAGCGACGGCATCGTCTACATTCCCGCCACATATCTTGTAAAATTGAATCGGGAGATTTGTTGATTAAACAAAGCCAAAACCGATTGAGTGGGCTATCAAAATTGGATTCGAAATGTTCAGTGACATGCGAAAGTGATCGTGAATCAAAACAAGTTTTTAAAATATAGAATGTCCTGCACTATGATTTGTGTGTGTGTTTGGATTATGGCCCCGGTACTTGGCACTGGCGTGTTCGCGCAAGAAACGAACAGTTGGAAGTTTTTCCGTGGTGACAAATTTGATGGCCATTCTTCGGAAACCGGCATCGTTGACAATTGGTCAGACAAAGGACCGCCTGTACTTTGGATCAAGGAATTAGGTGCCGGCTATTCATCCTTCGTCGGCGAGGCCGAACGAGTCTACACTCAATATCAATCGCTTTCCGGTCAATTCGTCGTTTGCATCAACGCGAAAAACGGGGAAACAATCTGGGAACATCGCTACGCGTGGCCCTATCAACCAGCTTCACTTTATCCAGGTCCTCGATCAACTCCAACGATCAGCGGAGGTCGAGTCTTCTTTACTTCACCATCTGGTGTTGTTGGATGTCTCGACATGACAACGGGCGAACCTATTTGGTCCGTAGACGCGGCTGAAAAGTTCGGCGCACCTGACGTAGAATTTGGCTATGCCTGCTCTCCAGTTTGCATTGAAGGAAAAGTCATTTTGCCAATCGGTGGCCCTGACGCCTCGATGGTCGCTTTTGACGAAACTGATGGATCGGTGGTTTGGAACGCTGGAAACGATCAGATCAGCTATTGTTCTGCATTGCCGATCGAGTTGGGAGGGCGAAAACTCATCGTTGGATATTTCAAGAACAGCCTTTGCATATTTGATCGTGCGGATGGGTTTCAACTGGCTAAGTTCAAGATTTCTTTTGACTACGACGAGCATTCCGCTTGGCCAATTTACCGGGAGCCCTATCTGTGGTTATCGGGGCCGTTTCGGGCTGGCTCACAATTGTTCCAACTGTCGTCTGACTCAGGAAGCATTCGATTGAAAACTGTCTACAAGATCGATACGATGTCCAACGACGTCGCATCAAGCGTTTTGGTTGGCGACGAACTATACGGTTTTGATCTGCGCGACGTTCAATCAAAAGTTCACCGTCCCTCACGCGGCCAGTTTGCTTGCATCGACTTTGTTTCTGGACAAACTCGTTGGACGAACGGGACGATTAGTCGACGGAAATTGACCGACGATGAATTTGTTTCCAGCCAATCAACGAGCGAAGAAACCGACGTCGGACATGTAAGCACGCTTTATGCAGACGGAAAGCTGATTCTATTCAACGATACTGGTGAACTGATCCTTTGCAAAGCACAACCCGATTCGTTCGTGCAACTCGCGCGGACTCGAATTTTGGGTGGAGAAATCTGTTGGGTTCAGCCGGCTTTGATGAACCGATGTGTTTTCGTTCGGAACCATTCCAAGGCAGTGTGCGTGTATCTTGGTGATCTCGATGATCTGGGCCTTCCAGAGGACGAAATCGAGTTTGCCGCCGCCATTTGGCAACCGGAATTTATTGATTTATCGGCCATGATTCTCGGGACCGAGCCGACTTATGCGATGACGGCACCAAAGGCCTCTTGGCTGACGCGTTGGTATTTCATGTCGTTGCTCCTTGGTTGGGTTGTAGCCCCTTTGTTAGCCGTCACGGTTTCGAAAATGTTGATTCGAATTCCAGCGCGGCCTGTATTTTTGACGTTGGCTCTCACCTTCGGCATTCTGGGGACAACGCTGTATGGACGTTGGCTTCAGGAGTTCTATTTCAGTTGGCCGATCGTGTTGCTGATCGCCTTCGAGTGTGTTATCTGCCGACTGAAAAACAATGATTTGTCATGGAACGGACGGCCTTGGGTGGCGAGGCTTACCCTCGTAGCGTTTGTCTTGACATGTCTGGGGTATTTTTTGCTTTGTCGTCGTCTAAGTCTTGCGTTCGAATGGGCGTTTCTCATTGGGTTTCCCGTTGCGCTGCCCTTCCTGTGGTTCGTAAAGCAAAGCGTCCAAAGCGGTCAACGTTTCAATATGAAACAATGGCTCGGGGGAGCCGCTGCGTTCACGGCTTTTTACTGGGCAGGTGCAGGGATCATGCTTTGGAAATATTCCAGTTGATTGTCGGCCTTGTTCGGAAAACGCATGGTTAGCCGGCAATGTTGAAGAAAAGCGGCAAAGCGGCATCTGGTTAAAAGTTTCTGTGCCGCCTCACTCAAAATCGAACAGGACTTCTTGAACACGCCTCTATCCGCCATCATCTGTTTCGCCGTCGCGGCTTTCGTGGGAGCGCTTGGCCAATTCCTCTACAAAAACGGAGCCGATGCTGCCGATGACGACGCTTTAAGGTGTCACGTACCGTTTCCGTTTTTGACACGACGACGCTTTAAGGTGTCAAGGTGTGCCGGGATAAAACCGGTTTGGAGTAGAGAATGAAAGTATCTTACGAAGAAGGTTTAGCCAACCACTTCGGCCTTCAGCGGAGGGGCGGATCGGGTGACCGGTCTGTCTTGAGCGTCCGTGCGAAGGAAAACGTAGGCCAGCTACTGAGCTCCGAAATCACCACTTCCGTG
>JBDNHU010000243.1:0-14397 GCA_041688615.1 Mariniblastus sp. | reverse complement strand
CTCGCTTCAGGCCGAAGAGAACAACAGTGGGATAATCTGCTAGAAGTGATATCCGAATTAGGAGTTGGCAACCGTCCCGGCCGCCAAGAAAAAAGAGAACTCAAACGCCGACCGAAGAACTATAAGCTGATGAAAGGCCCCCGCAATCCGAGCCGAAACCGTTACGCCACAGCAGCTTAGACGCTTAGGCCCGTGCCATTCGGGTCAGGACTCTTTTTTTGGCAAGACTCTTTTTTTTGGGCCACGATGGTTTTGGGATGGGGGCATGGGTCGACACAAACGAGTAGATGAGGCGGGCGGCATTTACCGTGCTTTGAATCGTGGAAATGCCCGTGCAGCGATCTTTCATAAGCCCGAGGACTCCGACGCCTTTGAACGCATCCTGGACGAGGGACTGCAGCGCTATCCCCGTCAGATCTTGGCTTACCAGTTGCTGCCCAATCATTGGCATTTGGTACTCAAACCAGGCAAGAATGGCGGAATGAGCAACTTTTTGGGCTGGGTTTGACTGACTCACACGATGCGACTGCATGCCCATTAACACTCGGGCGGACAAGGCCATATTTATCAGGGGCGATTCAAAGGTTTTCCGGTTCAGGATGACCGCCATTTCCTGACGCTTTGCCGCCATGTCGAACGAAACGCCTTGCGAGTGGGCCTGGTGAAAAAAGCGGCGGATTGGAAATGGGTTTCACTCTATCGATGGCTGGCTGGGCCGGAGCCCGACCCGAAACGGCTTTCTGCGTGGCCGGTTCCCCGCTCACCTAACTGGCAACAGCGATTCAATGCAGCATTGTCGGAGAAAGAGCTTCAGTCCGTTCGCAACAGCGTCGACCGAGGCGCACCGCTGGGCGACCCGCAGTGGACCTTGAAAATAGCCCCTAAACTAAAATTGCATTCAACCCTCAATCCAAGAGGCAGACCCAAAAAAGAGTCCTAACTCCTTTCCGTCCCCACTGACTCCTTTCCGTCTCCACTCTTGCACTCTTCACCGCTTGCGGTGCTGCCCACGCGAAGCAAACCGAAGTCATCGTCCCATTTTCTGGGCCACGCTTGAGTTCATGCCTCCAGGTCATTGTCTTCTACCAACAATGACTCAGGCCCGTGTTCCTGCCATTATTACTTCACTTCACTCAAAAGTTCACGCCCATCGGCGCGAGATGTTTCGTGCTCCGATCAGCAAAGTGACACGACGCGTCCGTCCAACTCTCTTGGGCAAGCCCTTGCTAACCGAGTGTGGTAATATACTGGAAAGGAACGACGCAAATTCGGAATATCGTCACTTGTGACGTCTATTTAAAATATACAATCGTCAACCCAATTAACTTTATCCCCGGGAAGCAAGCATGCCGGATTCATCACTTTCTCGACGAGGTTTCGTCGCATCGACGCTGCTCAGCGGATCGCTGTTAGGAAGCTCGCCACTACTGGGTTTGGCTTCGCCACAGAATGCGTCGGCGGACGAGAAGCCGCGACACAAAGTCGAACGTTTGGGCATCGGTTGCATCGGGCTGCGCTACCAGGGCAGTGTGATCGCCAACAAAGCGCAGTTGTATGGAGATGTCGTCGCAGTTTGTGATGTGGACCGCAACGTTCGAGATCAGGCCAAGGCAGCGTTCGGAAGCACGCCGCACAGCAGTGAGGATTACCAAGATCTGCTGGCACGCAAGGATGTCGATGTTGTCACGATCGGCAGCCCGGATCACTGGCATACCAAAATGGTGATCGACGCCTGCCGCGCTGGCAAAGATGTCTACTGCGAAAAACCACTCACCCTGACCATCAACGAAGGCCAGCTGCTTAGAGACGTGGTGAAAGAAACCGGACGTGTGGTTCAAGTCGGTTCGTGGCAACGCAGTGACGATCGCTTTCGGCTGGCCGTCGAGATGGTGCGCGGTGGCCGCATCGGTAAACTGCAAACCGTCGAAGTGGTGCTGGGCAAGAATGTGACCAGTGGATCGTTTATTCCCCGAATTCCGCCTGTCCATTTGAACTGGAATTTATGGCAAGGACAAACACCCGATGTTCCCTATCTCGAAGAACGGTCGCACTACACATTCCGCTGGTGGTACGAGTATTCGGGGGGGCAGATGACGGACTGGGGAGCCCATCATATCGATATCGCACAATGGGCGATTGATTCGTATCCCGTCGAAATCAATGGCGTCGGCGTCATGCCAAACGTCGCCAATGGCTACAATGTCGCAACCGATTTTAATGTCACATACCAGTACGCCAATGGCGTGAGGATGACAGTAGCAGATACCGGTGACAACGGCATCCTGTTCACCGGCGATGAAGGCCGATTGTTTGTCAATCGCGGCAAGATCACTGGCGCTCCCCTGGAAGCACTCGCTACAAAGCCGCTCCCTCGCGAAGACTGGAAGGTCTATACCAACGACAACCTTCAGCGGCCGGCGCGAGCAGGAAAGCTGGACGCGATCATCAATCACATGGGTAACTTCTTTGATTGTGTGCAGTCGCGTGACACACCGATCTCGGATGTCCAGAGCCAGCATCGCAGCGTCAGCACTTGCCACCTGGGAAACATTTCAATGCGTCTGGGACGTCCGCTGAAATGGAATTCGGACCAGGAAGCGTTTGTTGATGACGTCCAAGCCAATTCGATGCGGCAGCGGGAACAACGCAACGGGTTTGAGATCACGTAGTTGCCCGCTCTCGATTAACGCGGTGTTCGTTTTCATCGAACCGTCTGGACACAAGCCTATTGTGAAAGGGGAACAGACTCCCATGCCTTCCATTTCTCGACGTCAGTTCAATCTCGCGGCAACGGCTGCGATAGCGACTCCATTGCTTCAGCGACCATTGCAGGCTGCCGGCAACGAACCCTTTTCATTGAAGTACATCCTTGGTTCGTGCATGTACGGCTATCAGTACGTTGGTGAAATCCTGCCGGAAGTCCGTAAGACCGGAGCGACCGCGATCGATATCTGGCCTAAAATGCATGGTAACCAGCGCGAACAACTCGACGATCTGGGCGAGGAGAAGTTCGCATCGATGTTGAAACAAAACGACATCACACTGGGATGTATCACACAGTACAAACTGGGCCCATTCGGTCTGCAGGACGAAATGCGACTGGCTAGGCGCTTGGGTTGCCAAACGATCGTCACTGGTGGCAAAGGACCAGCCGGTTTGCAGGGAAGTGAGTTGAAAGCAAGCGTGAAGGAATTCATCGAGAAGATGAAGCCGCATCTGGCGGTGGCCGAAGAGACCGGTGTGAAGATCGCCATCGAAAATCATGCGAACAATTTGATCCAGTCACCGGACTCATTGAAGTGGCTAGCCGAATTGCGGCCATCGAAGCATCTGGGAATCGCCTTGGCTGCATACCACTTGCCGCAGGATGAAATTCTGCTGAGCGAATTGATTGCAACACTGGGTGATTCGATTGCCGTGTTCTATGCATGGCAACACGGGATGGGGTGCCATGAGAAGCTGCCCAAAGAACAGGAACTCCTGCAAATGCCGGGCCGCGGAAAACTCGACTTTGGTCCGTTACTTGCCGCGTTGAAACGGTTCGACTACTCGGGCTGGACGGAGATCTTTATGCACCCAGTTCCACGCGGAATTCCGATCATGGAAACAGCGCCCGCTGTGACAGCTGAGATCAATCGCAGTCGGGATTACCTGGACAAGTTAATCGGGCAGTTGTAAACTCGCTTGGGCTTAAGTTTCAACATGGCAAATGCCAACGTCAGCCAAGGTTCTGATCGTCGTCGGTGATGCCGCCCAAACGCTCGACACGATCAGGGCCGACGCAAGCTTTGGGTATTTTGGGTGACAAGTTAGCGTGATTTTGGGAATCTGTTTTGCGACCAATTGATCATCGTGGAACAGGAGAATTGCGATGGCCAAGGCTGCGGCCGAGACATTTCGCGCAAGTCAAGGTCATTCGATCGATCGTGTCGACTTGGGTCTTCCGCCCCAAACACCTCCTTAAATCCTGTTTCATGGCACAGTTGCCGCATTTCTTTCCAGCAGTCAAATTCAGGGAATTGGAAAGCAATCTAGGAATCACATGCACCTGAGTGCCGAACGCGCAACCGCAAATATTGTCGCTCAGCGACGCGGAAAGTCCATCATTCTCCTCGTCCACGCGATGCAGATGGAACAAGCTGGACAGCATTCTACATTTCCGCCAATGGCGTTTGGCTAACCGACGCGGTTCCACCCGAATTCATTGATTTCCCGACAGTCGATTAGAACACAGTACCTACTGGTTCGGTCGCGAAGTGCCAAAGGTCATCCACAGTAGAAACGTGATCGAAAGATTGAATTCGTTTTTTTCCAGCCAAATTTCCGATGGGTGTGAACTAAGGAGTTAACCAAATTACTCTAGCAAACAAAAAAACGATCGCATGTGATCCACATCAATAATTCACGTTGGCCAAATTCAAATTCAAACTACATCTTGATGGGGACAGGCAATCATTCCCGACACCAGACTTTGTGCGGACAATGATGATGCCCCAGGCAAGTGCCATGAAAATCTCGACGCGGCAAAACCCTCTGGATTCGAACAACGGTTTTTTAAGCAGAACAACACTCGTTGCAACGGCGTTAACGTCCAGAAATTACCAGCTAGACTGGATTCTGATCGAACATAGCTTGTGCCAGTCCAAAACGCCCGACTCGCAAGCCTTCGGCGACTGGGTGCAGAAGAATTTACGACCCCAACGGATTTGCATCCGTCCGCTACAAGCACTAAAATATGGGGCTGGAAACTTTGATGGCCACAGGATTTACGTTAGTTTCCAGTGTTTACGATTTAACATTCACCCACGAACATTCACCCAGAATTGGACCTTTCGTATGACTTTGTCGAAATCGGTTTTTCGTCTTATGTTCCTATGCCTGTTTTTATTCCTGACGCTGCCGGCGGTTTCGCTCGATGCACAAGACCAAGTAAAGGCAGCCCAGTGGGTTTCTTTGTTTGACGGGAAGACTCTTGATGGTTGGAAAATTGTTGGCCGTAAGGACAGCAAATGGGAAGTCAAAGACGGTATCATCGTCAGTGGCGGACAAGTGTCGATGCTGACATCGACAACCGGACCGTACAAGAATTTTCGCTACCGAGCGGAAATAAAGATCAATGATGGAGGCAATTCAGGTTTGTACTTTCGCGCGAAACCCGAACCCGGATTTCTGGACGGTTACGAAGCCCAAATCGATTCCACGCACAGTGACCCGATCCGGACCGGTTCGATCTACGGAATGTGCCATGTCTACAAACAAATCGTTAAGCCCGACACTTGGTTCACTTATGAATTAGAAGTTCGTGATGACGTGTGGCGTGGACGCGAAATGACTCGAATCAAGGTAACCATCAACGGCGACGAATTGTACGAATACATGGATTTCGAAAAGCAATTCGGGCCAGGACATTTTGCATTCCAGCAACACGACCCAGGCAGTATTGTCGGTATCCGTAAAATTGAAGTGATGGAATTGCCTTCCAACGATTAAATCCCATCCGCGATTGACAGGTACACTTCGGAACTGCATTTGCCTAGCAACATCCAGATAAGCTTAACTTGTATAGGGTAAGTCGATTCTCTTTTTCGACTTACCCTTTTTGATTTCTGCCCAACCCGCGATTTGTCCTGCCCGCTATTTAAACGATCGTTGACGTAGACATTTCAAAGATAGAAACCTGCGGCGCAAAAAATCCCTCGGGCCAATCGCAAACCGTTTGCGTCAACCCAGGGAACAGCGTCTACCGATGGGGAAGGAACTACTTTGTTGGTGAAAGTGCTGGCTGAAGATCTTTCATCTTAGCCGTTGGAGTCGCATCGGCCTGAAGATCACCAATCGCATATTGAATTCCGTCCAACATATGACGAAGGATCGCTGGCTTGTTGAACGTATCTTCGCGATGACCAAAATTCGTATAAAACACTCGGCCATCTCCCGCAGTCCGCACCCACGAAACGGGTACTTCTCGAGGGCCATCATTAATCAATTTCGAGACTTCGTTTTGGTTCATATCCAAACTAACCAAGATTCGTAACACACCCGTTCCTTCATAGGTCTTGGGATTGTACTGATAAATTTCATCCATGTGCCAAAAGCCTTTACCACCAAAAGCGACGTTCAACACGTGCTTCGGATCATCCAACTTGAACGCCCAATTTCCACCGGCGTTCCAAGGATGGCCACCGAATTCACCTCCCACCAAGGCTCGACAATCCGGGTGACGTCCAAAGTTATCACTGGCAGCATGAATCCCAGCAAGACCTTTTCCATTGGCAATGAAGTCTAAAAAAGCGTTTTGTTGCTCTGCGTTTTCAAAGACCATACCCGTCGTGTTATTCAACAGAATGCAGTCGTATTGCTGTAAATTTTCTGCGGTGAACACGTCGTAGGTATCCGCCAAATCAACGGTAAACGCACCCGTCTTTTCGCCCATTTTTTGGATCGCATAATTCGCATACGGAATCGAATTGTGGATAAAGCCTTCGCAACGATAAAACATCAAAACCCGACGAACCTTCTTGGGCTTAGCGGTCGCTTGACTGGGAAACGCGTTCTCCATCGCGGCGGTCTGTTCAGCGGACAGAGGCTTAAATTGCTTCGCCTTCTTCTCTTGCCATGGATCCACCGAATCCTGGGCCCGCAACGACGAAGGAAACAAAGCCAATAGCAAAACTAAACATGCAAAAATTTTCATTAAGGGAACCCAATCAGTGAAAAGGCGAGAATTTTCGGCCAAAATGGATGATAGGCAGGTTTTGAAAACGACAATCATTCGATTTCAAAAAGACCATGCTGCAGCCGATATCAGCACGGCATCCTTATAGTTATAATTGGTTACCTGCTCAGATACAGCCTGTGGTGGGTATTTACCGTTCCCATCATTCCCCTAACGCGTTCCAGCCGCAAATTACCTTGGCTTAGTTAAACGTGCCGTAAGTAAACGTGCCGTAAGTAAACTGGGCGACCCAAGAGACAACCGCTGGAAAGATCCGCAAACTATCCGTTGAACTGGACATATGTTGAACTGGACATATGTTGAACTGGACATATGTTGAACTGGCAGCGTTTCTGAAACGAAGACGAAGGCTGAAATTGAATTCCCCCAAAGACGAACCCAACCAACGCTCACGATCACGCCAGTGCTAGAATTCGATTACTTGGTGCAAAGTTAATGACTTCCAATTTCATTTCGCCCAAGGTTTGCTTTAGTTTGGTACTCGACGCCAGACGTTTAGTTCGATCTTTGGATAATACCGGCAGTGGAAACGCCCGCGTTTAGACAAGCCCCGCGATTTGACAAGTCTTGAGTGGCTCCCCTAAGAATTAACCCCCAATCGTTGCGTCGATCAGGTCGATGTTCGCTCAAAGCAGACGTTTACTTAAATCGGTCCTCTGCGACGATCCTTCCCTTCCGTGATTTCGAGGTCCCCATGAAAATTCCGCAGCTCCTGTCCCTTTTAGCATTATTTCTACTCCCCCTAACGATCTCGCATTCCCCCCTCGTGGCAGCTCAAGAAGACGGTTTCGAAACAATTTTCGACGGCCAATCTTTGAAAAACTGGGATGGCAATCCGAAATTTTGGCGAGTTGAAGAAGGCACCCTTACTGGCCAAACGACCGCAGAAAATCCAACGCCAGGCAATACATTTATCATTTGGCGCGGCGGCGACGTCCAAGACTTCGAATTGCAATTGGAATACAAAATCATTAACGGCAATTCAGGAATCCAGTATCGAAGTTTTGAAGTGGAACCGGAAAAAGAGAAATGGGTCGTCGGTGGTTACCAAGGCGACTTCGAAGCTGGGGATACTTATTCTGGCATTTTGTACGGTGAAAGATTCCGTGGCATCTTGGCCAATCGCGGTCAAAAGACAGAACTGGTTCGAAACGACGGCAAATTTGACGTTAATGTAATTCAGACGTTGGGCAATTCAAAAGAAATTCAAACGAAGATCAAAAAAGAGGACTGGAACCGATATTCAATTAGCGCTAAGGGTTTTCACTTCGTTCACAAGATCAACGATGTGGTTACCGCTGACTGCACGGACAACGATAGCCAGGAACGTCGCGAAAAAGGCATCATTGCACTACAACTGCATGCCGGTCCAGCAATGAAAGTCCAGTTCCGAAACATCCGCCTAAAGAAATTGAAATCAGAACCTGCAACTGAATCAAAAACTCAAGCCGTGGATAGCCAAACGAAAAAGAAAGTGGTTTTTATTGCCGGCCGTCCCAGCCACGGATACGGTTCGCATGAACATTACGCCGGCTGCAAACTGCTGGCCAATTCGCTGGCAGTCGCAATGCCAAACTTCGATGTCTCGGTGATCCGAAACGGTTGGCCCGAAGAGGGAATGGCGACTTTGAATGATGCCGATGCAGTGATTGTCTATTGTGATGGTGGCGGAGGCCATGTGCTGAACCCGCACATCCAAGAATTTGATGCATTGATGAAAAAGGGAGCCGGATTGGTTTGCATTCACTATGGAGTGGAAACCCCCAAAGGTGCAACCGGCGACGCTTTTCTGAAGTGGATGGGTGGCTATTTCGAGACCGACTGGTCAGTCAATCCACACTGGGATGCAGAATTCACAACGTTCCCTGAACACCCGATCAGCCAAGGGGTCAAGCCATTCAAAATTAATGATGAATGGTATTTTCACATGCGTTTTAGCGACAACATGGAAGGCGTTACCCCCATCCTTTCGGCTCATCCACCCCAGGACACAATGCGACGAACCGATGGTCCACACAGTGGAAATCAGGCGGTTCGCACAGCAATGGCAAACCACGAAATCCAGCACGTCGCCTGGGCGTTCCAACGTGAAGACAGCGGTCGAGGCTTTGGGTTTACTGGTGGACATTTCCATTGGAATTGGGGCGACGAAAATTTTCGTAAGGTTGTGCTCAACGCAATCGTCTGGGCCGCACACGGTGAAGTTCCCCAAAACGGAGTCACCACAGAAAATCCCACTCGGCAGATCCTGGAACAGAACCAAGATGAACCCACACCAAACAAATAAATACTCGTCTTGGAAAAAGCTTCGCTAGGCTTTTACTTTAATCTTGTTGGTCAACACAATTCAGAGATGGCTACGCAGTGCATCCAGCCATCTCTGAATTATTTTTCTTCTGGGAACCAAAACTGCAGACTGCACGAACGCTTTTGGAAAGGCAAATTTGGCATGCATTGTTTCGCCAAATCACCTTCAAATCTATTGTGCCAAGCATTCCAAATCGCCAAGAACGGTTGCGTTTATTCAGGCGAAAGCGGTTGAATCTTTTTTTTAGAACCTGGATCAAAGAATAGAAATTTCGCGGTCGTTGTATTCCCACTAATCGCGTTTGCCTGTCCGACTGACCGATTCAGACAGCAAGAGGTTCTTCTTTGGATTCTCGCTTTGATGACGGTCCACCACCTGCCAGGCGACTCCCAATAACCACGCCGCCACACTCCTAGCGCCCGTCTAGATAACGCCCGTCTAGATAACGCCAACCCAGGGCAAGCAACCGAACGTAGTTCTAGCTAAAAATCAGTTCTTCCTTCTTATGGCATGGTTACCGGAAGAAATTCGACCTATAATGAACATTGAAAGCGAGGCCCCGATGAAACTCCCCCACCCAATGCCCTACCTCAAACGCCGAATGATTTCTCAAGGGAATTCTATTCCCGATTGGCGTTTTCTGTCTCGGTGTCTTTGGATCGCGGCTTGGCTTCCGCTGATTTTAACAGTCGTGGAAAATCAAGCCCTTGCCCAAGTGGGTGCCCAAGGTACCACGCTGGAAGAGACTATCAATTCCCAAGATAGCCAAGCGGCAGCACCACCGACTACTTCGATCGAAAATTCGGCAGATGATCGAACCAATCCTTTAAAACTTGACGAAGATTCAAAGCGTGACGAAGATTCCACGAGTGACCAACCGATCGACTTTGCAACTCAAGTGAAACCGATATTCGCTGATCACTGCATCGATTGCCACGGACCCGACACGCAAGAGGGAAATTATCGTCTCGATATAAGATCTGCCGCCATGGGGACGGCAAATTCTGGCGAACGACCCATCCAAATTGGCAGTGCAACTACGAGCCATTTGGTTGAACTGATTTCGGGAACTCCGCCCGAAATGCCGGCCGATCAGGCCCCACTCACCTCCCAGCAAATTGATATCCTGCGAAGATGGATCGATGCTGGAGCCCATTGGCCGGATAGCCTTGCCGGAGAAACGGTATCAGGCGATAAACCTTGGTCTTTGCAGCCGCTGAATTTCTCGCCAACCAGCACAGACTCAACCAGCACAGACTCAACCAGCACAGACTCAACCAGCACAGACTCAACCGTAGCAGAAACAGCAATACTTGACTTGAAAATGCCTGGCACGGACCAACAAAGCAATGGGGCTTTGAATCCTGTCCCACAGGCGTTGCCCGGTTCTGCCTATTCGATCGATTACTTTGTTGATAAAAAATTGGCTAGTAAAGGCCTACAGCGTTCAGTCGCAGCAGACAAACGCACCTTGATTCGCCGACTATTCTTCGATGTTTTGGGATTGCCGGCGACTACCGATCAAATCCAAGAATTCCAGAACTCCACCAACTCGGACGCGTTTCAAGAATGGGTGGAATTCGTCTTAGCCAGTCCTCAGTTTGGTGAACGCTGGGGCCGACATTGGTTAGACGTGGTTCGATTTTCCGAATCACATGGATTCGAAATGAATCAGGAACGCCCAAGCGCATTTCATTACCGTGACTGGGTGATCAATGCTTTGAATCAAGATCTTCCTTTCAATGAATTTGCCGCCGCTCAGATTGCTGGCGACCAATTGGGGCATGATGCTGCCACCGGTTTTCTGGTGTCCGGTGCCTGGGATCAGGTCAAAAGTCCTGACATCAATTTGACCATGATGCAACGTGAAGATGAACTGGCCGACGTTGTGGGCACAACTTCGACCGCTTTCCTTGGTTTGACTTTAGCTTGCGCTCGTTGCCACAAACATAAGTTCGACCCGTTAGAGCAATCGGATTATTACGCGTTGAAGGCGGTTTTCGCTGGATTACAACATGGCGAGCGTCGAATCACTTCGGCCACAGATGCCCAATCAGAACGGAAGCTTGAGACCTGGATCGCGGAAAGAAATGAACTGCGAAATCAATCGTTAAAATTTGAACCGATCGCCAGAAACCTTGAACATGTGCCTGCGAGTGAAACTTCGTCAACCGGCCAGGGACCGGCTGAACTTAGGATCGCCGTCAATGTGCGCCAGAACATTGACCGGATCACCCCCACGCTTGCCAAATACGTTCGCTTTGAAATCCAAGCCACCAACCAGGCTGAACCCTGCCTAGATGAACTGGAGATTTGGGCTAGCAATGGTCCTCCGTCCGAAGGGGATGACAATGGTGAAGCCGCAAGCAAAGACTGGATCAATGTTGCGTTGGATTCCAACCAAACCAAAGCCACGTCTTCAGGCGATTATCCGGATCGCAGTAAGCATCGGCTAGAACAGATCAACGACGGTCGTTACGGAAATGACTACAGTTGGATTTCCAATGAAAATGGTAAAGGCTGGATTCAAATCGAATTGCCCTCTGCCGTTTGGGTGCAGTGCGTTGTTTGGGGTCGCGATCGCGAAGGCGGTTACTCAGATCGCTTGGCAACTCAATACCGAGTTCAAGTCGCGACCCAGCCTGACCAATGGACAACCGTTGCTGATCACAGCGACCGTATACCCCTAGGCGCTTCGCCTGCTCTTACCCGCACGGTGGATCTTAAATCCAACAACCAAAGCGTAGACCAAATTAATCGTGCAACTACCAAAGACCAGTTGAACTTGAAAATCATCGAAAGCGACAACAAAATCGATTCGCTGCAAAAGAAAATCCGCCTGGCGCAAACCGCTTACGCAGGAATGTTTGTGACACCTCCGCCGGTTCATCGACTTTATCGAGGCGAACACCAATCGCCTCGTGAATTGGTCCGCCCCGACATTCCTCAAGTGTTCGGCTCGCTGGACCTTCCCGAAAACGCTCTAGAGCCGGAAAGACGCCTGGCACTTGCCCAGTGGATTGGGTCCGACGACAACGTCTTGGTAGCTCGAGTCATCGTAAATCGTATCTGGCAATACCACTTTGGTGTCGGCATTGTTTCCGCCCCCAGCGACTTTGGCACCAATGGATCCCCGCCGTCGCACCCAGCCCTTCTTGATTGGCTAGCCGACCAATTGATAAACAATCGCTGGTCGACCAAACACATCCATCGGTTAATCTTGAATTCAAAAACCTATCAACAAGCAAATTTGCCAGATCCAGAGTCGGCGGCCGTGGATTCGGGTGGTCGTTTGTTGTGGAGATTCAATCCAAGGCGACTGGAATCCGAGGCGATTCGCGATTCAATTTTGTGGGCAACTGGAAAATTGGATCTTTCGATGGGCGGACCTGGCTTCTCGACCTTTCAGCCAAACGACAACTATGTCCGAGTCTATTCGCCGAAACTGGAATTCGGCCCGGAAGAATTTCGCCGCATGGTCTATTTGACTCGCATTCGTATGGAACAGGACGCCACCTTTGGTTCGTTCGATAGTCCTGACGGAGGACAAACTTGCCCGGTTCGCGGACAAAGCACAACACCAATCCAAGCCTTTAGTCTTTTGAACAGCCCATTCATTTTGCAACAGGCAGAATTCTTAGCCGAACGCATTGAGTTGGAAATTGAGTCAGAAATTGAGTCAGAAAGATCGTCACAAAATCTTTCACCCTCAGGGCGGTCAAGTGAAGTACGTGACGATTCGATTGACGCGAATGTATCCGGTGAGGATCCAAAGTCTGGCAAGATGCTAGAAATTCAGCGTGCGTTCGAATTGACGTTAGGACGATCGCCAAGCCAAGACGAATCCGCGGGTGCGTCCGCGATTGTGCGGCAATTCGGCTTGCCTGCACTGTGCCGAGCTCTATTCAACACGAACGAATTCTTGACACTGCCTTAATTGCCAACCCTTGCTGAACACTTGCCCATTGGTGAATGGTTGTCCCACCCAAATGGTTGTCCCACCCAAATAACCGACCGCAACCACTGCCACACCCAATCCGTGGCGTGTTCTTAAGACAATCTTAACTGGAATCGTTTCATGCACCAGCCTATCGCTCGACGAAATTTCTTAAGCTCACTTGGTTGGGGCGGTGCTCAAATCGGGCTGCTACAGCTGCTGGGCCAGCAACAACTTTTGGCCGAAGATCAACCAATTCGCCCGATGATCGACCCCGCAAATCCCTATGCGGCTAGGGCACCTCATTTCCCTGCAAAAGCCAAACGCGTTCTGATTGTTTTCTGCTCAGGCGCCTGCAGCCATATTGATAGTTGGGACTACAAACCCGAATTGATCAAACGCGACGGAATGCCAATGCCCGGCAAAACCGAGGTCAGTTTTCAAGGTGAAAATGGCAACATTACCCAAAGCCCGTACAAATTTCGCGCCCGTGGTCAATCAGGAAAAATGATTAGCGATCTGTTTCCTAGACTTGGTGACTTGGCTGATGACATGTGCTTTATTCACTCGCTGACCAGTAAAACCAACACTCACGGTCCTGGCGAGAATTTTATGTCAACTGGATTCACGGTTGATGGATTTCCTAGTGTCGGTGCATGGATTAGTTATGCTCTAGGTAGCGAAAGCGATAATTTACCTTCCTATGTTGCAATTCCCGATCCGCGCGGTTTACCCCAATCCAGCGGCAATAACTGGAGCACCGGCTTCCTGCCGGCACAATTTCAAGGGACCCCGGTCAATGCTCAACGGCCGATCAACTACTTGGCCAAACCTACCAACATTTCAAGTCAAGAAGACCAAGCGGTGCGCCGTTTTATTGGTTCTTTGAATCAGGCGCACCGTGAACAATATGCGGGCGATGACCAGCTGCAGGCGCGTATTGCCAGTTACGAACTGGCCGCGAAAATGCAACTGGCTGTTCCCAACGTTGTGGATTGGTCGCAAGAACCCGAGTACTTGCTACGTGAGTATGGTGCCGATGATTCAACCAATCCCACGAAAATGGGATTTGCCCGAAATTGCATTGTGGCCAGACGACTGCTGGAAAAGGGTGTGCGTATTGTGCAACTGTTCAACGGCGCGTACGCGATGGGGGAAGGCGTTGGAAACTGGGACGGTCACAAGACTTTAAAAAAACAATACGATGTTCATGGTCCAATCTTGGACCAACCACTTGCCGCTTTGATGACCGACTTGAAACGACGAGGAATGTTCGAAGATACTTTAGTTGTCTGGTGCACAGAATTCGGACGAATGCCCACCTTCCAAAAAGGGGCCAGCGGTCGAGACCATAACCCGCACGGTTTTACCTGTTGGATGGCCGGCGCCGGAGTAAAACCGGGTTTTTCCTACGGT
>JBDNHU010000024.1:0-6145 GCA_041688615.1 Mariniblastus sp. | reverse complement strand
GTGCATTTGCCATTTCGATGCGACCGTTCAACCGTTCAACCGTTTCATCCACGGGTCGCAACGTGCGATTGATCACGATCGGTCGCCTAACAGTTCACCAAACCGCTGTCCAATTTCCAAGCCCCTGGCACGCCCAATCTGCCTCGTTGCAGATCGACCTGCATGGCGGTGGCCTAGTCGTTGGTCGGGGCGGTGGCCTAGTCGTTGGTCGGGGCGGTGGCCTAGTCGTTGGTCCTGTTGTGCGCTGACACCGCCAGTTCCTGACGCCTGATCAGGCATTTCTCAAGTTCCCAGGTTTCAATTTTAAACCTTGCCCAATCAGCCAACTTATGGACCCCTCCAGTAAATGATCGTGCCGAAATAGGTTAACATAAGCGTCTAAATTGGAATAGAAGTCGGTAGCTACAGGCTTGATCGGGCCCAAATCGCCCTTTGACATTCACAGACTGGGGCGTATCGTAGACAACGGAGCAAAGCAACCAAGCCCGGACGCATTTTACTCTACTTGGCTTAGATTTTCTTCTTCGTTTTTAGTTCAACAATCGGTCGGTTCCCGTTTCATTCCATTCCCGTCTGCATTTGAAGTTTGCATGCCTGACTTCCGAGTTAACCTGGACATCTTCCGTGGTCCGCTAGACTTATTGCTATACCTCGTTCGTAAACATGAATTAGATATTTCCACGATTCGCCTAGCCCATGTTGCCGATCAATTTTGCCAATACCTGGATGTCCTAAAAGAGATTGACATCAACCTGGTTGGTGATTTTATCGATATTGCTGGCTTGTTGGTGGAGATGAAATCCAATGCATTGCTTCCCAAGCCTGAAACTTTTGACGAAGAAGCCAATTGGTCCGACCCAAGAGAAAATTTGGTCGAACGTTTGCTGGAATACAAACAATACAAAGACGCCGCTACGATCTTAAGCGACCGCAGTCAACAGTGGCAGCAGCGGTACAGTCGACTTGCCAACGATTTGCCACCGCGTGAAGTTTCCCCACAGGATCAACCCATCCAAGAGGTCGCCCTTTGGGATCTGGTCAGCGCAGTGGGAAGAATCCTTAGGCAACACAAACCGCCGATCCAGCAAGAGATCATTTACGATGACACGCCGATCCATGTCTACGTAAAACAAATCCATGAAAAATTAAACGAACGCGGGCAAACGTTGTTCTCGGAAATCTTCCGCCCCGGCATGCACAAGTCATCCATTGTGGGAATCTTCTTGGCCATCTTAGAATTGATCCGTCACCATGCCGTGATTGCCGAACAGGAAGGCGAACATGGTGAAATCAAATTGACGCGTGGCGATTCTTTCGCAGGCGAACTGGATCTTTCACAAATTGAATCGTATGAGTCGATGGGAAAAAATCGTTCCAGCGTCGACCCGGCCCGCACCGTAGAAGAAAGCACCTAAGCCAAGATAGCTGCAACCGACCCATGCAAACGACGGCATTACTTACCACGAAGTTTCAACGGCAGGCGGCTTGGCAATTGCCGACAAGCACGCTGGGTATCGCTAACAAACGGCGACATCGCTTCCGGCAATCCAGTTGCTGGAGCCACCGTTGATTTCTGATCAGGGCTGGCTAAGAAACTGACCTTTGCGCCTACGCTGGGCATCGAATCTTTCCGGAAATCCGCCGCTGCCGAACCTTCGATGGTTGATTGCGTGACTGGTAAAGCTGCTTCATTGGACTGCAGGGAATTGGGCTGTTCCGCGATCGTCCAGTTGGGTGTGGGCAAATCCGACACATCCAAATTGGACACGTCCCACTTGGGGACCTCCCGCTTGGGCATCTCCCGCTTGGAGACCTCCGTGCGGGTCAAGTCCAAACCGTTCGCTGCGACCGGCGGCGACAAATTCAAGGGGGTTAATGCGGAAATGGCAAGGCTGTCCGAACCCGCAGGCAATATCAACGCACTGCCGCTTAGTGCTAATGAAGCAGCTACTTGATTGCGTGAAGGAACGGCTCTCATGGGACGAGCACTTACGATCGCGTGCCCCTCAGATCCTCTTCTGCGGCTTGGCCGATCGGAAGCCATATCGATACTTGGCAGGACGATTCTCTTTTCTGCCTCAACGAGACTCAGGCCTGATTGAAAAGCAGAAGAATCCACTCCATCGGCAGCGCCGTGAACGATGGGTAATTGGAAACGAGTTTGATTTGGCTTAACTCCCATCGCGACGTCAGATAAGTCTAGAACCAAGACTTCGTCCTGACTTGGTTGGGGTGCTTGCCACCCTCCAGGAGCGCCGGGTGCATTGGATTCCGGTGCAAGGGATTCCGGGGCAAGGGATTCCGGTGCATTGGATTCCGGTGCATTGGAATTTGCTTCCGAATGGATGAATCCCGGACCCAATGCTGTCTCCGGTTCTGGCTCACCCCCGCCTTGAAACAATTCACTATGCGTATCGCATGGCACCAGATTCTGCCTCGCGTTGCAAAAACCATCTCGATAGCCGCGGTGCCAATCTTGATGGGCTATACTGCGTTTCTCTGGCAGGAAAGCTTCAAAAGCTGCTGGCTTCATGGCCTCGTGCCGTTTATTGGTGCCCTCGTAGCCATCCGAATAACCCACGCGCCAACCCTCGCGGTAGTTGCATTCTAGATCTTCGCCAGCCAGTCCCGCCTGACGCCACGCGTTGCTGACTTCAACTTGATCTACCGCGAACGGCGATCGACTGGTTGTCTGACAGCCAGTAGCTGAAAGCAAGGCGATGCCTCCCACGATGCCTCCCACGATGACCTCAACCAAGCGACCACGACACCAGGATACGATCAGGCCAAGATTGCAGCTTGCAGGTTGCCACTGCAATTGACTTGATGTCGATATTTGGCCGAAAGTTCGCCGCATGCTGGAATCCTTTTGATTCACTGTGTTTGGTCAAAATGACCACCTCAACAGCCGCCAACGCAATCGTTAGCTTCAGCACGGACTATCGACAACAAGCAGAACGGAAGTTTGGAAGAATCCAACCCAGGCATGCGACCGGCACAGCAGGAAAGGTTCCGCTAACAGAATCAACCCAGACAAGCGGCACACCTTAACATTGACGTTCGCCACCTTGACTTCCCACGCCAGCGACTCAAATCTAACAGGGAACGCATTGGTCTGAATGAATCAATTGACTGAAGGATTCCCCAGGAGAACAAGTTCAAGTCAAGATCGTGGCTGACCCCAAAGGGTGGCCACCATTCGTCTGGACGTCGCTTGGTCTCGGTGCTCGCAAAGGTAGATGCCCTGCCAAGTTCCCAACGCCAAGCAACCTGCCCGAATCGGCAGCAGTAATTGAGGCCCCAACAGACTGCTTTTGACATGTGCTGGCATATCATCGGGGCCTTCACAGGTGTGCGAATAGGCCAAGTTTTCTGGACACAGATGATTCATCGCCAACTCCATATCACGACGAACGTCTGGATCTGCGTTCTCATTCAATGTCAGGCTAGCCGAGGTATGTTGCAAAAATAATTGCAAAAAGCCGATTTCCGCTTTGCTGACTTCCTCCAGCTGTGACAAAACCTGATCCGTGACCAAATGAAAGCCCCTCTTCCGAGCGGGCAACGTCAGCGTCTTTTGAAACCACAACATCTAACCATCCTAAATAACGAATCAGTAACTTGGGCCAATGGAGCGAATTCTAACATTAGCGTTCAATGTCGATGCGCAATCAGGCGATAGCCATTGACGAACTACGCGGGCACTGAATGACGCGATACCTCATTTTGTTAAGGTTTTTTCTAGCTTTTCTGGAATAACCTTTCATTCCCTGCTCCGCTTGTCTCCTTGGAATATCTTAGCCGATCGAACTTCTAAACAGTTGCCAAGAAATTAGTGTGGAAAAGTGCCCCAAAGCGGAAACATTTTCTTGACTTTGCTTTTCTTACTGAAATAATGTGTGGCTGAAGCGTTGCAGTGCTTGGCCGACCTGCGGTCAAGTGGTTGCAGCAAATTTTTTAGGAAAGTTCATTAGAACTTCACGAATTCATTCAAGAAAGTCCGGCGGTTCACGATTTAATGATTCTGCATTTCAATGCAGGCCATCTGATAGCAGTGGTTTGACATGGTTTTTTCACCTGGTTTTTTCACCTGGTTTTTTCACCTGGTTTTTTCACCTGGTTTTTTCACCTGGTTTTTTCACCTGGTTTTTTGACATCGGACGGGCTCAAGAGCCACGTTCGGTTCGTCTTCCATCCAAGCAAACCTGTTGACGATAACACCAGTTAGATCGAAGTGATGTATTGCGGCCTTTTAGATTTAATGTAAGCAAAGCAGTCGGTGGCCAGAAGGATGGCCGAATTTTTCGTCAAGGATTGGCGTCCACATCTGCAAAGTTGGTTTGTTAAGAAACTAGTTCCTCCAATTTTGGCTCGTGGGAATACACAAGCAATGACGACTCCGAAGAAGAAAATCACTAACGTTTTCGAAGCTATTTTGAAGTACGGTCATGATGAAGATTTCATTCCAGACGGTGGTGATGATTTCTGTGCAACCGATGCTCCAGCAGGTTCCGAAGAGAAGATTGAAGTTCTGCGCCGCCGCGTAGAATTTGGAATGCCTTTGTGGCACGGCGAAGATCGCCGAGATTACTCGGGTTTGACCGGCGCTGTTCGTCCTCGGGAATAATCCCTCGAACACCCTGTAAACCTGGGCATCGCTCAACAGTATTTGAAACGATTTAAAAAAGCCACTCAAAGATTCGAGTGGCTTTTTTTATGTCCATGAGAAACATTGGCATCAAAAGAGGCCTTCAAACCGACTTACGGTTTAGAGCGCTTCGTGCAAAATCGCCTTCAGATCTTCCAATTGGGGCGGTCTTGCGTTGTAAAGCATCAAACGACTGATCGCAAAGGACTTCTCAGCGAGTGCATCCAGTTCTTCTGCCTTGGCACCAAATTGGCGAAGTCGATCGGGAATACCAATTTCAGCCCGCAACTTCCTTACCGCTTCAATCGCAGCCAAGCCTGCAGACTCTTGGTCCAACTGCTTTGCGGCCGGATCCAATAGGCAACCGATCTGGGCCATCCGACTTGGGCACGCCGGCAAATTAAATTTCATGACATAAGGCAGTAGCAATCCGTTACCCGCTCCGTGACTGCAATGGTACCGACCGCCCAACGGGTACTCCAACGCGTGCACCAAAGCCACTCCGCAATTGGAAAACGCCATCCCTGCCAACGTTGATGCCAGCGCCATTTGATCACGCGCCTCATGATCATCTTTTTCGTGAACCGCGCGGGGCAAAAACTGTCCCACCAATTCAATCGCTCGATTGGCCAGCAAATCACCCAACGGATGACTACCCTGATAGCTTCGCTCTTGACCTGGCGGAATCTGAAGTCGATCAAACGGCGTGTTGGTCTTCGCTTCAATGGCATGAGTCAACGCATCAATGCCGCTGTCAGCCGTTACCTGCTGGGGGCAACTGTCGGTCAAGGCCGGATCAACCACCGCCAGGATAGGCCGAAGATATTGACTAAGACAACTGATCTTAATCGCGTTATCGGTGTCCGTTAAAACCGCCGCATGCGAAACCTCGCTGCCGGTTCCGCTGGTTGTTGGAATGGCGATTAACGGACAAACTGGACCAGGCACCTTACCAATGCCGAAGTAATCTGAAGGCTGACCACCATGAGCCACCACCGCTGCCACGTACTTGGCGACATCGATATTGCTGCCTCCGCCCAGGGCGATAATCGCGTCTGGCTGCATCGCCAAAGTAGCTTCGCTGGCTCGATTGGCCACTCCAATGCTGGGTTCGGCTTCCCCTTCTAAAAAAGTTTCGAATTCAATCCCGCCGCCTGACAACACGTCGGTTACCAGAGAAACCACGCCCGCCGATTCTAGATTTCGGTCGGCAATCACCATTACCCGGACCAGTCCAAGCTTCTTCAATTCGAGGGCAAGTTCACAGCGACAACCGCGTCCCATCAGTAACTTGCCCGTGCCCACACCATAAAACGACCAATAATCCAGCATCACAATATCCCTGAAAACTTCCGCCAATCATCCCGGCTTCCATGACCACGGGTCGCCAGAAACACGTCATCCAATCACTGGAACCTATTCACACGGTAAACCCTGGATACGCACCAAGTCGATAGCATCGTACCCTTGGTAAAGTACCCGCACCACCCACCGGTC
>JBDNHU010000242.1:0-4446 GCA_041688615.1 Mariniblastus sp. | reverse complement strand
TTGAACGGAACGCCCTGGTGTTCGGCGGGCAAGAAACCGCTGCTCCAGTTAAACGAACCGCCGGCCGCATTCGGAATTCCGCGAGCGTCAGGCAGCACCACAAAGCTGGGAAGATCGTCGCTGATGTTGCCCAGTCCGTAGGACAACCACGATCCCATCGCCGGAAAACCCATCTGACGAAACCCGGTGTTTGCCTGAAAGATACCTGGAATGTGATTCGCGGTTTCGGCAACCATCGAATTGATCAGCGTCAATTCGTCGGCCACTTCGCACAGTTGCGGAAACAATTCCGACATCCACAAGCCGCTCTTGCCACGTTGCTTGAATGCATAATGCGACTGGTGAAGCCTGCCCGTTTTGCCCATGAACGGATCCGCTTTACCGAACTCCTTCGGTAACTCCTGATCGTGAAACTTCACCAAATCAGGTTTGCAGTCAAACGAATCGACCTGACTCAATCCGCCTCCTAAAAAGATATGAATGACATGCTTCGCTTTGGCCGGATGATGCAGTCCAGCGGTGCTTGCGTCAGCCGCCTGAACGGTTCCATCTCGCAGCCACAGATCAACCGCAGCCATGCCAGCGACGCCGAAAGCGGCATGGGAGAGAAAATTTCTTCGTTGCAATGGTGATGTTGTCATTTGTTTTTCACTCCACAAACAGAAACTCATTCGTATTCAATAAAACCAGACAAAGTTGTTCCAGTCCTCGCTTGCGTGCAAAATCGCTCGCCGTTTCTACTTCAGATGGTTGAGGCGATCTGCCCAACGTTTTTTGGAACAGTCGAACCACTTGCGGTTCGATTTCATTACCCGCTTCGCGCTGTATTTGGTTTGACAGTTGGCGCGCACATTGTTCGACGAAGCGACTGTTTAACAGTGACAGAGATTGTACTGGAGTGATCGTTTGCGGTCGTCGCGGCAGCATCACCGAAGGGTCAGGACAATCGAGCGATTCCAGTAAGGGGTTATTGCCGCTGCGTGCCCACAGGCGATAAACCGTTCGGCGGTTCACATCGTCGTTGAATTCGCCAGTGGGATCGGTGAACTCGTGATTGTTTTCCAGCTTCACGGCGACGTCACGAAAACTGGGTCCGCCGAGTTTGCGATTGAGCGCCCCGCTCACCGCCAGCATCGCATCGCGAGTTGCCTCTCCATCAAGCCGGCGCGCGTTGCTTCGCCACAGAAAACGATTGTCGGCGTCTATTTCTTGAGCGCTAGAATTGCGAACATTGGAGGCTTGCTTCCAGGTCGCCGACGTCACAATCAGGCGTTGTATATGCTTGATCTTCCAACCTCCGTCGACGAAAGTCTGCGTCATCCAGTCCAGCAGTTCAGGATGAGTCGGTCGACCACCGGCAAAACCGAAATCGCTGGGCGTGTCGACAATGCCCTGCCCAAAGTGATAGTGCCACAATCGATTCACCATCACACGCGCCGTCAAGGGATTTCGCGGATCGCTCACCCACGAGGCCAGCTTCGCGCGTCGTTCCGCTTCCGGCGCGTCGGGCTTTAAGCCAAAGTCGGCAGAGATGCCGACACTGGCGAGCGCAACCAAACCAGCCGGGGCGACAACATCCAGCGGGTTGCGGTAATCGCCGCGAGCCAGCACGTGCATCACGGGCGGCTGCTTGGGAATGACCACATGAGCGACGCCATCGAAAGGAATCGCAGGTTCCGACTGTTCGAGACGGGAAAGTTCCTGCTGCAATTGTTTGAACCGCGATTGCTCGTTAGGTGACGCGCGACCTAGTCGTTTCTGCCACGATTCTCCGGACCGCACATCGCGAGATTCGGATGCGAAGTTGCGTGCGATCTGCTCCGGCGAAAGTGCTTTGCTATAAAGGGCGATGAAATGCAGTGTGCCCTCCCAACGACGTTCACCCGTTAATTCATCGCCGATCGCTAATTGCAGATTGTCATCCCAGTTGGCAAGGTCGCCACCGAACTGCCGGTTGGCAACTTGCTTGCCGTCCAGATAACCTCTCACATCCGCAGTGGCATCAAACGTAAAGACGATATGCGACTTTCGTGTTGTGGCTGTTCCAGCGGGGCTGGCCAATGATGGCAAGCCATTTTGATCGGTCTTCGTCGTGCGAAAACGCAGATCGAAGCGATTGCCGTCCTGTCCAAGCGTAAAGTTGCGTTGACCGGAATCCCGCGACAACGTTACGATCCGCGCCGGACCAGTTTGACTATCTTTGGCCGGCGTTAGCCAGACTTCGATCGAAAATTCTTTGGACGACTTGGCCGCCGTGATCAGCTTTTTCGCAGGTCCGGAAGACGCAAACCGTGGTTTGCCGCCACTTGTCAAATTCAACGACTCACCGACGCCGCTTTGATCGACCAGTTTCGTACCTACTGTTTCTTCCGGCAAGTACAAAAGCTGCAGGCCATCGATAGAATTAGCTTTGCTTGAATCACCATACTTTTCACGAATCAATTGTTCGAGCTCGGCCAGTTCGCGGCGACGATCATCACGCGACGTTTTCCATTGGCGATACGCGTCACTGGACGGTCGCGCGGTGATGCCCTGCCGCTCTTTTTCCTGCTGAGTCGCTCCACCCAACAGCGCCGCGAGTTGATAGTACTCACGGTGCGAAATGGGGTCGAACTTATGGTCATGACAGCGGGCACAATTCGCGGTCAGTCCCAGGAACGACTGGCCAAACGCGGCGACGAGGTCTTCCAAATCGTCCTGCCGCACTGCTTTCTGCATCTCTGCCGAACCCTCTTGATGACCGACCTGATCCCAGGTGCCGCAGACAAGAAACCCGGTGGCCAACAATGCGTCCAGGTCATTCGGATAGAGTACGTCTCCCGCGATTTGCTGACGCACAAATTCGTCATACGGCAAATCGCGGTTGAACGCGTCAATCACCCAATCGCGATATCGCCAAGCGTTCTCGCGAATTCGATTCCGCTCGAAACCCTGACTTTCGCCGAACCGAATCACGTCCAGCCAATGCCGAGCCCAGCGTTCGCCGTAATGCGGCGATGCCAACAGACGATCAACGACCGCCGCATAGACGGCTGGCTGACTTTCGAATTCAGCAAGATCAATTTCGATGCCGAGCAGCTCTTCTTTCAGCTTTCCATTTTCCGCCTTTAATATCGGCGGTAGACCGATCAGGTCAAAATACAACCGCCGCAGCAAGGTGCCACCATCGGCTGGTGCAGACGGCGCAATCCCTTTCGGTTCCAGGCTTGCCAGGATGAAGGAATCGATTTCATTGAGCGGCCAGTTAGCATCGATCGTGGCTGGCACGGCGGGCTTCACCACTGGCTGCAGCGACCACCAGTCATAGCCACCACGGTTCTCGGTTGAAAAGCGGTACGGATCAATTGGGTCTGTACCCCATTTCGCCCCGTCAGCAATCCATTTTTGCAGCACGGCTTTTTCGCTAGTCGACAATGCTTTCTCCGGCGGCATCTCATCGGCCATAACTCGCTGCCAGAGCAAACTCTCCTGCGGCATACCCGGTTCAATCACGCGACCACTCTCACCACCGGCCTCAGCCGCCAACGCCTGCGACAAGTTCAGACCACCTTCTTGTTGCGAAGCGTTATGACAGTCAAGGCATCGCTGAACCAACAACGGAGCAACCTGTTTGTCGAAAACGCTATCCGATTCGTCCGCCAGCGTTGGCGACGCGAGCACCAGCAAAGCGATGGCCAAAAGCCAGATGATTGGAGCGCGAGTACAAGAAGTTTTTTTTAACATGACTTACCTGTGTTCCAGCAAGTTATCTTTCACCGGTGCGAATGGTGATTCAAACGCGAGTCGGGATCGCACCCTTGACCGTAAGCGGATTTCAGGCGGCGACAAAGTCACATTGTACTCAAGAATTCCGGTGAGTCTGGCTGGGTCTCTCCAAAAACTCACTGTATCCTCAGGAGATGGATCAGCGTTTTGACACCAACCGCAGTGATTTCGAGCCGTATGGGCTATCGGTCACTCGTTGGCAGCCGACATCAATGAATCGCACCGACCGGCACAACGAAATTGAATTGAATTTCGTGCTGACCCAGCCCGTCAAGAACACAGCGAAAACACAATGGTAGTACAATCATTCTGATGGCGCAACGGAAAATTGCTATCCCCAGTCGCTCAAGCGGCAATCGTCAGTCGGCAGGAACCACGTGTTGTCGTTCTCGATGCGTCACGGCTTCCAGCGATAAAGCACATTCTTCGTGTAGCCATCGTCTTCGATGAAAACCAAGTACTCGCCGTCGGCGCGGCGGAAAGCGTTGATGCTGTGAACCATGTCCTGTAAGGCGTCCATCGGGACGGTTCCGGTACGCGTACCGGACGGTTGCATGTGCCCGAGATAACGCCGGTCCCGTTTATCGAACACCATCACGGTGCCAGTCGGCAGGTTTTGTGACGGGAGCACCCCCGCGTAAACCACAAAGATGTAATCGCCTTCGATGGCGAAATCGAACG
>JBDNHU010000241.1:0-11103 GCA_041688615.1 Mariniblastus sp. | reverse complement strand
GCCAAGCAAACTAAAATCACTCATGGTGGTCTCCCCAACGGCTGCTTACCGTTGTCTAAAACTTGAAACTTTCCGACTGAGCAAGTTTGCTCAGTGGGAGACCACTTTTCAAGTTTTAACAATTTTGGGGACGCTTCCCAGAGGACCATCAATATCAAGACTTGGTTTGGCTCCCCAGTGTTCTACACGACGTTGCCAATTGTTGCCCAGGTAATAGAATCTTAAGCTATCTTCCTGCGGATGGGATTCGTGGATAAGTCGATTCTTACATTCTGCCCATTGGGCTGGATCCACTTTCAGTTCAAAAACCGAGTGCTGCACGCGTTGGCCGAAGTCCAAACACACCTTGGAAATTCGTCGCAGACGCCGTTTCCCTTCTGGTGTCATGGTTGACACATCATAGGTTACTAATACGTACATGGATTATCTCCAAATGAAGGGAGGATATCCATCGATATCCCCCCTTAAGTGTCGTGCTAAAAGTCGGGCTTGCAAGTGTACCAACAAGCCGATCGTAGTTTTTTCGCCCAGTAAAGGATGCGTAATGGTATCTTGCTTCCTGGCTTGAAATGCCGCTAAAACATTCTTCCTGGGTTGGTCCTTCAACAAGACTGCCCCTGATTCGGTAACCACAAAATCCGTGACAGAAATTTGTCTTCGATTGATTAACGATAGAACTAAGCGATCGACTATAAATGAACGGAATTCTTCAATCAAATCCAAGGCTAACCCGGGCCTTCCTGGCCGATCTCGGTGCAAAAATCCAACCGCTGAATCCAGCCCAACCGCTTCGCAGGCACTTCTTGCATCATGGGCCAGCATAGAATAAAGAAACGACAACAATGCGTTGAGTGGGTCCAATGGTGGACGTCTGGAACGAACCGTGAAGCTAAATCCTTTTGCCGCGGGCGAAATCATGTCATTCAAAGATTGAAAATATCGATTTGCAGAATCACCTTCAATGCCTCGCAATTGATCCAATGTCGTCGCCTTATCGGCGAAACCGACGTCAAAGCTAAGCGTTTTCGCGTTTTGTTTTAGGCGTAGACTGCAGGATTCAGATTTAGTGTCCCGGGCTGCGCGTAGTAAAACGGATCGAGCGTTGGTGATCTTTCCAGCAACAAATTTTTTTGCCAGTTCTAGTGTTTTTTCGTCGCTGTCAGCGAACCGATATTGTTGGCGTCGCAGGAGCACGTTTCCTGGCGAAAATCCAAGGACCGCTGCCTGAAAACCGCCATAGGGCGTCATAAAGGATAGCGAAACACCTGCTTTTGCACACGCAGCCATCAACGCGGGGCTGCAACCGATATGGCCGAAACAAACAATACCATCCAAGTTGTGCAGTGGAATCCGTAGCCGAGATTTCTTTTCGATTCGAACAACGACCGCTTGCCCTTCTTTCTTAAGATAAGCGCCCTCAGTCGTGACAAACAAAGTATTCAGGTGTTTCTTCATTCTACGAACTCAAAGTCATCAGTTTTCGGACCGTCATTGCTATCAATGCTTTTGATTTGTCGTTCGACAAATGCATTGATACCTTTGGAATATCGCATTGCATCAGGTAAGCATAATTGTAGCAGTGAACATTGATCACACTTCTCCATTCGTACGGCTAAAGGTGTTTCCCGATTGTCGATCATTTGGTGCAGCCTGGTGGTCGTTTGTCGAGTTAGGTCGCGAATTTTGGAATCGAATTGAACTAAAGTTCTACGTTTGCGTTTGCCATAAAATAGGAACCCATGATCAATTTCCAAATTCAACATCTCTTCCAAACATAGCGCTTGGGCACAAAGCTGAACTTCGTCACATTGGTTTGTTTTTGGTTTACCGCGCTTGTATTCGACCGGTACGACTTTGGACGAAGAATGAAACTCAACTACATCCGCTTGACCAACTAAGCCAAGCCGCAGTGACCGCAGTTGCAAACTATTGCTAATTCGAACCGATCCCTGCAGACTACTTTTCTCTTGATGGGCTTTCTCGTGAAGTTGTCGACCTTCAACGGTCCACTGATTTTCTGCCCACAATTGTTCAACGTGTATCAATGCACATTGGCGTTCACAAAACAGCAAGTGCTGTAGGGCCGAAATCGGTAGTAGTTGATTTTCCAGAAACATGCTTTGGTCGGATCTTGGAGGAAAGCAATAAAAGGTTTTCGCGCGCTGGCAACCGACCATCCTCTGCGTTTCGCCACACCCTCGAAGCGTCGGGTGCGGCGAAAAACGCATTAAGGAAGTTTTGACGGTAACGTACTTTTATAAAACGTCTAACTAAAATCGCTGAATGATTTCAACGCCCGCAGGAAGATTTTCCCGATCAATACTGAACTGATAATCAGTGAATTGACGCGCCGGTAGTTCGGAAGAAACGACTTCTGCTTTGACACGTTGTTGCAGTTGATGTGCGGCTGCATTCCCCAACGGATCTTGATGTTTGAAAATAACTAAAGCCTGTGGTGACATTTGTCCACGACTTGCAGACCGGTCAAGGTCAAACATCTTCTCCAGGGCAGACCAGAACAACTCCAAGTCCTCTTCGGAAAAACCAGTCTGCCGAGCAAAAAACGGATTGATGAAGCCATGGCAACGAAATAGGCCGTAGGGCACGGTAAACTTTCGCCCCATTGTTCGGTTGTCACCATCCTGTTTCTCCGCCTCTTTTTCAGTCGTCACGGCGCACCGAGTAATCGCGTGTTCTAGGGAAACAATGGGATCGATACTCCGTGAAAAAGCCATTTGAATTGGGCCGCGTACCTGTCCACAATTAACTTTAGTACTCATGACAGCACCAAAGGTTCTAACATCAAAGAAATTCTGACACATCCATTGTCTGCACTGTTCCACCTCAGGCTGTTTCGCCTTGGATGAATCTAACTTCAGCGCTTGATAAGCGCGGTCATGCTGTTGATTCAGAACAGCTCGTTCCTTGACATAGATTTCATAAGGTGGTTGTTCGCCTTTTACGTTTCCAATAAAGTTGCGAACTTTACGTTTTAAGCAAACATCAGTGACAAGCCCATGGCCGGTTTCTGGATCTACGCGAGGTAGGTTACCGGCATCTGGGTCTCCGTTGGGATTACCATCAGTGACGTCGAACAGGAAAACAAAGTCATAACGATGATTCATGAAGAAGTACCTAAGTCAATTAAGGGTTACTAGAAATATCAGGAGATAAACAAGTGTGACGTAACGATCATTATTTCACCGACTGCAATTCCGCTTGCTCGGGATCCTTTTTGGTAAAAAAGCTTTGGCGCTGATGATAATATCCAATTGCAAATAGTCCTTGGTCGACAAGCCCGAAGTGAGACGGGAATGTTTCAATATGACCGACAATTTCTTGCGAACGCTTTTCTGCATTTATTTTCTTTCCACCTTCCAGTTTACCAATGTGATGTTGACTCATGCGAATCAATCTTGGAAAGACCGATGCCGGCGTTGAAGAAGCGGCACCAAAGTAGCGATCTTTGATCGTAGCATTTAGCCCAGGAAGTGCATCCTCTTGGCATTTTTCCAAAGCGGCGAATAGGCGACCAAGTTGGTAGGAAGCCTCGGTACGATTAGGATTTAGCATCGTTGTAATGTCCTTGTTAAAATTATGGCAAAGCACAGCCTTGATGATCGCGGCTCGTGGATAATTAATTACTCTGTCGGCGCGAATTCGACGAAGAACAGCGCTAAGCAATGATTCTGGATATCGACCCCCGGTTAAAATTGAACGTAAGATCGCACCACCAAGTAGCGGTTGTACTTCCTTGGTTTCCCGCGCAGTTTGCGCAAGAATTAACCAGAGCGGCAGCCACGGCTGGTCTTTTGGACTTCGTACAATTTCCATTCTTGTTTGATGGGCTAAAGCTTTCCCCAAAATCTCCGAAACAGTACCACTTATCCAAAATCGAATGGAAAGTCGAGAAGCGTTTGGCGACAGGCCAAGCACGTTAAAACCGACATCGGAATCGGGAAAATCAGCTTCGCCACTCGCAAGACGCTTTAGCGAATTGCCAATTTCATTTGCACGACTTTCATCCTCAAATTGGTCAGAATTTAGACTGAAGCCAAACAGGTCCTCGGCTTGACTGGGAGTATCGCTCCAATAGACGCAAGTCGTGTCACCCACTTGGAGTTTTCGACTTGAATCCCGCTCAAGTAAACGATTCAGAGATGTCGCATACTTGAATGCGGATTCTTGTCCTACCGGCGCGTTGTAACTTTGCTTCTTTCCATAGCTGGTAAATGCATCATCATTGAATGACACAATGGATGCACCAGAGGATTGGGCGTCCCGTACGCCCTTAATCGCGGGGTGCAATCGTGCAAGCGTTGCTGATCGTCCCGATATCAGGCAAGTGCCTTCAATATCTGAATCAGAAGTTGCACCCTGATTTGCCATCCAAAAATCACGAACCTCTGGAATTTGGTGTAAGTAGTTTTTGTAGGCCACAACGCGAAAAACGCCAAAGCCCGTGCCAATATTTGCTAAGAATTCTTGGTGTTCGGAGGTCAAAAATGTCGGCTTCCAATAGTCAAAAAATCGCTTTACGCATTGAAACTCACTCGAGTGGATTTTTTCGGCAATCTCCGAATGCAATATTTTCGATGCTTCAAAGCATTCAGAAATTCGGTCAATTTTTGTGCCACGTTTCTTTGCCTCCTGCTCGGACTCATTGTTAGGCGTGGTTGCTAATTCGGTTGGCACCCAACCAAGAAGATACTCCGGCTTATCCCACAGAAACATTGCCGCAATCCCGTTGGCTCTTTTCCCGCTATAGGGCAACTCGTAAACTTGATTTGTTGGTTTCTTGCCGCTACTATCGCGAATGTCTTGAAGTGAATGAAGTGTGCCATCTTCATTTAGCAAAACCTCGAATCCAACATTCTGAGGGGCGAATCCTGGGGCTGCAATTTCTTGATTGGGATCGTCAACAATCCGATCGTAATATTCACATAGTTTGTGCAAAATCATGAGCACACCCGCTGACTGTTAAAAGCTGGAATTTCGATGACCCCGTTTGTCATCTGAGCGCGAAAAAAGTGTGGCGTCATTTCGTTTTGAAAATCAATGTCATGCAGAATGTAGCCAAGGTCTCGATGTCCGTGAAGCGATTCATCACATACAAGTGATTCATCGTCTTGCCATTGAAAATTAGCAACGAATTCGCGACAGCCCAAGTAGGGATTTTGAAAGCACTGACCCTTCTTTGCGCGGCGCATAAACATTTCGTAATGCTTTTGTGGTGGATCACTTGAGTCTAATACTTCGTAGTGCGCATCAATGATGTAGGCAACATTTTTCAATATCGTCGCCGCTCTTTGCTGCCGATCGTCCTCGATAACCTGCGATAAGATGCTCGTTTTTTCACCACTTAAGAACGGGCGTAAGGTTCTGTCAGATGGACCAACACCCCCTAATTCATTGCGGCGAATGTTGGTAAACTGTATTTTATTCAAAACCGTAATGCTGCGAATAACCCAGCGAATTTCAGGCTTCCAATAAATTGATTCTAGCATGCCACGGGCGGCCGAAGGGGTCATTACATCATAGCTAACTCTTTCAACTTTCATTTCTGGACGCGTAAAACATGCGTAGTCACCCCATACATGTAGGCCGACGCGATTTTTTTCGAGATCCATTTATGTTTCTCCAGGTATACTTAGGGGCCAAAAGTTCTAAATAATTGTGTCTTCAATAGGCAACACTTCGCTGGTATTTTCCAGCATCAACCCAAGTTCACGATCGTAGATATGCGCATGCGCTAGTACCCACCGTTCTTGAATTTGTTCCACTGCGCCGATTCCGACCAGCCGCATAAGTTCATGTGATCGCACTTGCACACAGTAAGGTTGCAGGTGACGTCGAAGGTCTTGATCTAAAAACGATTTTGTTTTAATGAGTCGTCTAATTAGCTGCTGCCCCCTTTTTTTCCAGGGTACCAAAATGGTATCAGATTCGTCACGAATAAACCGATAACGGCTGGCAATTTGACGAAAGTTGAATTGAATTTTGTTCGGTTGATTCCCGATGGCGGCAAGAACCTCGAACTTATCCCAACTTAAATTCTTCTTCCAGTAGAACAGGCGAAAGTACTCTTCAACAGCGTCCGGTGAAAGTAAATCGTCAAACTTTTCGTGCAATTCTTTAGCACAGTCTGCGGTTTGTCTTAGAAAGCCAGGTGGCGGTCGTTTTTCGGTTTCAAAATAGTAGACTTGACCCACTTCACTCAAACCTTCGCGATTGCATCGACCGGCTGCCTGTGCAAGGGAATCTAGCCCACAATCTGCACGGTACACTACTGGAAAATCTACATCGACGCCCGCCTCAATTAGTTGAGTGGAAACCACCCGACAAGTTTGCTTTTCCGTCAATTGCCGCCGTATTTTTTTCAAAGTGGACAGTCGATGTGCCGCACACATCCGTGTACTAAGATGAAAACGACCACGTTTCTCTTGAAGATCGGAAAAGACTTCGGCTGCGAATGGCCTTGTGTTAACGATGCATAAAACCTGGTTGTGTGAATCTAATCGTTGGGTGAGCTCAATCGTGTTAAGCTTCCCAAGTGGTTTCAACTGAACTCGCTTTAGTGATTGATATAGGCCATCCGATGCGACGATGATTGGACGAATGTTTTTAATGCCAATAGGAAAGTCTAAACGATAATCTAAGGCCGGTTGTGTTGCGGTACAGAGAACTACGGTACATCCAAAAGTTAAGACTAACTCTTGTAACGCCAGAAGCGTCGGCTTGAGAAGTTCAACGGGCAATGTTTGCGCTTCATCCAAAATAATTACGCAGTTTGCCAGGTTGTGCAGTCGCCTACATTTCGATGTACGGCAGGCAAAAAGTGATTCGAAAAGTTGTACGTTGGTAGTTACAACAATCGGTGCGTCCCAATTTTCGCTTTGAAGTCGATTGAGTGTGGTTTCGTTCGTTGGATCAAGATTGCTATGGTGCTCAATTACTACCTCCTCACCAAGGGAAGCAAAAATGTTTCGGTAGACATCAGCATTCTGTTCAATGATGCTAGTAAAGGGAATGCCAACAATTATACGTGACAAGTTGTGAGCCCTTGCGTGCGCGATAGCAAACCGTAGTGAGGCCAATGTTTTTCCACCACCGGTCGGCACGTTCAGCGAAAAGAAGCCAGGCTTGAAGCTGGCTGCTTTAAAGCACAATTGACTCACTTTCTTACGAAGGGCGTTTACATTTGATCTGGGTGTGTTGCTTTCAATAGTCAGGATGTGATGTTCAAGCACATCCTGTAAGACAATCATAGGAAACTTACGATTGGCTCGGCTAAGATGACGATTTGGAGACATGAACTCTTCTGTGGCAAGGAAGTCCGCATCTACCAAAGCTGAGAACATGATTCGTACCCAAAAGGCTACTCTAAATGCAGCTATTTCGTGTTGATCAGCCTCGGGTTTCGCTAAGTCGGGCATTTCTGGAAACGAAAGATCAAGAACCGAATCTGGCACGTTGGTTTTCCAGGCTTCGACTGTTTTTGAAAGACGATGCCTTAAGCCGGCTTGGCTAATTCCATCATCCCAATCAGGCAGTCCCGCATGGTGACCTGCAAAGCAATAGGCTAACAATTTGCCACGCAACCCGAACTTTTCGACAGCGTATTGCGCTGCAGCAGTGGAGTGGTCGACCCTGCCACGAATTTCGGTTTGGTGTACGTCGGAACTTTCGTTCTTGTTGGCGCTGCGTATATATTTTTGGAATGCTTCAGAATACTTGCCAAGGTCATGCCACTTCCCCAATATCTCACCCCAGCTACCTAAGCCAGGACCTATCTGTTCTGCAAACATTTGGCAACGATTAGCAACCGCATTTTCATGTTGTTGCATGGATTCCCATTCGTCGATTGGTCGGTCGGGTAGACTGTGTGCGTAATGGGTTGCTTGGGATGTTGAGACATCTTGTTTAGGTTCTTGGGTCAATTCATTCTCCCCGTAATTGTACGCTGGTGCCATTATGTACGGTTGTCGCGTGACGCGGTTTACTTGGCCCTATTGTATCGCTGGCTGGGACACGATAGGTCCGCGTGGGAACAGAAATTCTAAAATCTGAAAATTTCGTATGTCATCGAATTCGTGATTGAATTTGGACGAAGCGGTCTGCATTTTAGTTGCGGCTAGGCGCTGGTTGCTGGACTTGATTCTGAAGGATTCAGGTGTTAGGGAATCAGCGTGGCCGGGTCGATGAAGGTGCACTTGATGAAGGTGGCTTGATGACGGTGGCTTGATGACGGTGCACTTGATGAAGGTGGCTTGATGACGGTGCACTTGATGAAGGTGGTCGCCGCTTGCGATTGTGACTTGGAGCAGTGATTGGGGTTAGCGCGGTGTCGATTTGGCAATGATGGCTTGGGCCGATTTCCTCTGGGGAAATGAATCTGAACCTGTTCGACGCGTGAAAGGTCATGTTTGCGTGAACGTGGTTGCCTGCATGGCCTACTTCTTGTCCAAGGTCACTTGATGCCGAGGGTCAATTTTGGGTTGGACTACGTCGCTGTTCGTTTGCACGCCTGATTCTTGATGAGCCAATTTTCACTTGCCCTAATTGCCGTTTGTAAGGGGCGTTAAATATGACGGCGGTTGATGAATCGATCGAAATTACGCAAGCAGATTGCTTACCATGCCGCTAGACGGATGTACCAGCCGCAAGAGTCCTAATACTTTTGGGCAAAGACTAAGGCGGCCAAACGCCTGGCACCGGAATGGGTGAGGCCGGGATGGGTGAGGCCGGGATGAGTGAGGCCGGGATGAGTGAGGCCGGCGGATCTACCCAGCAATTCCGAAAGACGTGACGAAATTCAGGCGTTTGCACGCTTGCATGAAGGGACGACTCATACGGACAATCTGCGACAGAGCCGGTTGTCCGCTTTGAAGAGGATGCGGCTACTGCACCGCTTCCCACCTCGGTTAATCGGCGGTCTGGGGACCAGCCACATTCGTCAAGGTTCAGAGCTTGATATCCGTGTCTTTAGCGACAGTATCGCCAGTGTGACTGCGGTACCGGAATCGGAAATGCTGCGGTTTGATGTGGAACGAGCAGACGTTAAGAAAGATGGCCAACATCGCATTGACACTCATGCGCATGTCAAAGGCGATTTCCCATTCGAACCGACTGTCTACGGTTGCGATAAACAGAACTTTGCGTTCAAGCGGTCGATTACCGGGAAGGCGATTGAGCGGGCTAGTATCAAGGAGTTGGAGTAATGCTGGGCGGTTGAATATCCCGAGGTGCCTGTGGAAACGGAATTGCAATCCAGGGCAGATTCGGTGGACCGTTTTGATCTCTATTGTTCTCTGCTGTTGCCTTGAGAGAATGCCAAACAGCATCCCAAATACCACCCCGAAGGCGACGTTGTGTACCGCCGTTTGCAAGTGTTTGATCACGCGCAAGACCATTTGCCTGACGATGAAGAATTCTTACTTGCGGCGTTGTTTCATGCTATCGGCCAGGGCCTGGATCCCGAGGATCCTGAGGATCATGTTGGGTCAGGTCTAGAAGCGTTGGCCGGGTTGATTACTCCGCAGACCGCTGGGTTGATCGCAAATCACTGGGTGGCCCATCAGATTGCCGATCGAACGATTAGGCATGCGGGCGCGGAAGCGGTTGAAAGAAAACGAAAGCTATGAAGAATTATGGATTGTGCAGCAATGCGATCCAGCGGGTCGGCAACTCGGGGTCGAGGCCTCCGAGTTAGAAGAGGCGATTGATTACCTTAGGGATCTGGCACACAGGTTCGGCTAAGCAATCGCGGTGGGGAACGGAGCACAAATAAACTACCGCATCTGGCCAATTCGTGAAAGTTTTTCCGTACTTCGCTTTCTCGTACTCGATAAAATCCCCGGTCGGATCGAGTGCCAGTACCGCGAGGCTGAGTCCGAGTACGAATTGACCATGGACTGGACCCATCTGATCCGCGGAGTCGGGAAACTTGTTTTCGCGAGACCCCTTGGATTGACCCGCAGAGCCCAATGGGTTGCCAAGATCTTGATCAAGTTGAACGACTTATCCGCGCGGCAGAAGAAAAATGACCGCAATCCAAGCCCGCGGCGAATGCGAAGGCAGTCACTATCCACATGCCTGCGCTGCGTCCGGGTATTTTTCTAGGAACCTGGTCGATTCTATTCAAAGTTTCTGGGCGTCGGTTTTTGGGCAGCGGATTCAGCGCAGCGGTAGCCGGCGTTGGGCATTGTCGCATTGTCGCATTGTCGCATTGCGGCGATGAAGCGAGTTGGCACAGGAAACTGTCGACGGAGAAACTAGTGCAAAAGAGCGTAGCCACTTCGCTGGCGGTTTTCGTGTTTCAACCGCGTTGGACTTGGGGACAGGATTCAGTGACCGGGTACTGCGAGTCGCAAAGACGAAATGGCCTGCCACTGTTAGCCAAGTCAGTCGGATCAGCCAAATCAGCCAAATCAGCCAAGTCAGTCGGATCAGTCGGATCAGTCGGATCTTGGAATCGTTCTAGTCTTGGAATTGTTTGACCACTAGAGAGATATTTTGTCCACCGAAGCCAAAGCTGTTAGTCAGGGCGATCTTGCACTTAGCCTGTCGCGCCTGGTTGGGAATGTAGTCCAGATCACAGAGCGG
The DNA here is from genome assembly GCA_041688615.1 of Mariniblastus sp. Lineage (GTDB taxonomy): Bacteria > Planctomycetota > Planctomycetia > Pirellulales > Pirellulaceae > M30B19. Next base: position 498 of record JBDNHU010000241.1, on the reverse strand, counting down.
GTCGGCGTTTTCGTAGTTAATGGTCGGCGGCAAAATTTGGTCGCGGATCGCCATCAGACAGACGATCGTTTCGGTCACGCCGGCGGCGGCAATCAGGTGACCCATCATGCTTTTGGTGCTACTGACTGGGGGGACCTTGCCGTGTGGTGAAAAGACTTCGCGGCAGGCTTTGGATTCCACCTTGTCGTTCACGGTGGTGCTGGTACCGTGAGCGTTCACGTAGTCCACTTGGGAGGGATCAATCCCAGCGTCCTTGATTGCCATGCTCATGCAGGCGATCGCTCCGCGGCCTTCTGGATGGATATCTGTGATCCGGTAAGCGTCTGCCGTCGAGCCATAGCCTGCGACCTCACCGTAGATGGTGGCCCCGCGGGCCTTAGCGTGTTCCAATTCTTCCAAAACCACCATCGCGGCACCTTCTCCCAGAACAAATCCGTCACGTAGGCGATCGAACGGTCGGCTGGCTGTGGTGGGGTTTTCGTTGTTGGTCGAAAGTGC
>JBDNHU010000023.1:0-8522 GCA_041688615.1 Mariniblastus sp. | reverse complement strand
TGATCGGGTGGTATTGGATTCGGAAATTTGAAATAGCGTGCACTGGATTGTCTGGAATCTGATTCCAAGTGGATCCAGTGTTTGTGTTTTCCGGGCGGACCAGATATTCAAGAACTCGTTGCGGCAAACGGGTGAGTCTTCGCGAAGAATTTTGGTTGAACGTTGTTCGAATTTTGCTGGTAAAATTGACTTTCGCTGGTTGATTTTGAGCAGAACGATTCACTGCAGGCAGAGCGAGTGATTTGCAAGTGTGAGTGAAACGGAGTGGCTTGGCGAATTGGAAGCCGCTTCTGGGGATTTGAAAAACTAAGCAGGGAAATTGTTTGTGCTAAGTATGACCGGCCAAGGGCAAGCTCATAATGTTGCGGATGGCTGCCGAGCTCAAGTGGAACTTCGATCGGTCAACAATCGCTTTTTAAAAGTGATGGTTCGCTGCGGTGACATGTTCAATGCCTTTGGGCCGCGAGTGGAAAAGCTGGTCCAAAGCGGGATCAAGCGAGGGTCGGTCAATGTCAACATTAAAATTGAACTTGATGCTTTGGATGGCGTTTTTAAATTGAACGAAGCGGTATTACGCAATTATCAGGTTCAGTTTGCAAAATTGTCGGGCCGTGACGATCCCCAGGATTGGACTGCTTTGCTGGCATTGCCGGGAGTGGTTCATGATTCGGTTGCCGATGAGGGAACGATTGAACAGGCTTGGCCAGTAGTCCAGCAAGCGGTGAATCAAGCGATTGCCAACATCAACCAGATGCGGCAAGCCGAGGGGGACGCGATGGGGCGTGACCTTGGCGAAAATTTGAATTTGATTTCGACGATGGTCCAACAGATCACTCTGCGTGCTCCGGCCGTGGGTGAGGCTTATGAAAAGCGAATGTTGGATCGAATGCGGCAATTGTTGGAACCGCATCAAGTGCAAGTGGAATCGGCTGATATCGCTCGCGAGGTTGGGCTGTTCGCCGATCGCTGCGATATTTCGGAAGAGATCGTTCGATTGCGAAGTCATATTGAACAATTTACCGCGTCGTTGACGGATTCGGAAAGTCAGGGGCGGAAGCTGGATTTTTTGACTCAAGAGATGTTTCGTGAAGTCAATACGATCGGCAGCAAAGCGAACGATGCAGAAATTTCGCAGTGCGTGATTTCGGTCAAGACCGCAATTGAACGGATTCGTGAAATGGTGCAGAACATCGAATAGGAAGCAGACATTTTTAGATGATCCAACCGGTCCACCCAACTAACTTGGTGGGCCGATTAACTTAGTGGGTCGGCGGGATACTTGTTTTGCTGTGGGTTTGGGTAGCAGGTGGTTTGTGTAGCAAGTGGTTGGCGGGCAAGTTTTAGTTTTTCGACGGAGCGAATCGGACTAGGCTGGGTGTTTTCAGTGGACAAGCGATCGGTAAACAATGTGAAATTGGTAGTGATCTCCGGCCCATCGGGCGTGGGGAAAAGTACCGTGGTTCGACGCTTGTTAGAAACATGTCCGCAACCGATCATGCTTAGCGTGTCGGCCACGACTCGGTCGCCAAGGGATGGCGAAATCGACGGTGTCAACTATTATTTTGTGTCCCTAGATCAATTTCAACGTTATCGGCAAGCGGGAAAATTCCTAGAGTTTGCCGAAGTGTTTGGACGTGGTGATTGGTATGGCACGCTTAGGCAGCCTGTTTTGGATGCCTTGGACGGTGGAAAACACGTGGTTTTGGAAATTGACGTTGAAGGCGCTTTAATGGTGCTGCAGCAGTTTCCCGAAGCACTTTCGATATTTGTTCACCCCGGCAGTGTGGACATACTGGAACGTCGTCTGCGGGGGCGCCGAACGGAAAGCGAAGAGGCAATTGCCCGGCGTTTGGCGGTTGCAAATCGAGAATTGGAACAAACGTGTCATTACCGGCACGTTATCGTGAATGAAGTGATCGAACAAACGGTGAGCAAGATTTGCGATTTGGTTGTAGAACCTGGAGAGTAAAACTATGTACGAAGAGTTGAAAGAAGAAATGATCGTCAACAAAGTTGGCGGACGTTTCAAGTTGTCGACGCTGATTCAAAAACGCGTCGTGCAGTTGTCGCAAGGTGCGAGACCTTTGATTGTGACTCGTGAAACCGATCGCATGTCGATTGCACTGAAGGAGATTCTAGATGACCGAATCTTCTTGGATGCCAACAACGACGTTGCCTTCCGCGAATACGAAACGCATAACGACGCTCCAGAATTGGATCTTGACGATCTATAATCAGCAACTGGGCCGCGTTTGCCGGTGAGAACCAAGAGAAAAGGTAAGCCCGCCGGCAACGGTGGGCTTGCTATCATTCTGGGTTTGCGTCGGTAAATTTGGTTGACGTCGATACGCGGCAGGTCGGTTCTGGCGGTGAGGCAGGTCGGTCCAGTTTTCTGTGCCGCGCTTGCCCTAAGTGGGTGCTTGCCCTAAGTGGGTGCTTGCCGTGAGTGGGTGCTTGCCGGAAGTCAGTGATTTCAGTCTGCCCTACCCCAATTTTATCCGACCGCATTGGTTTTGGGCTGTAAATGTGGTTGGGTCGTGGCGGATTTGATATCTGGTACAATTTCTATTGGGATTGGGGCTAGGAAACTGCGGGAAGCGGGATTGCAACCCATTATTAGAATTTAGTGCCAGAATTTAGTGCCAGAATTCAGTGCCAAATGTCAGTGTCGAAGTCTTAATGCTTAAGTCTTAATGCTTAAGTCTTAATGCTTAAGTCTTTGGCCGCGCCCCGATGTGCTGCGAAAATTTCGGATGTTTTTTAGGTCAGCTTTTTCGCAAGAGTAATGGCCTGTATCACGTGCGGCCTGTGTGACGTGCGGATTGGGGTGTCCTTTGGTCAAGGGATGCGATGGAATCGGCGGTGAAAGTCGGGATTCATATTGACCCCAAAGAAGTGGTAAAACTATATTGCCAGTTGGTGAAACGACAGTTTAACGATACGAATCAACAGTGGATTTGCCTGACACGCAGGGCTGCGAAACGATGTTTGCTACGAAGAATGAATGGATTTTGCGTTCAGAAGTGTGCTTCTGAACGTGGGTTGATTCGTTGATCCTTAGCTGGATTTTTTGGCGATCGTTCCCCTTGTCCATGCTGGCAGCCGGTTGGTTCATCGCTTTTTAGAATGATATAGAACGAATCCAATGGTCAAAACCGAACAAAAATCTCCGGCCAATAACGAACCCTCCACCAATGATTCCGCATCGGTGACTTCGGTTCCAGGTCAGGCTGCGGGCCTGCCAGCGGACATTGTTGAAACCACGATTGAAACGGCCGTAAAGAATTATGGTCCTGCGGTCGCGATTGGAGTTTGCATTTTCATCTTGGGAATTGCCGCCGTTGCGTTTTTGTACACCCAACGGGTTTCCCAACAAAGCGGTTACTGGGACTCGATTGATATCGGTGTTCACTCGGATAACGTAACCACGTTGGTTGACACTGCTGCTTCGGCGCGTGGCACTTTTGCGGGTGCGGTTGCGATGCACAATGCCGGCGTGGTTGAATTGAATGCTGGGCTATCGAAAATGGTGCGGGATCGGGCTAAGGCTAAAAAAGAAATTGCCAGCGCGATTGAAAAGTTAGAACAAGCTCAGGATTCCCCTGAAGCGAACACCATGCTTGAATTTCAGAATGCTTACTCGTTGGCCTATGCTTACGAAGCGTTGGGTGATTTTGCCAAGGCCTTGCCGCTGTACGAAAAAGTGGCCGCCGTGGACAGTAGCCCCTATCAAGGCATGGCCAGAGACGGTGCTTCCCGTTGTAATGATCCTTCGATGAAGGAATTTTACGCCAAGTTTAATGAATGGAAGCCGGAAGAAACTGCCACTGCTCCTGGCGATTTGGAATCGGGATTGGGCGGTCTAGGCTTGGGCGGTTTGGAAGGTTTGGATCTGGAAGGCGGCTTGGATTTGGCGCCTCCTGCGGGCTTGCAGCCTGAAGTGCCTGCTACTGCCGAAGAAGGTTCGGCGACCGAAGCAGCGACCGAAGCAGCGACCGAAGGCATCAAGGAAGAAGCAGCGAAAGCTGAGACCGGGGCAACCCAAGCGGGCGGGAATTTGGATTTGCCGCCGCAACTTCCGCCACAGGATGCCCCCAAGCAAGAAGAAGCACCTAAGCAAGAAGAAGCACCTAAGCAAGAAGATGCACCTAAGCAAGAAGATGCACCCAAATAGTTCAGCTTCGATTCTGGAAACCGGTCGGAGACACGCTCACCCCAAGCTAAGTTCTCTGGCAAACAATGAATGTGAATTAAGGCCCTTGCAAAGAGATGCGGGGCCTTTTTTCGTTTCTTGTCTGGAGCGAATTCTTACATTCGTTCCACCTGCGATACTTGCCCACAGACTTGGTTGTACCAGAGAGGGTTGGTGATGGTTCGTATTGTATATTCACGACATTACAACATTGGCTTCTATGGGCTGGAACGATTTCATCCCTTTGATTCGCGGAAATATGGTCGCGCCTGGCGGCAGTTGGGTGTGCGATTGGGGATGATGCGACGGCAAATTCACGTCAAACCCAGTACCCCAGCGACTATCGATCAGTTGCGTCTGGTTCATTCGGACAAATATCTGCAGCGTCTGAAAGATCCCAAATACGTGGCAGGGGCTCTTGAACTACCGATTGTCAGACGCCTACCAAGTTGGGCTTTGGATTGGCATATTCTTCGTCCGATGCGATGGGCGACCCAGGGCACGATTCTAGCGGCCGGCGAGGCCTTGAAGCACGGTTTGGCGATCAATTTGAGTGGCGGCTATCATCATGCAAAGCCGGATCGAGGCGAAGGGTTTTCGATCTACTCGGATATCGGAATCGCGGTCAGATCGCTTCGCAGCCAGAAACTACTTTCCGAAGCATCCCGAGTGGTCTATATCGACACCGATGCTCATCAGGGAAATGGCGTTTGCCACACTTTTATGGGCGACCCAAGTGTCTTTATTTTCGATATCTTTAACGGTGGAATTTACCCAGTCCATGACGTTCAAGCCAGGCAGCGAATTGATTGTGCCATTCCGATCGCGGAATCCATTTCCGACGCCCAGTACATGAAAGAAATTAGAAATCGCTTGCCCGGGTTCTTGGATTCGGTTGGGCGATCGCCCATTGGATTGGCGATTTACAACGCTGGGACGGACGTCTTCAAGGGCGATCCGCTGGGGCGGTTAGGTATTTCTGCCGCAACCATCCTGCAGCGGGACTTGTACGTGGTGGATGAACTTCGCAAACGGGGCATTCCCACAACCATGGTCTTAAGCGGAGGCTACACCAAGCAAAGTTACCAATTGATCGCTGATTCGGTAACGCAATTGATCAAGATCGAACGAACACGCCAAAAAAATTGACCACGCCGGGAACATTGACACGGTCCGAGAATTTGCGATTTGGGTTTATCGCTGTGATTGGTTAATTTCGTTCCCGAAGTAGGCCTTCGATTCGCTGCTGTTGGCGACGGTAGTAAGATCTTGAGGGCGACAATTGTCGGCTGCGTAGGTTTTGCAGTTTCGCTTCGGGAATTCGCCCCATTTTGATCAACGTATCGGCCAGAGTGTCGGGATAGTTTGGCGTTCCGGGTTCCATTTGGATGGCATGCCGCACCGTCTTTTCCGCGGATTCTAATTGTCGATTCCCTTGAACACAAAGCCAGGCCAGGTTGTTGCAAAGCAAACCCGAGTCGGGATACTTCAGCAATTGTTGGGCGATTGGTTGGTAAGCTTTGGCAAACCACTGGTTGCCCTCAGCGGACAAGCGATCGTTGTGATCGGCGGCGTTGGGTGGATTCGCCGTTTGAATCGGGGCACTGTCAAAGTGTTGGGTCAGGTAATGGATCAAGTCCACGTTACTGGGACTGATTTGCAAGATTTCTTGGGCGGCAGTCAACGCTTGTGCGTCTTGTTGGTTGCCGAGTTGAATTTTTACCTCTAGAGTTCTCGACGCCAGGGCCCACAGAGCGTAGGTTGCCGACTTGGGCAGTCCGCCTTGCATCAAAGACGTCAGTATCAATTCATTGAAAAGTCCCTGTTGCTGTTGTGGCGAATAGTGAGTGGCGACGCTTCGCAATTGATCGGCCAATCGTAAGTCTAAACGACTGCGCTGGGTCCAAATGTTAATGCGTCTGCATTCGACTAATTGGTCGTAGGCCAGCAAATCACAGCCAGCGTCCGTCAATTGGCTGGCCAAATTTAGCCGTTCAAAAATCGAAAGCGGGCGGATGTGGAGATGTAATTGGGCCAAGCGTTGTATCTGTTCAGTGGTCAGCGTCTGATCCGCACTGACTTTCGGGGCCCCAGTATCGTTCTGGGACGTGACGTTGGTATCGCCAGGAGAATTGGCGGAGTTGGCGGAGTTGGTGAACTGCTGCAGGCTGGCATGCAATTGATCGGTGCTAAGTCGCAGCGGCAAATACTGTGATTCCTGGATCGACCCATTCGAGGATGGCAGGTTGGTGGTTGCGATTTGATCGTATTCGGCGGAAGGCAAAAATTGCCCCGGATCAAATCCATTTGGCAGTGCCGCAAAAACAAGATCTACCAATTCAGAGGGATCACTTTGGTAATTCAGCCAGAAAGCGATTCGCGCTTGGTCGAATTGTTTTAGACTCCATTGTGACCGGGCGTAGACCCGTCGGTACGCCAGTTCCTCTTGCTTGCTGCTGGGCAATTGGGTGTACGCTTGAACCACGGGATCGTGCAATTGATACAGTTGCAAGGCATGGAATGCTGCCAGCAACGCATCTTCGGCACCATAGTCGCGTTGTGCGGCAAATTGAAGAGCCCGGTTTGCGTAACGCTGGACCTCTTGAGTGTTGGGGAATTGTTCAGGTACAAATGTTTGTAATGGAGAGGTTCTGGTCAGTCGGCCGATCAACGCCATGCGCTGTGCAAAATCCTTGTCGTTTTGCTGGGTCGAGGCCGCTTGGCTGGTTGCTGCATCTTCGGTCGAAGAAGACTCTTGTTTGTTGCCAATGGCTTCTAATTCATCCAAGGAATCCAGCCAGAATACCGCATCCAGACTGTTGTTAAACCAGAGGGATGCGATTTGCATCGAGTCCAGTTGTGCTTGGATTTTGAAGGTTTCTTCCAGTGCTGCTGCGGTCAAGTCTGCGTTCTGCATTGTTGAAATTAGCATCAAAGCCTGTTGATTGTCTTCATCATTCAGTTTGGCTGCGTCCACCAGCAGCGTGCGGAACATTTTGGTAGCAATTTCCTTGCGACCGAACACTGCCAATTGCGTGGCCACTTCGATTGCGACCTCTCGAATGCGACCCGAACTCTCGGTTTGAGGGAAGGCTTGGAACTGTTTTTCGAACCACTGCATCTGCACTTCTTCGGCGGCTTGGATTGGGAATTCCACTGCCAGCCAACCTTGTTCCAGTTGATCCAACGCTGCGAACAATTCCAATCCTGCCGCTGGCGAGGCTTGTTTTAGAAGTTCGCCTGCCTGCTGGGTGATCGAAGGATCAGCCGTAGACAGTAACGCACAAACGTGCAGGAATGTTTCGTAAAAGCGTTCGGGTGACGGGGCTAGGACCTCTTCAAACAGTTGTCGCATCTTCGCTCGATCGCCACTCCAGCCGTAGCACAACGCTTGCGCGTAGGCTCGCGAAGTCCCGGCCTGGGCGGTTAGGAAAGCCTGCCGCTGGTCCATCGGTAATTTGTCTACCAGAACTGCCGCCGTTCCCCAGTCTCTACTTTGTAGCGACATGTAAAAACAAAAGTTTGCACCGTCTTCCATGTTTGTCGCGATTTGGTAAGCCTTGGTGGATTGGCCTTGATTCCAGTACAAACACGCCAGCAATGCTTCAGCGGTCGATCTCTGCAACGCCTGTCGCCCCAGAACGATCGCCAGTTGATCTTCTTTTGACAAATTGTCGAACTCTTTAAGCGAGGGCTGGTCGCTTGAGTTGATGGCCGCAACGGGATTTAATGAACTGTTGGGATTGGGCGACTGTGACGGTCGAGGTGCATTGAGCCTTGCAGAATCAGCCGGAGCGTCGCCCGCAGACGGAGAAGTTCCGGTGGCCAGTTCGTCTGCTGCCGTCAATTCCGCGATTCGACCTTCCAACTTTTGAATCCAGGGGTCTGCCACGCCCATCCGTTCCAGGTAGATCGCGACCACTGCTGGATGAAGTTTAATGATTCCTGGGTCGGTCATCAAATCAAACAACGAATCCCAACGCCGCTGTTGAATCAATCGCATTGCCACCGAATCCAAATCATTGAACAGCGAATTGATCCAGTCGTCGGACGTTCGCGATCCCGTGCTTGACCGAGCCAGTTTCAACGCAACCAGCACATCACCATTCTGGATTAGGCGGTTCAGGCTTTCGACCTGGTCGCTAAGTGCACCGTTTTGAAAAGACAGTAGGATCTGGGCCAACTTGGGGTCCATTCCCGGTACGAAATTGATCCGAAAACGACGTAATAACTCGTCGGCTCGTTGCCGTCCTTCCCAGGTCCCAGTCAGCGACAAACGATAAAGCGGAATGGCGGTCGTATCGGGGCCCAATCGCCAAAGCTGACTGGA
>JBDNHU010000240.1:0-10401 GCA_041688615.1 Mariniblastus sp. | reverse complement strand
AACTTCCAAACCCGGTAAACTTCCAAACCCAGTAAACTTCCAAACCCAGTAAACTTCCAAACCCAGTAAACTTCCAAACCCGGTAAACTTCACCAAGTCATCTTTTCTAGGCCCGGTTACCTTTTCCCGCGAATTCCAAAACCCACCGTCTTCATTAATGCCGAATATCGCTTAAGCTTCAACTGAATCAGCTTAATTCCCATCGATGAAGCAATACCAAAATCTGATTCTGAGCAAACTTAATCACCCTTGGTGCTAATTTGCCCCAAAGGCAATCCACCGCGGGCATGCTGAATCGAGGGCTTTTCGAGTCGCATACTTCGAGGATTTCATGGTTGAATGCAAGAAATGCTTTTCTGGCGACTTTTAAGCCAGTTCCACATTGTGACAAATTGATTGGGGTTGGCAAGCCCAAACTTGCCTTGCCAAGGCCGGGTTTCACACATTAATTTACTTCTTGCGTAACATCTAGATGATAGTCGCAAGGAATCTGACGATTTACCAGTACGCTTTGGTGCCATAAGCTATCGGACTATTATTCGTCTCCCGGTCGTTTTTAACCAGTTTCTGCCCGAACAAATAGATAATAAGGCCACCATGCCAAATTCGAAACCCACTCCATTTGAATACGTTGAGCCCATCGGACACCGAGTGCTGGTTCGCAAAGATGAGGCCAAAAGAGAGACGAAAGGCGGAATCGCATTGCCCGACGAGGCTGAAATCCCGACGATTACGGGCCGAATCGTGGCGATTTCTGCGGCAGTTGAACATGACGTGGATGTACCTCTACGGCAGTATGACAAGGTTTTGTTTCACCCAAAGAACGCGATCCCCGTAGATTTCGAAAGCGATAATCAGCTGTTTGTGGTGCCAGTGGAAGATGTGGTTGCCGTATTTCGACGTGATGAACGAGCGATACGCAAGCCTGACTCGCCGACCGAGGATTCCGACCAATAAAGCGAGTTGGGGGTGCGGAATTCCTTTTGTTTGAACAAGCTTCACGCTTCAACCAAATTTCGCCCAGGGCGGTATCAAGCTCTGAAAATGCAACAACAGATGCCTCAAGTTCAGCAGGCCTCGGCAACGCGGCCAACTTGTCATTTTGAAAATTAGGTGGTTGACTTATCGGATTAGGCGATAGCCAGACCATGCCAGTGCTGCCCAGCCGAAAATCATCACAGCGCCGCCGATTGGAACAATCGCGCCCAAGAACTTGGGGCCCCCTAAAACCATTGTGTAAAGGCACCCCGAAAAGACTAGTGATCCGATTAGGAACGAAAGGCAGCTGGTGGTTGCCCACTTCGCGGTTTGAGTTCCGCTTGCAGGCGGATTTTCTTTTGACTGAATCGCATGAGTTGACGAAGCTTTCGGCACGACGGCCAGTGAGAGCAAGCAACTGGCGATTGCCGCCAACGCATGAACCATTTGGTACTTAGCTCCCGTTTCCCAGTTATTCAAAAGCTGGGTCGCAGTCTGTGTGTCAAAATTCGTGTTCAAATATTGTTTCAGCGCGTGCGCGCCGAAAGCACCTAACGCCACCGAAAGGCCTGCCCAAATGCAGGAGGCCACAAAAAGCACTCGAAGCGTCTTCATTTTTGAATTCTAATTTCTATGGAGAAGAAGTCAGGCTTGGGTGTGAAGCGATCTGCAATCAAAGGCGAACCTAGACAGCATTGGCCTGTTGACTGATGATCACAATAACGAAGGCCAGTGAACTGAAAAGGAGCCCTGCCATCGCCCAGCGTTTTTCATTCCCTAGAAGTGCAATGAAGCACAGGAAAAAGGCAACCGTTGCTGGAATCAACGCCATCCAGCCCACCATCGAAACCAGAATGGACCAGGCGGCCAAGCCGATTCCTGCACGCAGGCTGACTCGGATCGGGAGGCTTTGCGCCCATTTTTTGCCCTGATCAATGGACAGCGTCGTTAAGGGGCTCCACGTGATTGACGCCGTGTCCAAATTTCCAGCGTCCGAATTTGCCGTGTCTGAATTTGCCCCCAAGGCTTGGGAGCCAGGGTTGATGCGGTCCCCCGCTTGCTTGCCAAACGGAGATTCGTTTGCGGCCGACTGAAAAGGCGAGTCGTCCGTTGGGCCGCTGATGGCGGCTACGGGAATATCCTCTGCGCTCTGCGGTGGGTGTTTTTTCTCTTTGATGAATTGAGTTTCACTGAGGAAAGTGATTTCTGATTGGTTGGATTTACGAGCGAGATCCAGGGCGACTCGAGCCGACATTGCGGAACGGATTTGGCTGGAAAAAATTAGCCCGCATACATTGCACCGCTCAAGTAGCGCGTCATCAATTTCCCAGTTGCAGCTTTGGCAATAGATCGGTTCGCTCATTGAAAGTTTCCTGGGGCCATTGGAATCAACTGTGAAAGTGCCGCTTGAGGACAAAGGTGAAACCGTTATCTAACTTGCTCTAGAACTGGAACTTAACACCAGCACCGCTAGTTGGGGTACCAGTGGTGCCATCAGGCGTTTCGTGCCTTGCCTGTTTGGATCTATACGCCAAACTTTATTGTAGCAGCAGGGAACCAAGCGTGGTCAACGGAGCGGTTTTGTTGGCGCAACCGATGGCTCAAGGACTCGCAAGTGTCCAACCGGAAATCCAAAGTCTAGGGCTGTGGTTTTTGGGATTCTGTTGGTGTGAATTGGAAGAGGGGGTTCGTGCCGCTAGATTTGATAGCCAGGCAGCGACTTTTGGGTGGAAGTTTAGCGTGAGTTTGTGCGGCACAGACTTTGGTGTTGATTGGTTTGGGCTTGTATACTAGACCTGACCCTGCTTCGCAGTTTGGAACACTCACAGTTGGAACATTCAGGGGGAGCCATGGAATTGCAAAACGAAAAATCACCTTATCAAACGCCTCTGCAAAGCAATGGGGTTCGATCGGTCAGTCCATTGACGCTGTCCAAGGCAGCGGCGTTTGTAGTTGCCGGTGGTGTGGTGGGCGGATTTTTGGGCGGTGTGGTAGGAGCCGGCCTCGGGGTCTATGTTCCTGATTACTATCGTGGTCTCTTCGGGCAAGGCGTCAATCCGTTGCAGTTGGGAATCGGTCTGGGGGCGGTTCAGGGGATTGGTGGCGGAGTCCTGGTGGCCGTGGTGCTAATCGCATTATTTCTCTGGCACCAGCAACGCATGGTGGTATTGGCAAGAAGCGGCATGGCCGAAGGTCCAACGGCAGACGCTACAGGCAAGCCCGAGTAAGCGACAAAAATTTTGGGGTGAAGCAATTTTGGGGTGAAGCAATTTTGGGGCGAAGCAATTTTGGGGCGAAGGCTGTGTCCATCGGTCGTTGCGGAATTCTACTTTGACCTAAAGTTGAACCGTCACGTGAATTGCGTTTTAGGCGGCAGGCAGTTGCCCTTTTATTTTATTGGATTGTTCCCACGGTGGTGATCTTGTTCTGCCTGGTAAGGGCGGTCGGTGAAAGTGGTGAAGATCAGTTCACGAAATATTCATCGTTTGCACACTTCACGGTGAGTTGAATGTGCATACTGCAAGGTGCATTCAAGGTGCATTCAAGGTGCATTCAAGGTGCATTCCAATGGTTGGAGCGTGTTAGTTCACCGTCGATTTAGGAGAATGGCTAATTTTAGCTACAATTGGAATTCGTGTCGTGGAACTTGATTTCGCGGTGCGACGCTCATGGTTCGATAGCAGGTAGTCGTCACTTGGGGTCGAATAAAAACTCGGGGTGTCGATCTGTCGATCTGTCGGTCGGTGTGTGTGTCAATATTTGGTGATGAAATGAGGGTTGCCGTGGTGCTATTTAACTCCCGTAGTTTTGCTGGGCTTGTGGGCTTTTTCTTTGTGGTAATCGCGTCACTTCAGAATCAGGGGCTCGCTCAAATGATCGTTGCACATCGCGGCTCTTCGGCACAGGCTCCAGAAAATACGTTGGCGGCTTTTCGATTAGCTTGGGAGCATCAAGCAGATGCGATCGAAGGAGATTTCTACTTGTCGAAAGACGGGCAGATAGTGTCGCTGCATGATAAAACCACCGGACGTACTGCTGGGGTTGATTGGGATGTACGCACTCAAACGTTGCAGCAATTGAGAACGCTGGATGTCGGCAAGTGGAAAAGCGAAAAGTTTACTGGCGAACGGATTCCAACTTTGGAGGAAGTTTGCCAAGTCATCCCCAGCAATAAGAAATTGGTTTTAGAAATCAAGGACTCGGCAAGGATCGTTCCCGTCTTGAAAACAAAAATTGAAAGCGATCCACGGTTGAAAGCACTCTCCGTGTCCCGGCTTATGATCATTTCTTTTGATCAACAGGTTGTGGCGCAGTGCAAAAAACAACTGCCCCAAGTTGACGCGATGTGGTTAACCAGTTTCAAGAAAGACAGCGTGACTGGATCGATCAGCCCTTCGATCCAAGAGATACTAGAGACATTGAAACGCGTGAATGCCGACGGTTTGGATTGCCAAGCCGCTGAACACATTGACGCGGATTTTGTAAAACAACTGCGAGATGCAAAGTACCAGTTTCATGTTTGGACCGTCGATGACCCAAGCGTAGCCCAGCGTTTTAGCGAATTGGGAGTCGATTCGATTACCACCAATGTGCCCGCCCAAATTCGCCAAGCGGTCACAGGGGAATAGCCAATTTTCAAATTTTCGCTTGACGGTCTTAATGATGGACCGCTGGCTATGGATGGTTTATATTGTATCGTGGGGTGGTCGCCACCGTTGACTAAGTTGCGAGGGCCGAATGAAGTAGTGGTCGAAAATCCTCGCCAAAGTTTCAAGCTGCCACCGTTACCGTGAGTCAGGGTAAGTTGCCGTTGCCAATGCCGTTGCCGTTGCCGTTGCCATTTTGCCATTGCCATTGCCGCTGATCCTGCTGGCAATTGACTTCAATGCTTGCTCCGTTCGTTTTCCCCACCCCTGAACAGACCCTTGATTCAACAATCCCGGAAGATCCGTCGCCGGTTGTTCGCCCCAAACCCACCTTAACCCAAACCCACCTTAACCCAAACCCACCTTAACCCAAACCTAACTTGCTCCAAACCTAACTTGGCCATGTGGCCCTGGTGCCAGCAGTTGATTCCTGGCGGTCAACCATTGACGGTGCCTTGCCAGCCAGAATGTTTTGTTTGGTGAGCAAGCGATTACTTCTGTGTTTGGTTGAATCGAGCGGTTGGAATGCGGTCCCCTACCAAGATGAATTTCCCCAGTTCAGTTTTCCCCAATGCGAGTACAAGGGTTCGAATTTTCAGAATTTTAAACCCTCGACTTTGCGTGTTGTAGGCGATCGTTTGCTGTCGTCAAATGTGCGGTTGGTTGCTGCTGATGCTTTAAATGTGCATCGACCTCTCATGTTTTATGAACGAAGTGTTGCCCAGAATTTAAGACGAGGATGCATCATGAAGAAATGCCGATCTCTAAAGTGGATGCTTGCGTTTTGGGTGATTGCCTTGGGGTGCCAAATTACGGCGGCGAAAGACGAAGACGGCGAGGCGTTGGCCAAGTGGAAAGGTAAATTTGACCGAACGATTTTTCCGTTGATGAAGCAGCGGTGTATCGAATGCCACAGCGGTGATCAGCCGGATGGCGAATTGGATTTGGGGAAGTTTACTGACGGCGAGACCGCGGCGAGTCAAATGGAAATGTGGGATGAAGTTGGTAAACGCATTCGATTAAATGAAATGCCACCAGCGGGTAGTCCTCAATTAGATGATTCGCAAAAAGGGCAGTTTTATCGCTGGCTTGATTCAAGGCCCAGTGAAGATTTGTGTTCCAAGCTGGCCAATGAAGAAACGCAGGCTTGGTACCAAGGGTTTGTAATGAGTCGCCGGCTGACTCGGACCGAATATCTCAATGGGATGCGAGATCTTCTAGGTATTTCCGTCGATGCTGGATTTCAGATTCCGTCCGACGGTGCGGGTGGTGAAGGGTTTGACACCAATGGTGGGACATTGTTTACATCCCCAATTCACATCGAACAGTATTTAGCAGCCACGATCGATACGTTAAATCGAGCCTTGTCGGATTCGCCCCCAACCCCAGACCACTTGGAACAAGGCAACCCTAAAGGTGATAACTCGTCGCCCGAAACGGCGGGACCGGTTCCTGCTTCACGCAAGTTGAATGTTAGTTCTGGAATGCGTGATGCAATTTTGTGCTCGCAGCCAAGTTCTACGACCAGTCCTACGCAGGCGGCCGAGGAAGTTGTGCGGCAGTTTGCTCGTCGCGCGTGGCGTCGTCCCGTTGGCGATGACGAAGTTCAGCGACTGGTTGGGTTGTTTGCGAACGTTTTTCAGCAAAGCGATGATTTCCTTGTTGCCATCAAGCAACCATTGACCGCGATTTTGATCTCTCCCAACTTCTTGTTTGTTGTGGAAACGGAATCTGAACAGGGGGGAGTCCAGCGGTTAACACAGCATCAACTGGCGACCCGTCTGGCTTTGTTTTTGTGGTCTTCGGTTCCCGATGCGGTCCTGTTAGACGCGGCGGACGCGGGAGAATTGGATACCCAACCGCAGGTGCTTTTTCATACGAATCGTATGCTGAACGATGATCGGGCGCAAGCGATCGGAGAAAATTTTGGTTTGCAGTGGTTAGGCTTGGCCAACTTCTTGGAGACCGTTCGCCCAGACGCAGAAACGTTTCCTGAATACAATGTGAAACTAGCCAGCGACTTACGCCAAGAGGTGATTCAAACCGTGTCCACCGTGTTTCGGCAAGACCGTTCATTGTTGGAACTGGTCGATTCACCGCAGGTTTATATCTCGGGGCGATTGGCAAAGTTTTATGGGCTAAGTGAAGATTCGCAAGCACTGGACGCTTGGCAGGAGGTACTTGTGGCGGGCAGTCCCAGAGGCGGTATCATTACCTCAGGCGCCGTTCTGGTGAATGCTTCGTATCCTCGTCGCACCAGTCCTGTTCTGCGAGGTAGGTGGTTGTTGGAGGAGATCTTAGGATCTAAAGTTCCACCGCCTCCACCAGGGGTTCCAGCTCTGGAGGAAGCCGTCTCGGAAGATGTGGTGTCCTTGCGGCAGCGATTAGAGATTCATCGCAAGAATCCCGAGTGTGCATCGTGTCATAATCGCATGGATCCGTTAGGTTTTGGACTGGAAAATTTTGATGCGATCGGCCGTTGGCGAGAGGAAGATAATGGCCAGGCGATTGATGCTAGTGGAACGCTGCCGAGCGGTCAGTCGTTCCAAGGTCCAAGTCAATTGAAGCAGATTTTACTTGAACGATCAGGCGACTTCGAAAGACATTTGATCAAAAAGATGTTGGGTTTCGCATTGGGGCGAGAGTTGAATAAATTCGATGATTGTGTTGTCGACCAAGCCATGGAATCACTTCAGGAAAATGGACATCGATCAAGGTTGGTGATTGAGACGATTGTAACCAGTTATGCGTTTCAACATCGCTATTTTAAAGCCAAGAAGTGATCCAAGGTAAGTTTGCGAAAGCAAGTAAGATGCGGGGCTCCTGAATTGGATTTTAGGGGCAAGTGAAGTTAAGTTTGACTGCCGAAATGGTGACTTGGATATTCATTTTTGAAGGAATTTTCAAATGCAGCGAAGTAAGAACACAGGAAAAAGAAGCAAGGCGATGAATGCCAGTCGCAGGCAGTTCTTGCGTGGCTCAGGCTTGATTTTAGGTTTACCGTTTTTGCCATCCCTGCTTGCTAAGGTCGCACGCGGTGTTGAGCACCAGGGACCTCCGGTTCGAAATGCGTTCATTTATTTCCCGAATGGTGTTTGGGAAAAAGGTTGGGTTCCCCAGGAAACGGGCGCGGAATTCAAATTGCCGCCAGCTTTGGAACCGCTGGAGAAGATTCGTTCCAAAGTTCTGGTATTATCCGGTTTGGATAAAAAGAATAGCCACAACGGTGACGGGCACTATGCCAAGACCGCAAACTTTCTGACGGGAATGCCCGTAGCAAAAACTACAGGCAAGGATATCAGTAGTGGTGGAATTTCCGTGGATCAGCTGATCGCCCAGCATTTGGCCGGGCAGACTCCATTGCCATCGCTGGAGTTAGGGACCGAACCGGTCATCAGTGGCATCGACAGCAATGTGGGTTACACTCGGTTGTATGGTTCGCACATCTCCTGGCAAACGCCGACTCGCCCGCTGGCCAAAGAAATCAATCCGCGAATCGTTTTTGAACGGTTGTTCGGGAAGAAAATTTCTGGTGATTCCCAGCAGGCTCAGTCGTATCGGAATCTGTTGGACTATGTTCTGGAGGATGCCAGGAGCGTTCGTCGAACCTTGGGCAGAGACGACCAATTCAAGATGGATGAGTATCTGGATTCGGTCAGGGCCGTTGAAAAGCAAATCGAGTTCTCGAGTCGAACTTCGCCTCGAACTTGGGAGCCTGAGATTGCACCTGAATTTATTCAACAGCATCGACCGGGTGTTCCCCAAGACTTTCGACAACATGTCAGTGTGATGTTGGATTTGATGGTTTTGGCATTTCAGACCGATTCAACTCGTGTCTGTTCGCTTATGTTTGCCAACGATGTGTCGTCACGCAATTTTTCATTCTTGGACGGCGTTGAAGGTTCTCATCACGAACTTTCGCATCACGAAAATAATGACAAGAAGATTGCACAATATCAACTGATCAACCGCTGGCATGTGCAGCAGTTTGCAATGATGTTGGAACGGATGGACGCAATCAAGGAAGGTGAGGGAACCTTGCTGGATAATAGCATGTTAATGTTCGGTTCCAGTTTTTCTGATGGAAATCGGCATGACCCCGATAATTTGCCGATTCTTGTGGCGGGTAAAGGTGGTGGCTCGATTAATTCTGGGCGACACATTGCAGCCAAGGGGCAAGTTCCACTTTGCAATCTGTACCTATCGATGTTGCAACACAATGGAGTTCAATTGGATGCCTTCGGCGACAGTAACGCGGTTCTGGATCTAACTTAAAGCAAGCGGACGCTATAAAAATACCAGCACGCAGCGCAAGCAAATAGAGATTGCCTTCCTACGCTTGTGCGGCGTGCTGGTATTGCCGTAAATCTTCAGCCACTAGCCTAAGACCATTAAAACGGTGTCGTTTCCCGTTCTGGAAATCAAAGTTTCGCCTGCCAAATCGGTGCCTTCGAATGGTCGTTTGCAAACACGCCGAATTGGGAATGGGCGCAGGTCATGGCGACACAGCAATTTCCGGGACGGAATTTCAAGCGTGAAGTGTTTCAAAATCAGGACACGCGGTGGGGCGTCGTTTGAACGCTGTGGTGCCTGCCATTGAAGCATTGTGGAACAACTTTCAAGGTGTCGCGACGGTCGGCAAGGTACACATCGGCGAAGGCCAGTGGGTTGGGCCGCACGATGAGAAATCGGCGACGCTAAGGGTGTGGGGCGTGGCGACGGCTAACCGAAAGTGCGTTTGGAAGGCCTGCATAACAACCCAGGCTCATAACAACCCAGACTCGCAATCACGCAGACTCGCAATCACGCAGGCTATGGCGAGGCAGAAGAAAAGTTTGCGGTTCATTCAGGCGTTAAGCGAATTGATCGAAAGAATCGGTGGACCCGCCCAGTAGGGCTTTGGGTTCGCCAAAGTTTCCCGCTAGATCAGAAGCACCACCGTTTCAAGTTAAGCCATCTTAAAACTGCGGCCAGCACTGCGGCCCGCTAGGCGTACGTTTGATGTTGATGTCGAGGAAGCGATCCGAAACTACGGAACGTTCCAATTTGGAAATGAAGAATTGACTGTTCGGGAGAAGTTTTCGGGAGAAGTTTTCGCGGCAGGCAGTGAATCAGGATGCGTGTCTTGATCTGTCTTCCAGTTGCCCAAAAACCCAAAAACCGTGCCGCCCAAGATTAGTGCCCCTTAGTGCGAAAAGGTCGTCGTGAGTGAAAAAGCGAAAGCCAAGACATGGTGCAGGAGCTAGTAGAGATTGGCTTTCGCTTAAATAATTAGTCGTCATTAATCGCGTCCAGGACTATGGAGAAAATGTCCATTGCTGTCCAGCAAGCACCTTGTTTCGCAGATGTTAGCGTGTGAATTGTCCAAAATATTTAAATTGTGAAGGACATTTGTTGATTCAATTACGGGTTAGGCGTTAGTTAGGCCTGTGCTAATCCAAGTCAATGACACCGCTTGCGGATATTTTTTGATTTAACAATTGTACGGGATTGTCGATTCGCATCTTGCGAATTACGGCTAACCGGTGTTTTTCGACCGTACTGGCACTGATCCCTAGTTCGACCGCAATTTGTTTGTTTTCTAGCCCAGTTAGTAGCAACTGATAGACTTCCAGTTCCCTGGGGCTTAGTTCGTCACGGAATGTGTCAATGACTTTGAGACAACATATTTTTGTAATTAGTGTGTGGTGTTGCATACGCTCGGGGGCCAGCCCCCGAACCCCCGGGATTTTCCAGGTATGGCTCAGGTGTTCAAAGGTTGTTTTGTGATTATGTT
>JBDNHU010000239.1:0-2405 GCA_041688615.1 Mariniblastus sp. | reverse complement strand
GTTGATGCTGGCCAGGCGATTAGTAAGTGGTATTGAAAATTGGGCAATTTTCCGCCAGCCCATTGCCCATCTGTCGCAACCCCAGAACAAAAAAAGCCAGCAGGCATCCGAATGCTTGCTGGCTGTCACGTTTACGGTTAGCCGATACCGCTTGACCCCGCACGGATGTTGTCGCAATTGATATTATTGCATCTGATTACGGTGGATACGTTTTGCCTGGGATAAACCTATGTGGCTGACTGAGACTTCGGCTGCGGACTGCTAGGCAACGTCTTAATCGTTGAATAATTCAGTGAAGAATGCTTTCATGGCGATCCAGGAACGTTGGTCGGCTTTCTGGTTATAGGCGGCACCTTTTGAATTGTCAGTGCCGGCCATTGGTTGAGTGAATGAATGCACGGCACCTGAATAGCCGATCATTTGCCAATCCACTCCTGCTTGATTGAATTCATCCTTCATCGCGGCGATATCTTTGGCTGGAACGAACGGATCGTCTTCGCCGTGACAGATCAACAGTTTAGCCTTGATGTTTTGCCCGTCGGCCGGTGTCGGTGAATCTAGGCCGCCGTGGAAACTGACCGCTCCGCTTAGCGATGCACCACTGCGAGCCAATTCAAGGACGCCGGTTCCTCCAAAGCAATAGCCAATCGCGGCAAGTTTCGTTTTGGCTACGCCGGGCTGTTCTCTCAATTGTTGTAGACCCAAATTCAGACGTTGTCGATAAAGTTTGCGGTCGGTTTTAAACTTGCCTGCCATTTGTCCTGCCGCCTGAGGCGAGTCGGGGCGGACGCCTTTTCCATAAATGTCCAGTGCGAACGCGACGTAGCCCAATTCGGCCAGTTGTTTGCAGCGACCCTTTTCATAGTCCGTCAGCCCCATCCACTGGTGCACGACTAAAACGCCAGGTGAATCGTTTTGGGTCTTGTCAGGATCCCAGGCGACGAAGCCTTCAAGTACGGTGTCTCCATCTTTGTACTGGATAATCTTGGTCTGAATTTCGGCAACCACAAATGTGGTTAAAAACAAGGGTAAGATTAGTCCCAGGCAAAACTTCGCGGCGAGTGCGAATCTCATCAGTCGATCCTTTGTAATTCGTTACTTGTTTGCAGTGTCTTGTTTGCAGTGTCTTGTTTGACAGCCTATTGGTGACGATCTGTCTACGTCGGGATACGCCTTGTTTCCAAGGCTTGGCGAACTTACCTGGTTGCCGTCGCTGCACGTTCTGTTGGTTTATGATACCAGTCCAGAGACACTTGTGTGAAGTGACGGTTGAACCGACTGGCAAAGCCTGGGCTTTCGACGAAACCTGCCCAGGGAAAGTGATTCTCTAGGCTAGGTCGAACAGTAAGATTTCTGCATTGGAAAGGGCCGAGATTTCGAAGTAGGATTCGTCGCTAATTGCGGCCCCATCGCCGGTGTCTAGCGCGATTCGATTCACCGATACGCTGCCTTGCATCACTTGCAGCCAAGCATGACGCCCCTTGGCAATATCCATCGAAAGGGTTCGACCCTGTTCCAGCGTGGCGAGATAGATTCGCGCGTCCTGATGGATCAACAATGATCCCTGCTGGGCGTCTGGGGAAGCAACTAGCCGAAGCTGATTCAATCGTTCCGCCTGTGGGAACGGCTTCTGTTCGTAACTGGGGGGTAGGTCCTTCTCTTGAGGCACTAACCAAACTTGATACAGATGAACGGGATCGGTTTGCGAATCGTTGAATTCGCTATGCGTAATCCCGGTGCCGGCGGTCATTCGCTGAAATTCACCGGGCCGCAGCACCTGGCCGTTTCCCATTGAATCTTGATGCTTCAATGCGCCCGACAGAACATAGGTGACAATTTCCATGTCACGATGAGGATGCATCCCGAAGCCTTCGCCTGCAGAGACAAAGTCCTCGTTGATGACCCTTAGGTTCCGAAAATTATTAAAGTTGGGATCTTGATACGTTCCAAACGAAAAAGTGTGAAAGGTATCTAGCCAACCATAATTGGCATGTCCACGTTGACGAGCTTTCCGCGGGTTGATCATTTGAATGGCCTCTTATACCTAGCCCTGATTCTCTGCCGGGCAATCTATATCGCTTTTTCGTCTGCTGCCAGTCCTGGGCTCCTTGAACCGTTGCGGTGTCAAATCAATGATCCAATGGCTGGTTTATGCGACCGCCTGGCAAATGGGATCGTCGCCCACCGTCGCAATCGCGCACGCGACGGATTGAAGTTGCCCAATGCGTTGCGGCTTCTACCCAACCAGTTGAAAGAACCAGGAGGGCCCTGATTCCAGCACAGAAACTTAGTCGCCAGGTGCGACAGTTGGGGCCTGAGCGACCACTTGGGTTACTGCTTCAAGCTTGTCCAGTTGGGCAGTTTACCACCTCTTGGGCAATGGATTGCCAGAAAATATTTCTGCG
>JBDNHU010000238.1:0-13901 GCA_041688615.1 Mariniblastus sp. | reverse complement strand
TTGGCCCCAAGAAACAGCAGTTGCAAAATCCTTTAGGCTTGTATGACGTTCGAACCAACGATGAGGTGGACGTGCTGGTTGGCAGCGGACTTGGTGGAACCTCGTTGATTAATGCTAACATTGCGTTGCGGCCGCAGGCAGAATTATTTCAGCAGCCGCAATGGCCGCAACGCCTTCGATCTTTCGAAGGATTGATGCCGTACTATGATTTAGCGGACCTGTCTTTGGGGATCTGTTCTGACCCCGATCTTTCTACCAATAAGGCGATCGCGCAACAGCAAATCGCGGCTCGCTTGTGTACACGGAACGAAGCGACTCCATTGTCGGTTGTCTTAAAGCGATCGATGTTGGATGCAAACTTCAGAAATCGACACGGTTTGCTGCAGCGACCGTGCACACTGTGTGGCGACTGCATTACGGGCTGCAATGTGGGTGCCAAGGGGACGCTGGCCACCAGTTATCTGCCTCGGGCGAAGCAAAATGGGACTCAGATGTACACCCAGATGGAAGTTCGCTACTTGGAGCGATTTCAAATGGGTTGGCGCGTGCACTTTACGTATTGGAATGACACGGGAACGAAGATCCAACCGGTCAATGGTTGTGTCACTGCCGCCAACGTGATCCTTGGTGCCGGTAGCATGGGTACCACTGAAATATTGCTCCGCTCACGTCAGCAAGGCCTTTCGGTAAGCTGCCAATTGGGACGCAAGTGGTCAACCAACGGTGACGGACTGGGGTTCTTGAAGAAAGCCAAAACCAGCCCGAATTCCGTCGGATATGGCGCTTACTGCACAGACCAAGCACCGGTCGGGCCTACGGTAGAAACCACTTCGTTTGTCAACGAATTCGGTCCACTTGATCGTCGTTTGTTGATTCAGGACGGTGCTGTACCTCGGGCGATGGCGAATTTCTTTGGGCTTTTGTTTGGGAACGCAGACCTAGATAACACAATGGTGATGTTAGCCGTCGGACACGACGATTCTTCAGGTTCGATTCGTTTGGAGGGCAATCGAGCGAGTGTGCGTTGGCCAGGATTGAAGGACAGCGATCATCGCAGATACATCCAGGACACCATTTCGCGATTCGCAAAGGCTCACGGTGCCGACTACCGAGTGGTCAAGGCCTTTGGCGATCGATTGGCAACGGTTCATCCTTTGGGCGGATGTGCGATGGCAGATTCGGCCGACTGTGGCGTTGTCAATGACGCCGGCCAAGTGTATTCGATCCAAGGCGGCGAAGGAGTCGATTTGGATGATCAAGGCAATCCAATCCACCAGGGTTTGTACATTGCCGATGGATCGACACTGCCCAGAAGTATTGGCGTAAATCCCTACATGACGATTTGTGCCTTAAGCGAACGGATTGCGCATGTGATGACGCATGACCCCAAAATGGCCAGCTATTTAAAGCCCTGGACTTCCTGAACTTTTGACACGCTAAAAGCAGGGGGCATCATCGGGTCTTATCCTCGTCTTGCCGGTGCGAAGGTTTCTTTTTCGAGCGTTGCTTTAGTCGATGGCGATCGATTTCGTCAACACTTAAGTGACCCCAGTTCAGCGCCTGATCCTGTTCGTATTGCTTCCCAAGTTGCCCAGCAATCATTGCCTTGCACATTTCGTATCCTAAATAAAACGAATGGGAAGCATCCAGGTTGCTTTGCCCTGAGGTAATCATTTGATCAAACAAGTCGAATGGATCTGCCGCTTGCCAAAACTTGCCATCGCCCAAACAGATGACCTGATTTCCGATGTTGAAGATGCGGTAATTGTTGTCTTTGATCCCGGAAGCCAATTCTTTCAAAGTACGGATGTCGGCTTGCAATAGTTTAGGGTCTCGCAACATGACCAGGTCACCGGATAGTCGTTTGGGCGGGACTTGGTGTTTAATACTGTAATGAGTGATCCGCCGGGCGATGTCAATTTCGCGAACGCTAGTTCTGGCCCAATTAATTACTTGAGTGGTTAAGATTCCTTTGATTTGCAACTCTTGGCAAACCCCAAGCAGTAGCAGGTTAACGCCCGCCGAATCGACGTCCGTCAATTCCGTTAAATTGCCGATGCCCATCATCATTTCTGCGTCGGGCCATTGCTGCCTAGCCTTGTGGTAACGAACCAGCGAGTTGGCAAAACCGAAGCCGATCGGTTCCAGGATCGGGTCAATTCGAAAAGGCACCTGATTTTTTTGAAGGAAGTTGACCGACTGCTCCAAAGATTCCCAATCGCTAGGCTGATCGGGAATGACGATGACTTCAGCCCCCCAGTCGCAGGCGGCCGAGCGATTGGAACTGTTGACACTTAGGACTAACGACGCCCCAGCTTTGGTTGCGTCTGCGATTTCATTGACATTCATGGAATCGATGCTGACGCGAATCCCCAAGTCCGACACCGCCTTGACGGCTTGTCCCACTCCCAGCCATCGACCTCCTGGGTCACAGCCGATATCAATGTAGTCTGCCCCATCGGCTTGAAGTCTTTTGGCTGCATCGACAATCTGCTGCAGCGACAATTGGGGCGCGTGATTGATTTCTGCAATGATTTGGATATCCCATTGATCCAGTTTGGGAATGTCGACGCCAGTCCCGAACCACTCGCCCAGGCCACGCAGGTCCCGAGGCCCTCGCATAATGTCGAATTGTCCTAGACTTTGGATCGCCTCTAATTCCCCTTGGCAATAGCCGGGAAGGACCACCAATTCTGTCTGCGGCGGCACTTGCAGGCGAGCGGCCACCCACGGCGAACTTAGCAAGGCGGCAACGGTGATGGGCATGACTTGAATCGAGTATTCGAAGCCAAGTTCTCCTGCCACTCGTTCCACCTCTCGCCGGATCGCGTGTTCGGCCAAACGGCCTGTTACAAAGTGAATTTTTTTGTATTTTCGCGGGTGTTTAAGCATGGGTCGGTCGGTCGAAATGGCGATGAGTTCACGAACAAAAGCCAATCCATATGCCAGGATTCGCAACTTTCTGCCCCAGCATCGCAATTGGGGGATTTCCTTCGTGTTGTTTTGATTTTAACTGAGAATTGCAGCTGGCGATGGCAATCGAGCGCAAAAGTATAACCGCTTGCCGATCGATATTTCATTTTTTCAGGGGAGGTTCCTGGTCGATTTGAAACTAATGTTTCTGACCGGGGAAGTCCGATTTTTGCCAGCCAGGAATTTAGCACAGTGGTAACATGCTGACTCCGCCAGCGATTGAAGATCAGCAGAATCAATGTTTCTTGACTAAGATAGGGTGGTAACACGGTCTTGGTCAGGGGGAGTGTAACGGATCCATGGAATTGAGATTCGTGGCGGTGGTTCTTTAAGTTTTCCGATGTGTTTGCACCGTGTGTTTGCACCGTGTGTTTGCACCGTGTGTTTGCACCGTGTGTTTGCACCGTGGATTTGCAGTTTGGATTTGCAGTTTGGATTTAGATCTTGTGGCTTCCCGAAGCAGAATCGTATTGGGCTTGCAGAACAGTTTTGGTTTGAGCAGAAAAGGTTTTAACAATGCAAAACAGTAAGGCGTTACGCTATGCAAAACGGTTGATTCGTTTTGAATCTACCAGCGAGCAATCCAATCGCTACGTCGCCAAGTACTTGGAAATCAAGCTGAAGAAACATGGTTTCGTCGTTGAAAAGCTAATGTATCGGGATGCTCGGAAAGTGCGCAAGATCAACTTGATCGCAAAAAAAGGCATGGGGACCGGCGGGATGGCTTACTTCGGGCACACCGATGTGGTTCCCGCCCCCACTTGGTTCACTCGCAAGGCCACACCGTTTGAACCGGTGGTTGCGGGCGATCGATTGTACGGTCGCGGTGCTTGTGACATGAAGGGTTCGTTGGCTTGCATGCTTGAAGCAGCCCAAAGTGTAAATTTTGAAACAATGAATAAGCCTCTCTATTTAGTATTCACGGCAGACGAAGAAGTGGGTTTCGGCGGTGCAAAGCAAGTGGTGGAAGAATCCAAACTGTATCGTGAAATCGTTCAAGGAGGATCGGTCGCGGTAATCGGTGAACCCACCATGCTGGACGTTGTTCACGCTCATAAGGGTTCCTACTTGATGCGGTTTCGAACCACTGGAAAAGCGGCCCATTCAGGCACCCGAGAAGGCAAGAATGCGAATTGGCAAATGATTCCGTTTCTGAATGATCTGTGGCGGATTCGCGAGGAAACCGAGACGATTGTGGATTGGTTTGATGAAAATTTTTCGCCGCCAACGGTTTCAATGAATCTAATCATGTCAGATTCTAATCAAGCGGTGAACGTTACCAGTGCCCGCTGTACCGCTCAACTTTATCTCCGCCCGATGCCTCAAGTTGATTGCGTGCCACTGGTCCAGATGATTCTGCAGGCGGCTAAGAAGCACGAGGTTCAAGTTGATTTTAAACGGAACTGTGAACCGATGTGGAGTGATCCAGATTCTGATTTGGTCAAGCAAGCGTTGACCTTGATGGGGGCATCCGAGGTGAAAACGGCCGGCTATGCGACCGACGCCGGAGTCCTTTCGGAGATCGAACAGAAGATAATTTTTGGCCCTGGCAGCATCGCCCAGGCTCATACGAATCAAGAGTTCATTTCTTTTGATCAGATGCAGAAGGCCGTTCAGGCGTACACTCAATTGATTCTGCACTATTGCGGGGGTGAACCCATCAAGCCAATTTCGGTCTAATCGTGCAAACCAAACAAGCCGATGTTCAATGTCGGATCGTTGGATTGGCAAAGAATTTTCTAAGATCGCTAGGCAAGTGATTGTCACGGGCTAGAATTTGCGATCGATTGGAACGAAATTTGTGCTGATTCAAGAATTTACCAAGCGTGCAGAAAGCGTTTAGGGCCCTGTTATGACTTCAGAACCTACGAAAATTGAATTTGACCAACCTGTGGAAATCATCTTTCGTCGGTCTACGGTGGATGATATTCCAGAAGTGTTTCGTTTCCTGGAAGGGTTCATGCAACTGCAACAAATCCTGCCACGCAGTCCCGAACAGGTTGCAGCGCTCTTGCCCTACAGTCAACTAGCGTACCACCAAGGGCACGTGATCGGCTTTGTGGCAGTCGAGATCTATTCACACAAGTTGGCTGAAATTCAATGTTTGTGTGTCGATTCCAATTTTCAACGACAGGGGATCGGCAAGCGATTGGTGCGATTTTGTGTCGAAGTTACCCGCGAAGAAGGTATTTTGGAATTGATGGCAATTTCGGCAAGTGAATATTTTTTGATGGATTGCGGCTTTGATTATTCTCTTCCAGGTCAGAAACGCGCTCTTTTTATTCAGCCCCAAGAAACTTCATCGGACGAACCGTAATCCGCTCGGATGTTTATTGAACCTTAGCGCAAGCCATTGGAATCTAGAACCACTATTGCAACCGTTGCCACTCCGTTAATCCTGGACAGGTAAAGGTCGCGTGCACACTTAGTCGTGCCGCCGGCTTGCGATTGACAACAATCTCTTGGCACGCCAATCTCTTGAATCGCTGATCTTTTTGACTCGCAAAATTCTTGACGCGCCTCGGTCATGGCACATTGACTGAGCCAACCAATCTCAGGAGGAAGAACAGGGCGTCGTTGTCGCAACTTTTCTGATGAGATACAAAATGGACGCGGCGTTTTGAATCGCAAATCTTGGTTGTTTTTACAGCACTAATAGGGTGGCACCAGGCGCCGTAGGCCATAAATCAGGACGATGGCCAGGAAGAATGCATTTCGCAGAAACGTTCCCAAGATCGATAGGCGAATCGTTTTTTGACTTTTGTTGGAGGCTAAGCATTCTGAAAGCTGGGTTCCTAGCTGACGGATCCAGGAAGTTGTTCGGGGCCATTCGATTAAGTTGGCAGTCCAAGCTTCTGGGATACCCTCTGACCCAACAGATGCACCGACGATGCCACCAACAATCGCAGCGACCGAATCGGTGTCACCGCCACAGCGAATCACTGCCTCAATTGCGTTGCGGCAGTCGGCCGGGTGCGATAGCCAAGCGTGTAAAGCGATCGGGACGGTGTGATAGGTATAGCCGGAAACTCTTTGTGGCATGCCCGTGGCAGCAGCAAATGCTTCGGTCGTTTCGCCCGCCTGCACCGATGCAACCGCTTTGGTAATGATCGAAAACAGTTCGTCACCTTGATCATCCCATTGGGCCGCCAATTGTTTTAGAAAATCGTTGCCATCAATTGGATTCGTGTTGGCAGCATAGCCAGGCGCAATCGCGATGGCCATTGCTCCGTATTCTGCCTTGGGATCGGTATGAGTGATGCGTGAAGAGGCCTGAACGAATTCACGAAGTTTTGCGGGATCATTGATCGAAACGCCCAAAATTGCGGCCCGCATGGCAGATCCGTTTCCAGCGGAGAACGCACCGCTATGTTGGGGCGAATACCCAATCCAAAGCCGAACAATCGACCGCAAAGTTGCAAGTCCAACCCCAGCAGGAACTGCCAGAAGCCAAATTCGAAAAGACCAAGCTAGTGATCTGCGAAACACCTCGACATCACCGTTGGCGATAATCAGTGCTTGGGCCACCATGCACGTATGTTCGGTATCGTCGGACACCATGCCTCGCCCGAAAAAGAATCGGTGCCGATCCGGAGTGCCAAAGATCTTACGGCCGCGCAACCGGGTAAGTCCTTCATAAGGAAGCCCGATTGCGTCGCCAACCGCCGTTCCCAGTAAGCAGCCAATAATCTTGTCAGACTTCAAGAGCGACTCCATTCCCGAAAGCACTTGGTAACATTCAACAGGACTGGTGTCCAAACGGCTGGTATTTTAACGATCAAAGGCGTCGTTCCTGACGAATTAGTTTGTGTGTAATGGATTGTAATTATGGCTTCGGGGGTTGGTTGAGTTTAAGGGAGATTCTGGCGGAAGAAGGTCATTGCTGGGGCAGTTGGGTCGAGTCAAATACGACGTACTTGATGCGTTTGCGATTCCAAGTGTAGGTGATGTGAACGTTGCCATCTTTGGATTGGATGATCGCAGGATAAGAAAATTCGCCCGGTTCATTTTCCAACACCTCGACTTGCTGCCAATTTTCGCCATCGAGGGAAATAGCCAGATTCAACGGACTGCGGCCCGATTTTGCGTGGTTGTAGACGAGTAGGTGGCGCCCATCGGATAACGTGGTTGCGTCGAAGCCCGAGTTAGGATTGGGCAGGTTGGTTTGCTTGGGATTTGACCAAGTCATGCCTCCGTCGTCCGAATGGATGGTCACGATTCCCTTTTTCTGACTGCGACACAATGCTTGGATGTTTTTCCCGTTGTGAATGAACGCGGGCTGAATGATGGAAAAATCTTTGCTGCGGTTGACCGGCGGCGTACGCCACCAATGTTTTCCGTTATCAGGAGTGGCTTCGAAATGGACTCGCCATCCCTGGTCTTCCGTGCTGGCGCCACACAGAATCATGGCGGATTCCAGTTCAAGGGGCTTGTTTTTGATCGGACCCGCAATACCTTCGGGAAGTCGTGCCGCGATCGACCAGGTCTTACCTCCGTCTTGGGACGTCTTTAACATTCCCCACCATTGCTGTGGATCGGGACCCACTTTATAGAATAGCAATAGCGGGCCATTCTTGGGTTGAAAGAGGACTGGGTTCCAACAAGGGAATCGTTCTACAGGTCCGTCGATTTGATCACCGTTGGCGACTTCGATGGGAGCAGACCACTTTGAATCAGACAACCTTGCCAACCAAATTCCGACCGAAGGGTGTTTTTCATGTTCGCCACCAAACCAAGCGGCGACTAAGCCATCGGTGCCTTCCACGATGGTCGATGCGTGGCACTGAGCAAACGGTGCGTCCTGGAACAGAAACTGGGCAGTCCCCCTCGCTTGAAAGGCCAAAGCAATGTTAGCAATCAAAGCGATCCAGATGCAGCAAGTACTTGGAAGGAGGAAACGCAACATCGTGTAATCCTGGGTTGAGTTCGGTAGTTGGCCACTAACAGTGTTTGCAAGTTTAAAGCACAAAGAAACAGAAATCGACCAGTGAAACAGAAATTGAATTCTCAATAAGGTGTCTTCCTTAAAATTCGTGCGGGCCCATGGCGTGCCGCTGCCTGGCATGTGGCCAGCAATGTAATGAGGTATTACTGTTACCGCACCCTGCCCTTGAAGCCTAATACGTTAATTTCAAAGGTCCGCTTTTCGACGCCCAGAGTTGTGGGCGGATCAGTCTACAAACCGCGAAACGCCGTCAATTCCGGCGGTGGTCGCGGTTGGCAGTGAAGGCCAAGCACAAACGGGTAGCCTGGGACGGTCTGGAAAACTTTTTCGAAATCTTGTTGCAATCGCTGCCGGAACTTAGGATGATGTGTCAATCGCTACCCTAAACGGTTCTTTGTTGCGTAGTGTTAGGCTATTGCCGGAACTTGCCCGAACCATTGGAGGGTAGTCGCATTGTCCGCTGGTTGGTTCGATTTTGGAGAGCAAATTCTCGCCTTGCTGAAATCCAAAATTTGATAGACGCCAGTCACGGTTGATTTTTTTGGTTGAACGATTTTGGAGGTGTGAAGTTTCGGGGACTTGAAGTTTCGGGCGGTCGAATCCATGTCGTTCGTTTTTACACCAACATTGGCTTTTGTTTTTGCTTTTGCTTTTGCTTACCTTTGATCAACTATCCTTCCTTTTTTCCTACCCTTGGGAGCCATTCATGGATCAGTCTAAACCGTTGCGCATTCCCCCTGTTGTGAGTGACCGCACTTCGAAAGTGAATTCAGATTCGCCGCCTTCGCGTCGTTCATTCTTAAAGTCTAGTTCGGCTGCGTTGGCCATTCCGTTTTTTGTTTCGCCCTCGGCTTTAGGGTTGGCAGGTCATGTGGCCGCCAGCGACCGAATCACAATTGGTGCGATAGGTACCGGTGGCAAGGGCCGTCACAACATCGAGCAATTCTTGAAGGAAAAAGATTGCCAAGTGATCGCGGTCGGCGATGTCGATCAGAATCACATGAAGGTAGGCAAGGAAATGACCGATCAGCACAACGGGAATTCGGATTGCCGAACCTATGCTGATTTCCGCGAGATGGCGACGGCGGCGGACATCGATGCCATTTGTGTTTCCACGCCGGATCATTGGCATGCGATAACGACCATCGCGGCCTTGCGAGGCGGCAAAGATGTTTATTGCGAAAAACCATTGGCAAACAGTGTTGCCGAAAGTATGGCAATGCGAGATGTGGCCAATCAGAAAGGGCGGATCATTCAATGTG
Source organism: Mariniblastus sp. (assembly GCA_041688615.1). GTDB lineage: Bacteria > Planctomycetota > Planctomycetia > Pirellulales > Pirellulaceae > M30B19. Next base: position 4,721 of record JBDNHU010000238.1, on the reverse strand, counting down.
GTTCGCACGAACGATCGAACAACCGCGCCAGGTTTGGTTGTGAATTGGTTAGAAGTGGAAGGTTTGGCAAGATTCACACCGTTGAAATTAACTTGCCTTGTGACGATCCGCACCATTTGGAAGCCAAGAAGCTAACGAACATTCCGCCAGTGGAAGAAGTGCCAGCGGGTTTCGATTATGACGCGTGGCTAGGGCACACAGCGACGGTTCCTTACATCCCCCGTCGAGTGCATTTTTGGTGGCGATTCAATTTGGCGTACGGTGGCGGGGAAATGACTGACCGGGGGGCCCATATCATCGACTTGGCGCAATTGGGATTGGGCATGGATGATTCGGGACCCGTCCATTATCAAGCCAAAGGTGCGAAAGCCGAAGGTAGTTTGTATGACGCTTATTGGGAGTATGATTTCGTCAATACCTACGCCAATGGTGTCAAGATGATCGGCAAAAGCGAAGGCCCCCGAGGGTTGAAGTTCATTGGCGAAGATGGGTGGTTGATGATGCACATTCATGGTGCCAACTTAGAGTCCAGCCATCCCGAATTGTTGGACGAAGCAAAGAATGAACGTCAAAACCGAGTGAAGTTGGGGCGAAGTCCAGGTCATCATCGGGACTTCGTTGATAGTGTGAAAAGTCGCAAGCAGCCGTTCGCTACGGCAGAGATTGGGCATCGAACGGCAACGATTTGCCATTTGAACAATATCGCCATCAAGTTGGGACGCGACTTGAAGTGGGACCCGGTCAAAGAGGTGGTCATTGATGACGCTCAAGCCAACGCACTGCTTGCTCCGACCATGCGGGCCCCATGGAGTTTGACGATCGGGACTTAGTTCTTGACTGGACTGTTGGTTGGGGATCGGTATTCTATTGACTGAAGCATCACAGACACCCCGCAACAAAATTGTTGCGGGGTGTTTTTCTGCTGGATGCCATTAAGATCTTTGTTGACGGATCTTGCTTGCGAAAAAGTAAGTCGAAACGATAGACATGCAATTGGTGCACACGTCCAAGTTGGGTGTCGTGGTTTATTTGATTTCCCATAGATCGTTTTTTTCAAGAAGTTTTTTGGGGCCGGAACCCTGCAGCCATTTTTTGGCCCGGGGGTCTGCTTTTAGATAGGTGTCCCAGAAGGCCGTGGAAAGTGACTTGATCACTTTATGGTGGTTAGGATTTTTCTTCTGCCGATCGCCAGGCAGTTGATTTTCAGTGAAGGCCGAGTGTAAGGCTTCGTACATGACCAGCTGATATTTGTCATCTTTGGGAAGGTTGGTATAGACTAATTTCCGATCTTCGGCTGACGATTTTCCAATGGGCGAATTGTCGTCGGTTCCAGTCATGCACATCCAGGGCAATTTGATTTCTGAAAAGGCTTGGGTCGCACTTCCAATTGCAGGAATGCTGGGGCTCATAGGTAACGCCGCTTTGATGCGTTTGTCGGTATACTTTGCGGTGCCCCAATAGCGTTGTCCGGCAACCGCCTGAGTGGTGACCGCACCAAAGGAATGTCCCGACATGCCAATTCGCTGAAGGTCCATTCGTTGGAATAGTTTATGGTCGGATTGCTGGTTCCACTTTTCTAATTGATCCAAGGCCGCCGAAACATCGCCTGTTCGAAGTTCCATATTTTCGCTGCTGGCCGCCTTTTTCATTGCTGCCATTCTGCGCAGTATCGGCGTATTTTTCCAAACGGAATCGTCGCTTCCAGGATGCTGCAAAGCCACCACCACATAGCCACGTTTGGCCCAATGTTCCGCCAGGTAGGCGCTGGTATTTCTGGTTCCGCCCAGACCGTGACTTAGTAGAACCGCAGGCAGAGGTGTTTTCGACTCCGGGTAATAAACCAAGATGGGAATGTCCCGTTTGCGTGGCGAATCCAAGACAGTCACTTCCAATTTGGAAATGTTTGGAAAAATATCGTTTTGCGGATCGTACGCCTCGGGTGTCTGTTCAAAAGGCGTTGAGCTGTTTGAAGTAAGGCCTGATGGTGAATTCGCTGCGGGCGTTGTCCCAGTCCGGTTATCCGTGGTGGATTCTGGTGTTTTGAAATCGATAATGCAGCCAACGGCTTTTGTTTTCGCCGGTGCGACGGTTTTGCCTGGTAACGTCGACTCGATCGCTTCTTTTAAGTCGGCAGTGGTTGCTTTGGTTCTTTTCTTTTCATAGCCTTGGTAAAGATTATCGATTCGACCTTGGTACGCCGGCGTTTGTTGATTGCGAACGAAAACAAGTACTGCGGGAGTGACTTTGGCAGCAACTTCCGCTGCGACTTGTGGTTGCTGTTCCAGCACCACCTGGCCTTTTATCGGGAAGTCGTTGCGATGGTCAATCGCTTTTTGATTAGTGATATCTTGGGCAGTGTGCAGTAACACAAACGTGCCCCCTTGTTTCGCGTACGATTCATAAAGTGCGTTCAACAACGGAGGATGAAAATTGGCGATTGGGCAACGGTCTGTTATGAAAGCCAGGACCAGTGCCCGAGTTTTCGCATCATCAAATGGTTGTACCGTTTGTCCATCAATCGAAGTGGATTTCCAATTTACGATCTGATCGGCAGTGTCCATTTTTTCCAAGTCCGAATCGGATGACCTGCAAGTGTTCGCAGGTTGTTCGATCGAAATAGAGGACGCTTTCTGGAAGTCTTGCGCGCTAATCGTTCGCTCCAGGATTCGCCCCGTGAAGATCACCCCAAAACTTAGAGACAAGATGATTGCGAACTGTTTCATGATTTCGCTTCCAGATAAGAAAGAAGGAACCCGTTAAATGCAATCCATGGCCGCAACGACTGGCACGGGCCATGCAAATCGTTGAACATTTTAGATTGTACGTTGATTTTCAGCTCAATCAAACAGCTGAATCAGCCGATCGAAGACGAAAAAAGGTTCGCTTGGATCGAGTGGCTTCTGTCGCCCAAAGCGTTTGAGGAGATTTGCAAGTTGGGCTAATTCTTCCCGGGCCGACCTGGGATGCACTGCCAATGCTGTTCCAAAATTCAACGTCGTTGGACATCCCCGTAGCACGTGGCGGTTGTCTATGAGCAAAACAACACCGAGCTTTCACGCATCGCGAAGACTCGCCCAAAATGTCTGATGTAAGCGTCGCAATTCGCGTTTGGGGTTTAGCGGGTAATCAGCAAGCCACTAAGTGGATCGTGACTATTACGTGAATTGCGACCCCAGAAGACCGCGCGAACTTCATCCACGGGTACAAGTTCTGTCTCGAACAGGGAACCGCCGAGCCACGATGCCTTCGAAAAAAAGTTCGCGTCTTTGGCGGCAGTATACCCGACGGTCAACCATTCACCCAAAGACACCAGTTAGATTGAGGGCTTGGTATTGATCGACCACTTCCTTCAGCACGCCGTCAAACTCGGAATGCTTGATCGTATTCCCTTGTTGTTCTGCGGCACAGCCAACACTAGCTGACTTCAAGACGCTGGCTAACCTAATCAAAGAAGGGATCATCGCACCACCCACCATGCTTCCTCCTCAAATCGCCGCCCTCCACGGACTAACTGCGTGGATGTGCGACTCAGGGTTCTTGCGACAATGGAATCTCAAGTCGATTGAAAAAGACTACTTGGAAATTTTGGAGAGGGTTCGATTGACAATCGCACCTACGCAGATTCGATTGTTATTGGAATTGACTGCCTGAACGTGTAGTGGATCTTGTTAAAGATCACGAGTGGCAGGATCATTAACAAGATCCACTATGACTTTAATTTATCGCACGATGCAAACTCACAAACACGAGAACAAATTGAACAAGCCAAGTTTTGATATCGAGATTTCCGAATACAAACAAATCAGCGAGATTGAAGGGGCATGGACTGCCGACGACTTTCGCAAACTGCTCAAAGAAATGGAATTTTCTGCCGATGTCGGAGTTTCCGATGAAGATCTGCGTGAACTTTGCCTTATGTCACTTGCGGATTGCGAACCCGACGAAGCTGCTGCGACCGTTTTGAAATATCGACTGAGCGACAAAATGAACGCTGGCCAGATCCAGAATGCAGCACAGGAGTTTTCGGAAGAGAAGCTGTGGGAAGAGTACGCCGATATCTCTCTGCATGAATCCTTGTTCAGCGTCGGCAGCTTGCTTTACGCCGCTTTCCCTCAAAAGTTTTACACGCCCAACGCCGTTCAGATCACGCTTGAAATCAAGGCGACCAACCCGGCGGCGAGCGAGATTTTGGCCACTCCGCTGCATGAATCGCTATTGGTTCGCATTTTGGCGGACGGCATGAAGGACAGCGCCGTTCTGCATCGCTTATTCGACGATCAACTTGCAGGAAACCATTTTCCCGAATCCAACTCAATCGTCTGGATTGTCACGCCGATCGAAAATCGATCCGACAATTCAGCATCAAAAGTCATCCAGATCATCAGCTCCTGTCACTGGCTGGCTGCACTTGAGAACGTCGATTCGTACAAATCAACGGCGACACCTGACGTGTAAGAATGCTGATTTGCCAAGGAAACCGAAATTGCAAACCATGACGAGACACCTGTTGCGCGTGTGCCTCATCAAACAGCAGACCCGTCATGATCCCCAATGTCTGTCTGGAAAAGATCTATGTGGTCAGACTTAAGTTTTCGCAAGCTGAGATCCAATAGACGCGTAAAAATGATACCATCAATAACGATAGGCACCCAGTTTAAGCGAAATTAACTTCAATCCATGATGTGAAAACAGAGCCGAAAAGATCGCCCCGCAAACGACGG
>JBDNHU010000237.1:0-4848 GCA_041688615.1 Mariniblastus sp. | reverse complement strand
TTGGCGTTGAAGCGAATATCGTTGCCCTGTCCGGCATCGCAATTGCGATTGGGACAATGGTCGATATGGGGATTGTGCTGTGCGAGAACATATTGAAACGGCTGGATGAGGCTGCGCCAGATGAAAACAAACTGGATGTGGTTTATCGAGCCTCGGCGGAAGTCGGAAGTGCCGTACTGACTGCCGTGGCGACAACGGTCGTCAGCTTTCTACCCGTTTTTACGATGATCGGTGCAGAGGGGAAGCTGTTTCAACCACTTGCCTTTACTAAGACATTTGCCTTGATTGCGTCGGTAATCGTAGCGCTCACGATTATTCCACCGGCCGCACATGTTTTGTTTGGCGGCAAGCTGAGATCCAAACAGCTGAAACGCGTTGGAGGCTACTCGCTCATCGTCGCGGGAGTTGCCGTCGCCCTTTTCCTTTCCTGGTGGTGGGCCGGCGCGCTACTGGGTGGAATTGGTTTGTTTGTCTTGCTGGGCGATCGCCTGCCGAAAATCGTCCGCGGCTTTGCGCCGTCAATGGTTAGTATCGTTGCTGTCCTGTTTGTCGTCGTCATGCTCACCACGGAGTGGTTGCCGCTTGGCCCGGAAAAAGGCGTCTTGCGGAACTTGATTTTCGTCGTTGTCTTGATTGGCGGGCTGCTGGTGTTTTTCCAAATATTCCAAAGATTTGTTTATTCGCCCCTGTTGCGATGGTGCCTGAATCACAAACTGATTTTCTTGACGGTGCCTTTTGTCGTTTTGGTATTGGGAGGCTGTGCGTGGCTGGGATTTGGCACTGTCTTCAATTTTGTTCCGGCCGTCGCGGAGAGAGTCGGCGTCTCACGGGAAGTGATTGAAGATAGCAAGCCTTGGCAGTTGGCCAGCGAAACTTTCCCAGGCCTAGGTCGAGAATTCATGCCTCCGCTGGATGAAGGTTCGTTCCTTTATATGCCGACCACGATGCCACATGCGTCGATTGGTGAGGCCACCGATGTTCTGCAACTTCAAAACAAACTGATCTCTTCAATTCCTGAAGTTGACATGGTCGTCGGGAAACTGGGGCGCGTCGATAGTCCGCTCGATCCGGCTCCGATTTCCATGATCGAAACGATCATCTCATACAAATCCGAATACATAACCGACAAAGATGGCCACCGGATTAAGTACCGGTTCGACACTACCAAAGATAAATTTGTTCGGGACGAGAATGGCCTGCTACTTGAAGATCCGCGCGGCAGGCCCTACCGGCAATGGCGCGACGAAATCCGCACACCCAATGATATTTGGAAAGAGATTACTTTGGCGGCCGAGATCCCTGGCACCACGTCCGCTCCCAAGCTGCAGCCCATCGCGGCCCGAATTGTAATGTTGCAAAGGGGCATGCGGGCCCCAATGGGAATCAAGATCCGCGGTCCCGACTTGGAGTCGATCGAGAAAGTCGCCCTCGAATTCGAGCTGCTCTTGAAACAGGTGGACAGCGTCGAACCCGCAGCGGTGATCGCTGATCGAATCGTAGGAAAGCCATATATCGAGATCGATATCGACCGTGATGCCATCAAACGATATGGACTTCACGTCCGGACCGTTCAGGATGTCATCGAAGTCGCCATCGGTGGACGTCGTTTGACAACGACCGTTGAGGGTCGTGAACGATACCCAGTTCGCGTCCGCTATGCGCGAGAGCTGCGAGACGAAATCGAAACAATCGGACGCATCCTTGTTCCGACCGCGGCGGGAGCTCAGATTCCGCTGGAACAACTGGCTGATATTCAATTCGTACGTGGCCCTCAAGTACTCAAGAGCGAAGACACTTTTCTGATTGGCTATGTTTTGTTTGACATGAAGCCGGGTAACGCGGAAGTTGACGTCGTTGAACAATGCCAAGCGTTTCTGGATGCAAAAATCGCAAGTGGCGAATTAGTTTTACCGCCGGGTGTTTCCTACAGGTTTGCGGGCAACTATGAGAATCAACTTCGGTCACAGAAGACACTCGCCCTGATTCTGCCAATCGCCTTGTTCGTGATTTTTATCATCCTCTATTTTCAATTCAAATCCGTCGCGACTGCGGGTTTGGTCTTTAGTGGGATTGGTGTCGCCTGGGCGGGCGGTTTTCTCATGCTTTGGCTGTATTCCCAGTCATGGTTCTTAAACTTTTCCATCTTTGACACCGATATGCGAGCCTTGTTCCAGATTCACACCATCAATCTGAGTGTGGCGGTTTGGGTTGGATTCCTCGCCCTGTTCGGAATTGCATCTGACGACGGGGTAGTAATTGCGACCTACCTCGACCAGAACTTGCGCAAATCCAGAATCGAAACAGCTCAGGATGCCCGCGATGCAACCCATGCTGCCGGCTTGCGTCGTGTTCGGCCTTGTCTCATGACTACCGCCACAACGATTCTTGCTTTGATTCCAATCCTAACGTCGAGCGGACGCGGTTCCGACATCATGGTTCCAATGGCAATCCCCAGTTTCGGCGGCATGGTAATCGCAATCATGACAATGCTTGTTGTCCCCGTACTTTTCTGCGCCGTCCAAGAATGGAAACTCAAGCTCGGTATTCAAGATAAGCGATTTGACGAAACTCAGAATTAGGATCCGCCCTTTGCCACCGCACAGTGAGCCAGCAGCAATGCGTTTTTCTTAGCCGCCTTTACGTTCTGGTCAGTAGAATCTTTAGAGTCTTTCATCCCAGATTACAGCATCGATATCTCAGCTTCGAATAGGCGCAGCTTCAATGTCATACTGGCCCAGCCATGCGGTCATGCGATAGTAACAACTTCTCAACTGTCGGTTAATCGCTTTTGGAAATTAGAAACGGGTGTGCGAAAAATTCGATTTCAAATGTGTCGAACACGGGAAGTGAATCCGACAAGAAAAAAAGTTGACCGGTACCATCCATTGAGGGGCTGCAAGAGCCGCAAATCTATTTCTCCATCGACACTGACGAACTTACCGGAAATGGAATCACGCGGCTTGGCGCTTTGCAACAAAAGCCCTTCGACGATTTTCGCAGGATATCTCCGTAGCAAGAACGGAGCTGGTGCTACCTGCTGGCTATTATCAGAAATTTGTGATTTCAGTTTTTTCTGCAAACTCAGAAAAGGGTGAACTGCTCCAACAATTTCAGAGATTTCAACTTAATCGGTGTACATTTTGAACTTTCCATGCCAAATTCAGGAGTGTTTCTCTTGACGGTAAAAATCACCAATCGTCTGGTGATATGTAAAGTTTGTTCGGGTACTCCAAAACATTGAGCGTGAAATGATAATCAATCGAAGTCGTGGATTTACCTTGGTTGAACTCTTGGTTGTGATTGCGATTATCGGGGTACTCATGGGACTATTGTTGCCGGCCGTTCAAATGGCACGTGAGGCTGCTCGAAGGACTCAGTGCCAGAACAATCTTCGCCAATTGGGACTGGCACTTCACAATTATGAAGGTTCACATCAACATTTCCCGGCGGGTTGGATAGTTCGTGAAACGCCAACAACACTTGTGGCCAACGAAGAGCCCGGATACGCGTGGGGCCATGCTGTTTTGTCTCAGTTGGAACAAGGCAATCTCTATGATCGGTTCGATCGCAATCTTCCTGTCAATGCTCTGGTTAACTTGCCTTTGCTCAAGACGTATCTGCCAACGTTTACGTGTGCATCTGATGCGGGAGCAAATCAAGCCGAACTCGCCGCCGTTATTGAAATCGGTTCTAGCCTTAGGTCTGCACTACATGATCTGATCGAGCCAGATCCATTGCCCATTGTTTCGAGGGCAAACTACGTTGGCGTGTTTGGTACGACAAGTATCGAAAGTAATCCTAGTGAGAGCGACGGGATGTTTTTTCGAAACAGCAAAGTACGAATTGCCGAAGTACTCGATGGCACCAGCAACACACTTCTGATTGGCGAAAGAACCAGTGAAATGGGGATGTCGGTTTGGTCAGGTGTCATGAACGAAGTTCCTGAGCCAATTGCTAGAGTTATTGGCGTTTGTGACCACCTGCCAAATAGCCCTAATAGTCACTTCGAAGATTTTAGTAGCCAGCACCCACAAGGTGCCAATTTTGTCCGCGTCGACGGATCCATTAGTTTCTTCAACGATGATATCAGTATCGATGTGTTCCGGGCCTTCGCCACTAAAAAGAAAAAGGAAATCGTCGCCTTGGATCAGTGAGTGGAATCAGTGTCGCATTTAGATTTCTAATGAACCACCTATCGATGGTTTTATAGCCCTGGAGTTCGGCTTCAACCAGCGAACTCCGGTAACTGTAAGTGCTTGAGCCAGAACTGTGCCGAATTCGAATCGCGAGTAACGCCTTCCTACCATCGATAGCCAAGCTTACCAGCGATAGCCGGGGAACTGTCCGCGCGCGACATCTTCGGAGCTGAGAACCATCCGGAACAAGTTCGCCTGCGCATCACGGATCGAATTTAGGCTCGTCGTCTTCGGCGGCTCCATCGCAAACAGCGATTCACCAAACCAAACACCCGCCTTGCCGATCGTCACCCCCAGAAGTAATTCGCTCAGTACCGAAGGCTGAGCCCGCCGAGCGCTCAGTAATGGGTTGCAGATAAAACAAACACCAAGGTCGCTAGCAAAAGCAGCAGAAAAAATAGTTCGTTCATGTTCTGGGGAGTTTGGGAGTTGTGAGTTGAGGAAAGAAATCTATCTCCCTTCCTGCTTCACGGTGTAGACGCTATCCGCAGCAGCCTTCCGATTGGCACCGGTGGGCATGGCGAGAAACTTCTGCCGACAGTGGTCGCGGCAACAGTAGAACGTCTTTGGATCGCGGTTGGTTATGTCCACGGTCATTCCGCAGATGCCAGCTGCTTCATGACGCGGGTGCCTACTCCAAGATGCCAACCCG
>JBDNHU010000236.1:0-9587 GCA_041688615.1 Mariniblastus sp. | reverse complement strand
GAGTACTAGCACTTGAGTACTAGCACTTGAGTACTAGCAGGTGAGTACTAGCAGGTGGGTCCTACGGCAGGTGGGTATGTGTCGCTAAGCTAGATGCCCGTTTGTTGGATGACAGTTTGTTAGGTACAAGTATATCAAATCATGTGGAAACACAGGCCATATCAGTAATGATTGGCAGGTTCATTTTAATAAGGTTAGGTCGCTATGAATTCTAATAACAGCCAGTTCGGAGACGAAATTCGGCCTCAGCCAATGTCTTCGGAATCTGGTCGATCGTCTGCAAATGGCTTGGAAACAATATCGTTCGGCGGAAACTCGTCTGCGAAGAACACAGGTGGCCCCTTGTTTGATGGAATGGGATCGATGGGCGGTTTTGGAAGTTTTGATGGAAACGGGTCTTCAGCAGGAAGTGGTCACTCAACAATGGACTTTCAAAATTCTTACGCAAATCAAAGCTACCAACGTCAACGACAAATGACGTTAGGCGATTTGCTGTTGGAGAATCGTATTGTGTTTTTGCAAGGCGAGATTCACACAGGAAATGCCAATGAATTGGTGATGAAGCTGTTGTATTTGCAGAGCGAAAATCGAAAGAAGGACATCCACTTCTACATCAATTCGCCGGGTGGTGATGTGATTGCGACGCTGGCAATTTACGACACGATGCAGATTCTGTCTTGCCCGGTGGCGACCTACTGCGTGGGACATGCCATGAGTGGTGCTGCGATCTTGCTGGCGGGAGGAAGTAAGGGCAAGCGAAGTGCCTTGCCGAATTCCAGGATCATGGTTCACCAGCCACATGGTGGTGTCGGTGGTCAGGTGAGCGACATTGAAATTCAAGCGAAAGAAATTTTGCGTTACCGTGATTTGTTGAATGAGATTTTGGCGAAACACACAGGTAAAACGGCAGAAGAAATTGCGAAAGATATGGATCGCGATTTCTTCCTCGGCGCTACCGAGGCAAGAGATTATGGATTGGTCGACCGCGTCACTGAAAAGGCTGTGGTTGAAGCCGAAGACGAAGGCATTGAACTTTAATTAGGTTCGGGTTCATTGCTAGTTCACTGAACACGGCCTGCTTTGGGACTGGGCCTGCCTGAAGGGCCCCATGGACATTCGGCATAGGCATAGGCATAGAGGCATAGACACTATGTCTAGACAAGGCACGCAGGTGTTTGTTTTGCCCATGGCTGGGGTTCAGGGCGATCAAACCAAAGGGATGACATCCCAAGGCCCTACGACGGCTAATTCAGTGAAGATTTCCACAGTTTGCGGATAGGTGAACCGGGTTAGCACCGGGTTTATCGTAAAAATTTAGTCACGAAAACAACTTGAAAATTTAGGGAGCGCATCACGATGGCATTGATTCCATACGTGGTTGATAACAACGGTCGCGATGAACGAGTTTACGACATTTATAGTCGTCTACTAAAGGACCGAATTATCTTCTTGGGTACACAGGTAACCAGCGATTTGGCCAATTCAATTGTGGCTCAAATGTTGTATTTGCAAAGTGAAGATCCTAAAGCGGATATTCATCTTTACGTGCATTCGCCGGGCGGAAGTGTTACCGCCGGACTGGCAATTTATGACACAATGCAGTATTTAAGTTGCGAAGTGGCTACGTACTGCATGGGGCAGGCGGCTTCGATGGGAGCTTTGCTTTTGACCGCAGGTGCTGCCGGCAAACGCTATGCTTTGCCCAATGCTAGTATCATGATTCACCAGCCATTGGCTGGGATGCAAGGTACTGCTGAAGAGATCAAGATTCACGTTGCGAATCTGGCGAAAATGAAGCGCCGCCTGAATGAAATCATGTTGAAGCATACAGGCAAGAGCCTGGAAGAAATTGAACGCGATACCGATCGCGATAATTTCATGACTTCCGAGGAAGCACGCGATTACAATTTGGTTGATCACGTGGTGAGTAGCATTTCTGAAACGCCAGCAGGGAAGCCTTAGTCGACTGAATCGGTTGACTGCCTGCATTTGCAATTTTCGCGAACAGGCAGTGGACGATAGGTTGGCATGCCAATGCTGCCGCAGATTCAAGCAGAGCTAAAACACGGATTGGGAGATTGGCGGTATGACGGCTAACACGGATGTGGCCGCGGGACCAACCAGCGACTTTCTGAAAATTCCAAAGGCCGACGCAAGTTGTCTTGATGGGAAGAGGCGCGCACTGGCCTCTGGCTTTGAAGCTGCGAATTTTGACAAACGCATTGCGGTGACGGTCTGTGTGGCCAATGAAGCAAGCACTGATTGGCGAAGATTGCCGTCTCGGTTCTTCGGTGTGTTTGCTTGTGCGTTTTGCGTACTGGGCCTGCTGGGCTGCAAGACAGACGAGGCCGCTCAAAGTCGCATCAATGAAATGCGAGCCGAGCAAATTGCGATCGAAGACCGCTATGTCGCGCTCCGCAATGATTACGAGAAAATGCGGCGCAGATTAGCGGCAAAGGGTGATCCTTTGGCCCAGCAGTCGTCTCCTGCGTCGGCTTTGCCGTTGGTTTATCCGCCAGGGTCAACTGGTTTGGACCCAATGGATCACCACCTATTGCAACAGGGCGGGATGGATCCAGCAGCGCCAAGTGACCACCCAGCACTTGATTTGCCCCCAGCGGTGGAGAATTTTGACAATCCAAGGGGAACCGACAGCGTCCTAGAAGCCCTGCCGAAACAGGAAAATTCAGGGACAAGGACACCTAATGGCCGATTGAATCTGGTTTCTAGTCGGACCGCTGGGCTTGAATTATCAAATGGCCCAGTGTCGCGCATTCGAATTTCGTCCGAAGGAAGCTACGGGATCGACCGAGACAATATGGCTGGTGATGATGGGCTGCGAATTCTGCTTCAACCTTTGGACGAACAAGGTCGTTTGGTTTTAAGAGCCGGGAATATTACACTCCGAGTCTTGGATACCACCGTGGTTGGGCCTGAGTCGCAGATCGGGTTTTGGAATTTTCCAGCGGATGCAATCAACGTTTTTGTCGGCAATCGCAGGGGTGTGGTGGATGGAATTCCGCTTCAGATTTCTTTTAGTAAGAAGACTCCGACGGCTTGGCAATTGTTGGCCGAAGTCAAATATACGACTGCAGAAGGTCAAATTTTCGAAAGTCGTGAAATTATCGGGCTGAACCTAGAACCAGGTCAGTCGTGGGTGGGCAAAAGACTGCCAGAAGGCAGTCAAGGTCTCGCGGAGTTTAGCCACCTGTATGGTGTCGATCATTCGGGTAATTCAACGCAAGGTCGTTCGTTTTCTGCTACCGCCCCCAACCGTTTGCCAGGCATTACCGAGCAAGCGTTTCCGAACGCTGCCGGTGGAAAAGCCGCAAATGCTTTTCAAACGCCCGTTGGCAATGTTGGATGGCAGCCAAATCGTTAAAGTTTCGCGAATTTTTCGCCCGCTTCAGGGCCTGAGATCTTTCGCATATGCCCAAGAGTATGGTCTTTTTTCTTGCCAAGGGCGGTCTGGGCGCCATTGGATGGCTTATTCCGGCATCCGCCATTCTGGCTTTCCCATTTTTTTTTGCGAAATCGATGTACAAATTTCCTTGTTTCTATGTTTCAAAAAAGCATCGTTTGATTGACCACGTGATCACTCGAAACTAAACTGTAACTCGAGACGGTGAAAGCCATGGACACTCCTGCAGGTGAGAATTGCAAGAGTGGACGGGGAGAGAGGACGGCGCGTAATACGGCCATCGGCCAATTAACTGAACATTGTTTCTCGTAAGTTTTCGCTTTTCAGGTTCCCCACTGCTTTATGAATGCTCGCAATAGTCAACATCGGGTGATCTTGGTTTTTCTGCTGTTTGTTCCGCTCGCCCTGCTATCGATGTGGGTCGTGGGTGGTGGTGAGCAGCAATTAAGTGTGTCCGTCAATTCTGACCTGCCGGCCAGAGAGCTGGCCGAACGCTTCGAGCAATTGGTGCAACGGCTGGAGTTGCTAGACGAGACGCAACTTACTTCTCAGGGCATGAAATTGCTGTCTCCCGAAGGCGATGTTCTGACTCGTACGATGCCTGTTAGCTACCCGGGAAATTCTGGCGTTGGCGTAACCGGCACGAATGTTTTTCCATTGGCCGATATCGTGTCTTCTGATGTCGATTCCGAGCGTCAGGAATTTTCGATCGATCCCGCGGTGATCTTCAGTGATTCCAACTTCCAAAACGCAACTCAGGTTGAATTGACTTGGTTTGGAAGAGACAATGGAAACGTGTATCTAAAGGAAGTGGATCAAAATGAGCGCTCGCGTTTAGTGAAGCTTGGGCGAAAAAACTTGCAATTTGAAGCCTATCGGACCGACGGTAAAGTTGGGTCCACGATCACCTACAATTTCTCGATCCACCATAAAGGGCTTCGCCGGATCTATGGCAAGTTCCTTGAGCGTGATTGCGAGGGCTGTGTCTTGAAGCGGATCGATTGGATTTGCAAGCAGCTAGAGATGGAATTACAGTCCAGCCAGCAAATAGTCCAGCTAACAAATGTCCAGCTAACAAATAGTCCGAGCATTAAGTAATCATTGCCCAGCGGTCGGACCTGGGTCGCCAAGTTGTGGTCTGTGGTCTGTTTGCAACCCAGGAGCCAGCCGCAGTCCCGAACCGTTTCTTTCGGGTGCCGCCCCTTTTTATGCAGCAGATGTCTGCCCGGATTACGGCCTGGGGCTTTCCGATCTCTTGTTAAGATGGCTTGCCTGCATGGGTAAAGGCTTCTTTTGTTTCACGGCTGATTCTGTTTCGCGGAGTTTAGTGAACGCGTATTACTAGGCATTTCAGGTACTGAGTTTCCGGACAGGACAGCAGAACGGGATGGTCGGGGCTGGCGCCGGTCTGATGCAATAATTGAAGTTCGCGACCCGTACGTCGCCCTGCACTTGTGACCGCCTGCACAAATTCATCAGGTAGTACCCGTCCTGAACAACTGCAGGTCAACAAGAGTCCCCCGGGATTGATCAAGTCCAGTGCTAATCGATTCAGTCGATAGTAGGCATTCATTGCCGCACGAGCATCCTGTCGTCGTCCAGCAAATTTTGGTGGATCCAACACAATGGAATCGAATTTTGTCCCGGCGCTTTTCAGGTGTGTCAGATAATCAAAACAGTCGGCTTTCACAAAGTCGATGTCTTCAAAACCATTGATCTTGGCGTGAATTTCCGCTTGTTCTAGCGCAGACATGCTGGAATCAACAGCGGTGATCGAAGTGCTTCTGCCACCCTTGGCGGCCGACAACGAAAACCCACCGGAATAGCAACAGATATCCAATATTTTTCCGAACGCCAACTCGCTAAACAGTTTACGATTGAACTGTTGATCTAGGTAAAAGCCGGTCTTTTGACCTTCTGAAAAACTAACCTGAAACTTCAAGTCGTTTTCGATGATTTCAATGGGTTGGCTAGGAAATTCGCCGAATTCAACCGCATCGGTGCTTTCCATCTTTTCGTTGGCCACCATGTTCGCATCGGTTTTGACGATCAACGCTTGGATGGGAAAATCGGTAAAACATTCGTGGAACAATTTTGCGATGGATTTCCAGCGTATTTGAGTTGCCTTTGCCGTCAAGGACATTACAAAATGTCCCGCGTATTGGTCGATAATCAGACCACTTAATTGATCGGATTCGCTGAAGATCAAGCGGCATGCGCCGGTTGGCTTAATTAAGCCAAGATCACGTCTTAGTTTCAATGCGGCTTGGATTCGACTCCGCCAAAAGTCATCGTCCAGAAGTTGTCCTGGTTTTCGGCTGTAGATTCTCACCTTGAGAAAGCTGTTGGAATTGTAGAAGCCTCGGGCTAGCCACGTTCCATCGCGGTCGACAACATCGACCTCACTGCCGTCTTCAATCGGAGCCGAAGGTATTTGAAGAGAATTGCTGCGAAGCCAAGGGTGTCCTGACTGGATCGCGTGTCGACCAGGTTCTTTGGCAACGATAACGGCAGTGGTCGACATCAAAAGGCTTTCTTGAAGAATTCGAAATGGAAACTAGATTTCTAGGGCCCAGCAAAAGATCAATCAGTGGTTATCAAGATGAATCAACGGGCGTCGTCATTCATTGGGATCGTGTCCCTGACCCCAGCGGCCTTGGAATTCGTCTGCCGGGTATTTCTTTCGATTCTTTGCCATCTTCTTGATGTAAGTTTCAGTCAAATCGATGTCCATCGCGTTGGCAATTGCCAGGGTGTAAGAGAAGACATCCGCCAATTCTTCCGCCGCCGCCGCCTTCTTTTCAGCCGAAAGTTTAACCTCGCGGGACTCCTGCACACTGATCCATTGGAAATGTTCCATTAGTTCAGCAGCCTCTATCGACAACGCCATTGCCAGGTTCTTAGGCGCATGAAACTGATTCCAATCTCGTTCGTCTACAAACTGTTGCAACACTTCTTTAAGTGTCGCCAGCGAAGTATTTGAATCGTCCATTTGAATCAGTTCCGGCTTCTAATTAGCCACTCCCTACTAGCCACACATTAAAAAGTCCTGGGCAGCATAACTCAAAATGCAGAACCAACAAGACGTCATCGCGTTGAAATCAACGTTTCGTTGAACTCGGTTCTTTGGAGCAATGCAAAATGACGTTACCCTGCCCCGTTTTTTGCTCGCGACTAACGGGCACAAGAGGCTACCTGTTGCAGGCAGGCTTTGCCCAACGGTCAACAAAAACGCCTCGCCAATGGATTGGGGCGAGGCGTTGGGGGCCGTTTCGAAATCGATTCACGCTTGCCAATGAGTAGGCTATTTCTGTACTAGTTAACGAATCAACGAATGGATGGGTTCGGCACCTTCAACGCCCACCAATTTTTGATCCAATCCATTGTAGAAATAAGTCAAACGATTGGGGTCCAGTCCCATTTGGTTCAGGATCGTTGCGTGAACATGTTTGACATGGAATTTATCATCCACTGCCGAACCTCCTAATTCGTCGGTCGTGCCCACGCTGGTTCCGCCTTTGACTCCGCCGCCGGCTATCCACATGGTGAACCCGTAGGCGTTGTGGTCGCGCCCGGTGCCTTTTTCGTATTCAGCCGTTGGTTGACGGCCGAATTCACCGCCCCAAACAATCAGGGTCGAATCCAAGAGACCGCGTTGCTTCAAATCTTCCAACAATCCAGCGATGGGCAGATCCGTTTCTCCAGCGTGTTTTTCATGATTCATCACCAAGTCGCCGTGCGCATCCCAATTCGAATCATTGTGGGAACCGCCCGAATAGATTTGAATGAATCGAACCCCACGTTCGACCAAGCGACGAGCCATCAAGCATTGTCGCCCGAAGTAGCGGGTCTTTGCATTATCTAGGCCATATAGCTTGTGAGTTTCAGGCGATTCGTCTTCAATGTCGACCGCATCTGGCGCCGTGCTTTGCATTTTGTAGGCCAATTCGTAGCTTGCAATTCTGGCCGCAAGATCGGTGTTGCCCAAGTTCGTTTGCAAGTGTTCTTGGTTGTAATCTTGCAGCGTGTCGATCAGATCTCGCTGAGCGGTATCTGTCAAATCCAGTGGTCGGCTAAGGTCTAAGATCGGAGTTCCCTCGCTGCGAACCACTGTCCCTTGGAAGGTGGCAGGCATGTAGCCGGTGCTCCAATTCTTCGGGCCCGAGATCGGTCCACCGGAGTGGTCTAGCATGACAACAAAGCCCGGTAAGTTTTCATTCTCGCTTCCCAAGCCGTAATTGACCCACGATCCCAAACAGGGACTGCCCGATTGGACCTTTCCGGTATTCATTTGCAACATGGCCGAACCGTGGATTGGCGAATCGGCAGTCATGCTGTGAATGAACGCGATATCGTCTACTTTCTTACCAAGGTTGGGAAAGAGGTCTGAAACCCACTTGCCACACTCACCATACTGCTTGAATTTCCATTTGGGTTCGACGATGCGGCCCTTGTTCTTATGACCGCCGCGTCCAAAGGTCTTAACGTCGATCGTCTTTCCGTCCATGCCCACCATTTTGGGCTTGTAATCAAACGTGTCGATATGACTTGGACCCCCGTACATGTACAAAAAGATGACGGTTTTTGCCTTCGGGGCGAAGTGAGGTTCCTTGAGTGTCAGCGGATTTTGCAACTTCTGGTCGTCACCCAATGCCGATTTTGAAAAGAAGGATTGATCTAGGATGCCCGCCAACGCTGTGCCTGCAAATCCGGCTCCAGCCTGCCACATGAATTCACGACGAGTTCTACCGCAGAAATTAACTTTTGGGTTCATGGTCGTCCTACTTCTAATCCGTAAATAATTGATTTCGAGCAAAGTCAAATCCCAGTCGAAACGCTGTTGGTTTCAACCGAAACCAAAGCCTGACGGGATGCCTACTACACTTTCTCCAGCTTCCTGACAGCGTTCAGTTTCCGGCTGAAGCCAAGTTGGGCCAGTGTGGCATGGACTTTTAGGTTGGTTGGAAAGTTGCGGGGTGATTGGAAGGTGTTCTACATTGCCCGCAGGTTTGGGGGCTGTTTTTTTGGGAGTGCATTTTCGGGAATCAATCCTCAGCGAATCGGATGCATTACACTTTCAAGCTGGTACCTGGCACGCGAAATGGTGGCCGATGGCCTGAATGAAAAAACGGTGTCTGGTACACAACTTTGTGAAAAACAGTGCTATGACACAAAGTTTGTTTGGCGTGCCCGAATTTATCGCGCCCGAATTTATCGCCCGTGTCTGGGTGGGGGGACGGACTTGTCTGATGGAATTCGGCGTAGTTGCGGCCAGCCACTTCAGGCAACAGACTCGTTTGTCTAAATGTTTCGGACGCCCGCTTGGGTCCTACTCCTCATTATGCAGGAAATTCATCAGAAATCGAGCGTCAGGGAGCGTGCAAAACCCATCAAAATCTACTTTTTTGAAGGAATCGGACGACGATTCGCCCTTTGACCGCGTCGCCGTTGCCCGCGAATGTGTTGGCTGATTTAAATTCCCATTCGGCCTATCTTTCCACTTTCGACTCGAAGGTGCTACCAATACTTACATGGGCTGAAATCCAGCACGTTGGGGAGCCGCACTTCGAAATATAACCTTGCGTATTAGAACATTGCCCAAAACAGCCTTGCCAAATGCTTTGTAGGGGGATAAAGCTGCCGCCAAGCAAGTTGGCATTTGCTTGGTTCGCAAAGTGGTCGAAAATTCGCCTAGGTGGATCCGCTTGCCAAGGCTTATAATCAGGCAAATGAAAGTAACTCGGGCGATGAAAGCGTTTTTCATTGGTTGCAGGCGAAACCGAATGTGAACGGTTTGCTCTAGCGTGGTAGTTTGGGAAAGGGAAAAGGAGTTTCCAATGCGAACGATTTCGATAATCAACCAAAAGGTGGAGTCGGCAAGACCACGTCATCGGTCAACATCGCTGCGGCCCTAGCCGGAATGGGGCAGAGGGTTTGTGTGATCGACATGGATCCTCAGGCCCACGCGTCGTTGCATCTGGGGGTTTCAGTGGGTGAAGGCGAAAAGTCGATGTACCACGTGCTGACCGAAGAAACACCTTTGTCGGAAATTCGCCAAGAGGTGTCACCTAACTTGTTTGTTTGCCCGGCCGATTTGGATCTGGCCGCCGCTGAAATGGAATTGTCGGGCGAGGTGGGACGCGAAATCATTTTGCGAGATCGGCTG
>JBDNHU010000235.1:0-10322 GCA_041688615.1 Mariniblastus sp. | reverse complement strand
TCCCCGTAACGACATCAACCCCGCCCGAATTGCCACCGATGTTTTCGGAAAACGAATTCATCTGCGAAAGCTGTTTCAAAGATTCACGGGTAAGCGATTGGACGCGACTTGGCTGCGGGTCTGTCTGAATTGAAAGATCGCGATTCTTTGCCAAACCGTTCATGGAACTTGCGGGTTTCCCTTGGCTTGCGTCTTGCCATTGGACAGAGTCTTCCAAATGTCGGCCCTCAAGTGCAGCACCAGCGCTGTTCGAATCAAAATCTCCTAGTCCATCCCCACGCTGCTTATCGTCATTTGACGGTGATTCGTTCGCGCCAGGCATAACGCTGGAGGGCAGCAAAGCGGCCAAAGAACTTTCAAGTCTTGAAAGGTTTGAACCTTCAGGAAACGCTGGTAAACCCAGATAGCCCAAACCTTGCTCGCCCAAACCTTGCTCGCCCCCAAGATCACTGGCATCACTCGCTAATGGACCATCCGATTCACCATCCGATTTAGCATTAGATTTAGCATTAGATTCATCATCAGACCAACCAGCGAAGTTGTAGCGATCATAAGTCACGCCGGTTCCCAGACTCAATTGAAGCAAACTATCCAGAGATTCGCCTTTCAATCCAGAATCCTTCTTCGAATCGTCTGGATTGCCTGCCACCTGTTCAGGGACCTGTGAATCTACACGAATGCCACCCAGCAAGATCGAACCGCCATTGACGCCATTGACGACATCGACGACATCGTCCGTCTGGCGACGACTAATGGCCGACTGGCCTATCAGTCCGGCAGAAAAATCCGTCGTTGCTTCGGGACCAGGGGCTGACTGAGTCGCTGAATTGAATACAATCTCTTCGCCTAACTCAACCAAAGATTCCTGTTCTTTCAGAACCGGAGGCAAAGTAAGCTGGCTTTGTCTTGATACAGCATTCCTATTTTCTTGGGCGATCTTGTCTCCTTCGACGATCCTGACCTGGCCAACCTTGCTTTCAAAGCCTGAATCGATCACGCCCTGCGGCTTTAGGTCACCGTTGGCCTTGCCCGAAAGACCGAATGGACGCGTTGGATCGTTATAAAAATGATCCACACTGGGCAACTGTCCAGATTGACCCGCGATACGATCGATCGCTGTGTTAGACCGCCGATCTTCTTCACTAGACCACTCTTCCAACTCAGGCAACGCTACCGCCAACTCAGGCAACGCTACTGCCGGAAACGCTGGAGTCTGATCAAATCTAGACACTCGCCCATCCGCCTGAAGTGTCGCCGTTGCGGGCTCTCGCGAACCCGGCATTGGCAAACCCGGCATTGGCAAACCCGGCATTGGCGAACCCAGCGTTGGCAAACCCAGTGTTGACCTACTCGACTGTGAAGACTGTGCCAGTTCCAATCCCTTATATTGCGGAACATCTATGGGCTGTCTGTTTTGGGGCTGTCCCTGTTGAGGCTGTCCGTCTTGAGGCTGTCCCTGTTGGGGCTGTCCCTGTTGAGGCTGTCCCTGTTGGGGCTGTCCTAGGGGCGATTGGGCCACGAAATGGCCATAGGGCACCGACTTGAAATCAGACACAACGGAGCTGGGCTTCGCAAAACTGGGTGGGACAAGTCGTCCTTGGCTTAGGCTCTGAGTCCTTTGATTTCCAGTTTCTGAACCAAAGAGATTTTCCGAATTATTTTGCGAAAACGTCCTCGCCAGACTATCCAATGACTCTTCCGGGGACTTGGTTGATGATTCACGACCGCTACGCCCAAACTTGGAAAGGGTTTCCGAAGAAGCGGATTCAACCCGACCCAATCTCTTGGTAGCCTGCAGCAAGCGACCGACGTTGGGCAACATGATTGCAACACTAATCAGCAGCATCAACACAACCGACGCCGTTAAAATCGTTTGCCGTGACAACCGTTTTAAGGAAGTACGACCTGACCAACCACTAACATTTTTTACCCGCCTGCCAACCCACCCGCCCACCTGCCGCGCAACCGTAAGTTTCAAACCCTGCTGGACCGGCGCTTGCCCCAGCAACTCACTAGTCAACGCGTTAGCCAGACCACTACCCGGACCACTACCCGAGGCACTACCCGAGGCACTACCCGAGGCACTAGTGGAAGAACCGTCCGATTCTACCGACGCGGCATCAATATAAGGGGCCACACGCTTATCAAGTGAATCTTGCCCCGGCAGAGCGTCCGCGTCCAGCATCATCAGCAAATGCTGCCGCCGCTGTTGGGATAGTTGCCACTGATCCGCAGCCCCCTCAAGTGACTCCGCTTCAAGCAAACCGCTAGAACTTGACTCACTGGCTTGGCGCTGGCTATCGCTAAAATCTTGGTTCCCGATTTCCACCAACGAATCATGCAGCATCAACATTTGTTCATAAAATGCGGCAAGCTGCGGCTGTTGCTGGATCAATTGCAGCAACTGATCACATTCAAAGTCAGACGCTTCACCTAACACCATCGCCGTCACTCGAACCTCAAGTGCATGGGCACTGAATTCCCCATCGGCATTCATATTCTGATTGGGCTTCATTTTATCATTCATGATTACTTATCGACTCCCAAGTCTGGCAATCGACCCGCCAGTGTCTTCAACAAATAGTGCAAACGAAACCCGACATTTCCGATCGATAATCCAGTCCGCTGACTGATTTGCCGATACTTCAAACCTTCAAAATATTTCAGCTCGATCAGCGCCCGATCCATTGGCTCTAGCCCATCCAAAACCGCCCTTAACGCCGCATGAGATTCCATTCGGACTAAAACCGCTTCCGGCGGATCTTCAGGGGAACTTGCCAAATCAATTTTACTCATGAATTTGCCTGCCTCCGTCTGACACGCTGCGTCCTGATTGCGATCACCATGAAGCTGCTCACGTTGACTGGTTCGCAAATAGTCCAACGATCGATTTCGTACGCATCGCACCAGCCAAGCTTCGGGCGATGTCACCTGATGCCAGCGAACATGCAACTGCATAAAAACTTCCTGCACGATCTCCTCAGCGACCACTCGCCGCTTGGTCAACGCAAAGGCGTAGCGCAGCAAAGCCCCCTCCTGGCGAACAAACAAAGTTCGCAAGTGATCTTCGCCCCGATCTGGCGAATCGCTATCGTCTTCTTTTGCAGTTGACCTCAACATCGACTCTTTCGGTGCGACTGAAAGTTCCGGTCCGCTTTAGCAATTAAGCACTGATTTTTTTTCTTCAATATCCAAACCTAAGCGTGTCCATACCCTGGCCCAACCGTACGGCCGGTCTGGTTAATCTTAATTGATAGCCAAATCGCGTGGCGAAATGCCACCTGGTTTCGCTAATTCAGGAAACCCCTGACCGTCGCTCGCTGCGACCCGCAAAATCCCAAACGCGATTTCAAGTCCAAAGACGCAGAGCCTAGCTGTGGTTTGAATCTTGCCTGACTGTGATCTAAATCATGAACCAAGCCGCAGCCCGCCTTACCTCGGGCCAAGCTCAAGGCCAAATCTGACGGTTGCCCGCTGCCTTATTAGAGTGACTGACGGGCCGAGTGTTTCTTAGATAGAAAGTCCGGTCATTCTAGAATTTCTCTCCAGCGTTGGGGCCCAACTTGATGCCAGCGGCTGATAACGCCGCAGGCTCTGGCCAAACAAACCGGTTTAAAGGCCCGTTGGGACACTCCAGGCCTAAGTTCGGGGCGATTGAATGTCGTGATCGCTTGTCTGCCGAAAAATTAAGCGATTCCAAATGAGATTGGGGATGCTGTAGAAATTGACTCGAAATCACGCCCCGAATTCAAACGTAGACCACGCGAATTTAGAAGTAGACCCAGGGCGCAAGCGACCTGTAGATAGATAGGCCGGCAACGCGAAGACAAGTAAGCAAGCGAGCAGGGGGATGCGTTCCCTTACTCGCTTGCAGGTCGTGCTTGTATTGGACTGCTGTTTCGAATAACGCGCTTGACTTAAGCCTCCGCAGGGAAGTCGGTTTTGCGGCACCGGTCGGATTACGCGGTTCCGCTAAAACCGTGACTTATTTGCGGATCATTCCTTAGTGATCACCCGCTGCTTCATCGAAATCTCCCGAATACGGGGTACCATCAACCAGTGCCGAAATGGAACCTTGAAATTCTTTGACCGTACTAAGAGTCTGATGAGTTCCGACGAAACGCGAGGCTTTGCCGGCGGCATCACCGTCTTGCGGACTTGGCATTAGGGTGACGTCAAACATCGGGTCCTTGATCGCCAGTGTCACCTCTTGGGCATCGATCGCTGTGGGTGTCTTTTCGTCGTCGCCCAAGATGTAGACGGTCGCCTGTTGCTGATCATGATCAACGGTCAATTCCACATGAAACTTTCCACCACCCCAATCGACAACAGAACCGCCATGCGGTCCGGCCCCATGAGAATGCCCCGCGGCCGAATGATCTGCCTCGTCGGCTGCCCCGAGATCATGACCGTCGCCATCCTTGTGCACGGTTCCATCGTCGTGAGTGTGTTCACCCGAATGAGAGGTCGGGTCGTCTTTCGCGGCCGGTTTGGTTTCGCAGCCAATCATTAACGACAAGGCAATCAGTATCGCCACTGGTAAGCAATGAATCTTGGTCATTTCTGAACTCCGTTAAGCAGGGATCAATAGGAAGGAGGTTTGTTTTCTTGAATCTTTGTGTTTTTGCGTGCGAGTATTTGATTTTGAGAATAGATATTCGAGTCCAAATCACTTTGAATCCACTTAGATATCGTCGCTCGCGTTTTTGTTCGCGATCGTCACTGCATCTTTACCGCTAAATTTCCAGAACAAGCCTGGATGAATCAGGAATTCACAGAAAGTCGACGTAAACAGTCCACCCAAAATGACCGTCGCCACCGGGTATAAGATTTCACGCCCTGGTTCCTGCCCGCCCAGCACTAAGGGTAACAGTGCAATGCCCGCCGTCAATGCCGTCATCAATACCGGTGCCAGACGTTCTAAGCTTCCACGCAGGATGGTTTCTTTGGAAAAGGGTTGGCTTTCTTCCTTCAGCAAATGAATGTAATGAGTAACCAACAGAATCCCGTTGCGAACCGCGATCCCGCCAAGCGAAATGAACCCGACTAGGCTGGCGACGGTCAAATCTTGCTGAGTAATGACCAGGGCCAACACACCTCCAATAAAAGCGGTGGGTAACGCATTCAAGATTTGCAGCACAATTCGCACCGATGGCAGCAGGACCATCAAAACGATGAACATGCCCACCACTGATACGCAACTTAACAACAAAATGGTTCGCGTCGCCTCTTGTTGACTTTCGAATTGGCCGGAAAATTCCAAGAAGTAGCCTTCTGGCAAATCTAGTTGGCTGTTCAACTTCTGCTGAACTTCAGCAACGGCACTTGAGAGATCCCGCCCTTGCGTGTTGCAGCGAATGACAATTCGGCGACGAGCGTTCTCACGATTGATCGCGTTGGGACCCGTTCCCGTTTCCACGTCGGCCAGATCACTTAGTTCTACTTGACCGCGACCGTCGGGCAAGTCAATTCGCAGACGATTCAGGTTTGCGTAATCGGTACGATATTCTTCCTCAAGGCGAATTAGCAAATCAAAGCGTCGTTGACCGTCTAACACTTGTGAAACCACTTCGCCTTGCAAAGCGGTTTGTAAAATTTTGGCGACATACGCCCGAGTGACCCCATGCTGGGCCAGGTCTTCGGACCTTAAACGGATGTGAAGTTCGTCGGTCTGGCGAATTGGTTCAATAATGGGCTGGGTTAGACCGTCGACATTTTGGATAATCGTCTTCGCCTGATTCGACAATTCTTGCAGTTTATCCAGGTCGTCACCGAAGATCTTGATGGCAATCTGAGCATAAACGCCTGACACCATATGGCTGATCAAGTGAGCCAGCGGCTGTTCAACTTCGATGTCGACACCTGGCACTTCTACCTTCAATTCATCCAATAGCTTTTTGATGACTTCTTTGCGGCGTAAGTGCACGTCCTGGTTCATGCTTAAGATGTATTCGCCGACATTTACGGGCGAAGCGTGTTCATCCATTTGGGCGCGACCGGTTCGCCGAACGAAGTCTAGAATTTCTCCGTCTGGATTGTCTGTTGATTTTTGCAATTGCTGAAATTTATTATCGATGGTCGCTGAAATTTGATTAGAAGCCTCAAGTGACGAACCGGGCGGCAATGTCACATTCACTTGCACGCTTCCTTCGTCGAATTCGGGCAAGAAACTACTGCCCAACTGCGAAAATTGCCAACCAGCGATGCCCACCGTCACCCAAGTTAGCAAAAGTAGCGGGCCAGGAATTGCCATACTTAGTCGCACTAGGTAGCTAACCAACCATTTTAGAAAACGCAGGAGTAGACCGTCGGATTCTTGGTGGGTGGCTTGCGACGTAGGCAGCAAGTAGTAAGAAAGAACCGGAGTGACCGTTAGCGAAACGATCAATGAAGATAGAATCGAAACAATGTAAGCAACGCCAAGGGGTTCAAACAAACGACCGGCCACGCCCGGAATCGCAAACAGTGGAAGGAACACCAAGATTACCACGACGGTTCCAAAAACGATGGCACCGCGAATTTCGCGACTCGCTTCGTAGACCACGTGGATCGCTGACTGTTGACCAATCAACTTGGACTGTTGCGAAGCGTTTTCTCCATTGATACGGCAGTCATCGATCGCTAAACGCCAATTCTTCAGCCGTCTAAAAATATTTTCAACATCCACAATTGCGTCATCAACCAATTCACCCATCGCAACGGCGATACCACCAAGAGTCATTACATTGATGGTCAGCGACGAATCGGTAAGATAACCAATCAAGCGAAAAGCCAAGGTCGTGATTACCAACGAAAGTGGAATCGCGGTCAACGTGATGAAGGTGGTGCGAAAGTTTAACAAGAATAAAAACAGCACGATGATGACCAGCACAGCACCGATCACCAGTGCTTCGCCAACATTGAAGACGCCTCGATCGATAAAGTTGCGCAATTGAAATAGTTCACTATTGATTACGATGTCTGCCGGCAACGACGCTTCCACCTCGGCCAATGCTTTTTCGATCGAGTCCGTCAAGGACCGGGTATCAACGTGCGGCTGTTTCACGATTGTCAACACCAAGCCTGGACGACCATTGACCGCTCCATCGCCCCGCTTAAATTCCGCACCCTCTTCGATGTTGGCCACCTGGCCTAGCAAGATCGCCCGTTTGGGACCTACCTTGACGGGAACGTTTTTCAGATCTTCGACCACTCGTTTGCCATCGGGGCCCACGCGTCCTAAAATTCGAATCGGCCGTTCAGACTCGCCATTGATCGCGTAACCACCGCTGGTGTTGATATTGCTTTGGTTGACGACGCTTTCCACATCCTGCAAAGTGACGCCGTAATCGATCAATGCCGCTGGGTTGACCAAGATTTGATACTGTTTTCGGTCGCCGCCTTGCATGAAGGTCTCGGCAACTCCATTGACTTTTAGTAATCTGGGGCGCACCACCCAATCACCAAGCGTGCCCAATTCTAACTGCTGCTGCAGCGGGGTCAGGAAAGTGATCAAGTGCTCCTGTCCCTCAATCGAAACCATAAAATCCCGGTTGCCATTTCCGAGTTTGCCGCTATTTGATTCGGCTCGCTTGGGAACACGAGGCAGGACGCTTGATGGGTCGCCGTCGATAGCCAATTCTGATGTGGGTGCTGAAGCCGAGGTGGCAGATAAGTTAATAAAATCAACGGGCTGCCAAGTCTTAGGATCGTGTCGATCGATCTTGGTATTGTCCTTGTCGATAGGGTTCCAAATTTTCAACTCGGTCTTTTCATTTCCCCTGTCCATCCGTTCCGCCATCCACTTGGTTTTACCCACTTGGACTAATTGGCCACCGTTGGGTCCGGCTTGTCGGTACATGCCAGCGATCACGATTTGCCCCATGATCGAAGATGGCGGAGTCATTTGGGGTGTGATTCCCCTGGGCAAGACTTCTGCCAGCGACGACAGCCGTTCCTGGACCGTTTGCCGCGCGGCGCGGATCTGAGTATCCCAACTGAATTCAATAAAAATCACATTCAGGCCTGCAGTGCTTTGACTGCGCACCGCTTCGACTCCATTGGCACCCAACAGCGCAATTTCTATCGGTTGCGTGACCAGGGTTTCCACTTCTTCGGTCGCCAAGCCGGGGCATTCAGTTAGCAAGATGACTCGGGGGCGATCCAAATCTGGAAACACATCGATGGGAATTGTGGTCGCCAAGTACGAACCGTATACCATCAAGATCAGGCTTACGACAACCACCAGAAATCGATAACGAAGCGAAAAACGTATGACTGAATCTAGCATTGCAGCGGTCTTCGATTTGAGATTGGAAACAAAGGCGAACGGAGGAATCGCGAATTGGGTTTGGCTGTGGGTGATAATTTAGAAAAATAGCAATCGACCGCAACAGCGTGAGTAACACACTTAGTGGGCGGCGTGCGTGGTTCCGTCCGCGTGAACGTGCACATCAGCACGCATGCCGCTGGATGCTTGCGCCTTAAGGACTCGATTCAGTGAAGCCGCAGAACCTTGGGCCAGATAAAATCCTGGCAAGATCGAACCATCGTCCGCCAGCACCACGTTAGATTGGTCTTGATGAACCACTTGAACCGCGATTCGATTGAATAGGTCGCCATTTTGCTGAAACACATACGCTTCTGGACCCTCGAAGGTGACCGCGGCCGCTGGCACGACAATGACCCCTTCCAATTGTTCAACCGGCACCGCGATTCGCACCCGTTGGCCAGGGCGATATCGCCAAACCAAAAACAGGCGTCCATCGGTGTGATACTGACGAGATTGGTTGGCAAGGGGAATGAAGAAGTCGATCGTCCGAGTGCTGGGGTCGGTCGTATTGGACAAGTGTCGAATTTGGAAAACTTGATCCAGCGTTGGCCAATCGGTCGTCTTCTCTTCCGTAAATTCAACGCCAACCGGCCATTGATTTTCTGCGGCACGAGCTAAATTAGAGGCCTCTTTCTTGAACGCATGGCCTTCGACATACAATGAACTATGATTGGCCAACACTGCCAGCGCTTGCCCCGCGTCAACCTGTTGCCCCAGATCAACGGTCAACTCTTGAATCTCGAAGAAGCCCGTTTCCTGGCCCCCAATGCCCGCCGAATCCGAGTCCAGACCTTCGGCAGTTTCGGAAATTTTCGGAGCAAACACATCGATCGTCGTCAGGAATTTTCCGCCTTCGATCTGCAGAAGTTGTTCAGCGGTAAGTCCGCGTGAAAGTAGATCCTGCCGAGCGGCGTCGATCAGTGCCGACTGCCGCTTGAGTTGTTGTTCCAATTCGATAATTCGTTTGGTGGGAATCACACCCGAATCCGCCAGTGTGCCCAAGCGTTCCATTTCTTGGGTTGTGATTTCCGTTTCGCGGATCGCCTTGAACAGATCAGCCTGCGAATTTTGCAAGTATTCACTGACCAAACGCAAGGTAAACAGTTTTTCACGAGGCCGAATAATGTCACCCTGGAATGCATGGACCACGGTGACCACACCTCCGATTGGCGACGTGATTCCCCGGTCAGTCACTCCCGGTCGATCGACAATTGCGCCTGGAATTTGGATCGTTCGCCAATACGTTTGCGGACGAACTAACTTGGACATCAGACCAAGATTGGCTCGCGCTTGCTGGCTAAGTTTTAATGTCTTGGGTTGGGTGAGCGGTGCCGAATCGTCCTCCGCGATTTGCTCCTGGACGGTTTGCCCGCCAATCAAGGGTAGCCATTGATCTCGTGCCAACCAAACGCCAACGGCGACCGCAGATAAGACGACCAGGTAGGCAGACGCCTGCAATAATTTGACGCGTATTTTTAAGGGCATTGGAAATTTCTCCAGCACATGAATTGCTTGGTAGCCAGGCGGATGAATATCGCAGCGTTGTTCGCAGGACCCAAAACGTTAAGGTCAAACGTAACCACACACTAGAAAGAAAGGCGATTCAGCAACAATGCCGATCGCACACGCCAACCTCAGGCGAATTTTCTATATTCGCAGACTGCGATTTTGGAGATAGATTGCGCAGTGATAGGGCACAAAGGAGCCGACGTCAGAAGATTGAGTGCCGGATACGGCAAGGGAAGTCGCAACAGGTTTTACCGACCAATCGATACAGGCAAGCAAGATCGCAGGTCCAGTAAGACGCGTTCCAGTAAAATTTGGTCGAGCCGTCTGCAGCTGAAGATTCTCTTGCAAACCAAAGTAGATCGATCCGAAGTCATGATCCGCTGAGGAACCTGAATTCATGCCCAGAGTCAACGTCCCCAGAGTCAACGTGCCCAGAGTCAACGTGCCCAGAGTCAACGTGCCCAGAGTCAACGTGCCCAGAGTCAACGTGCCCAGAGTCAAC
>JBDNHU010000234.1:0-46329 GCA_041688615.1 Mariniblastus sp. | reverse complement strand
TGAATTGACAGAAAATTTCATGGCAGGCTTCCGTTCCTGAAGGTTATTGCGTAGTAACAACAACTTTTCAGGGAAGCCTGCTTTTTTTTCAATACCAATTCAATCCATTGGAAAAAGGCGCATCAGACGGATCGCACCCCTCTAACGCCAGACGCCACCGTTTGAACAACCTGAGCCGCCAACATTTCCGTAGAGAAAAGGCTAATGCCAGTAGCAGTCACAATCGCAATCACGCAGGCAACGCTTCCAGAGAACCCAGCAAATTTCTGCATGCGATTTTGAAACGCGGTCATTTCCATATTCCTTGTTCAAACAATTCATATATGTTCAGATCCCAACCCGGCCCATACTAACAGCTAAGCCAACAGCCTGCCACGATTTGCCCAATGAGATAATCCATTTGCCCGTCTGCCATCGCCGGTTTGCCATCGCCGGTTTGCCATCGCTTCGCGGTCCACCTGCCAAAGCTACAATTTTTCATAGCGGTAACCTGCATTGCCCGGACTTGCCATCGCGCCGACCGCAAATCAACTGCCGCCTTGGGTCACTTCCACTGCCCGCATCATGCCTCGGGCTTTGTTCAGTGTTTCTTGATATTCGGCCGTAGGGTTACTATCGGCTACAATGCCTGCCCCGGCTTGGATGTAGGCCTGACCGCCGTGCATCACCAAGGTTCGCAGCGTGATACAAGTGTCCATGTTACCGCTATAGTCTAAATAGCCGACCGCACCGGCATACGGACCTCGCTTTTGAGGCTCCAAAGAATCAATGATCTCCATCGCTCGAATTTTCGGCGCACCAGAAACCGTACCCGCGGGCAAGGTTGCACCCAAAGCGTCGAACGAATCGCAATCTTCTCGCAACTGCCCGACCACCGTCGACGACAAATGCATCACGTGGCTGTATCGTTCAACGATCATCACGTCGGGCAATTGGATGGTTCCAACCTTTGCAACTCGGCCCAAATCGTTGCGTCCCAAGTCGACTAACATCACATGTTCGGCGCATTCTTTGGGGTCGGCCAACAGTTCGGCTTCCAACGCTAGGTCTTCCACGTCGGTCTTCCCTCGAGGGCGAGTCCCCGCCAACGGACGAACCGTAACTTCGTTATCGACAACTCGACACATGATTTCAGGGCTACTACCCACCAAAGTCAGTTCAGGGAACTTCAGGTAGAACATGAACGGGCTGGGGTTTAGAACTCGAAGCGTTCGATACACTTCCAACGGATCGCAAGTCACCGGGGCTTGGAATCGCTGGCTAAGAACGACCTGAAAAATGTCGCCAGCTTCGATGTATTGAACGCACTTTCCTACGGCTGCTTCAAAATCAGTTTGCGAAAAATTAGAAGTGAACTTCAGCCCTGTGGCATTGCTAAAGTCAGCCGTTCGCGGCGGAAGGTCTCCCGATCGATCGTTCAATTGATCCACTAGCAATTGAATGCGTTGGTTTGCATCATCAAAACAAGCCTGATGCGTCTGAAAATCCGCTGGAGTCGCCAAAACGATTACCGAAAGCGTCTTGTAGACATGGTCGAAAACGACTAATTCGTCGTACAATCCAAAAGCCAAGTCGGGCAAGTGCCGATCATCCTCAGGTACATTCGGCAATTTTTCATAATAACGCACGACATCGTAACCCACATATCCAATGGCTCCGCCAGTCAACGGAGGCAATTCTGGGCGATCTGCGACCGAAAATCGGCGAACCTCCTGGCGCAAGAAATCCATCGGGTTTTCATAATGCAGTTTCTGTTGCTGCTGGCCCTGAGTCACATAGACGTCGTTGCCATAAGCCGTGATTACACAACGCGGTTTGTAGCCCAAAAAAGAATATCGCCCAACTTTTTCTCCACCAATCACACTTTCAAATAGGCAAGCATGCTCGGCCTCCCCTAATCGCTTCAGTGCAAGCACTGGGGTGAGGCCATCACTTAGCAAAACACTCGCAACCGGAACTTTGTCATATTGCTGAGCCAATTGGTCAAAGTCAGAAAAATCTTGCATCGCTAACTTACGTGAAAAACTGTGGGAAAGAACCAAGGAAAGTAGCCGACGGGCACTGATTGTTCGATTATAACCAAAGCCCATAAAGTTTCACCGCCCATTGGCTGAACCGTTCCGAGCCAAAACGCCCCAGAACGCGGACCTGTCCCCAAGATGGCGTTCCCGGCAGGCAACCACACCAGCCTAAGTTCCAACGTAAGCGACGTCAAACAAAGGCTCTTAAAAACCGCGAAGTGAACCTAGGGCAGTGAATTTCTTTGCTGGTTCAACCGGGATGTCTGTTGATCCAGAATCGCCAACAATGCAATCGTACGCCCCAAACCGTATCGTAATCGCAACCGTTGGCAAAAGTCCCAACGACTTTGGAATCGATCCGTGGTAAACTTGGTAGTAGAATTCTAGGCTGACGTCCTGGTGATGGATGTCGGACTCGGGACCGCCAAATCAGGTTCCCTTTTCTAGACTGCCAGCATTTAGTGACTTGATCAAGTCATTTTCAAGACTTGCTTTTTTTATTCTCGAAAGACCAACAAGGGTGCAACAAGAGGTAGAAAAGCATGACCCGCTGTAGTTTTAACTTGGAATTTGTTGGTTCAAGCGACGATAGACTACCCAACGAATCCTCGGCTTAATATTCGCCAATTTGAATTCAAGGCGCACCCCAGAAATCCGCCCCACGGAAATATGAGAACAGCATACGTCAACGCCGCTTGGTGAAGATTCCGTTTGGGAATATGATTCAACCAACAAGCCGATCAAGACAGGACCAAGAGGACATCGCAATGAAGTGTCAACGATGCGACAAACAGGTAGCTTTTCACATTACCGACCTGACGGGCGAATCCGCGTCCGAAGTGCATCTATGTCCTAGTTGTGCCAAAGAGTACCTGAAGAACGACCAGGACCCGACCGAAGATCAGTCGTCGGTGGTTTCGTTCATTAGCAAGCAATTACAAATTGGTCAGACGGCAGAGGAGTTAGCCGAATTAGATCAACGAGTATGTCCGGTTTGTGGAATTTCATTTTTTGAATTTCGCAAGATTGGGCGATTGGGATGTCCCAATGATTACACCTATTTCAACAAAGAATTAGAGCCTCTGATTCTGAACATTCACGGCGAGACCAAACACAACGGAAAAGTGCCCAAGCATAGTCCGATTGGGACCGAGGTTCAGACACAACTAATTCGATTGCGGCGTGAAATGAACGATGCTGCAGAAAAAGAAGATTACGAGCGAGCTTCAAAAATTCGCGATAAAATTCGACGTTTAGAGAATGGAGCGGAGTCGTGATTATTGACGATCTTGCCAAACAAATTGGGCAGTGGTTGCGTGGGGATGGCCCAGAATCGGACATTGTGATTAGCAGCAGAATTCGACTGGCAAGAAACATCGCCGAATTCCCTTTCATTAGACGCTGCAACGATATTGACCGCGCCAACATAGAATCGATGGTCGGTCGAAAAATAAAGGAAATCCAAAGCCTTGCAGGCACTGGATATTTTAACGTTGCCCAATTAAGCAGTGTGGATCGCCAGTTTTTGGTCGAACGCCAGTTGATTAGTCGAGAACTGGCCAACGCGGATGGGGCTCGCGCCGTCGTCATTGACCCTCACGAACATTTTAGTGTCATGGTCAACGAGGAAGATCACTTGCGGATCCAAGTCATGAAAAGTGGCTTGAACCTCGAGGCGGCTTGGGAACAGGTTGATAGTCTTGACGACACCTTGGATCAAAAACTTTGCTACGCCTTTCATCCGCAGTACGGGTATTTGACGGCGTGCCCGACCAATGTGGGTACCGGAATGCGAGTCAGTGTGATGCTGCACCTGCCGGCACTTGTATTGACCGGCCAAATTGACAAGGTATTTCGCAGCCTACAAAAAATCAACTTGGCGGTTCGCGGCCTGTACGGTGAAGGTTCCCAGGCAATGGGGGATTTCTATCAAATTAGCAATCAGATCACGCTGGGGAAATCTGAACTGGAATTAATCAAACAAGTTAGCGATGTGATTCCTGTCCTGATTAGCTACGAAAGAAAAGCGCGAGATTTCTTGCTAGAAGAAAATCGTACCGACCTGCAAGATCAGGTAGATAAAGCGTTGGACACATTACAACACTCGGTACAGATTAGCAGCGAAGAAACCATGTACCTTCTGTCAAAGGTACGCATGGGTATTAATATGGAATTGGTCAAGACGATCGAAATCCCCACCATCAACAAATTGTTCATCCATACCCAACCAGCACACCTTCAAAAATTGCGGGGCAGCGAAATGGACACCGCTCAACGCAATGTCGCTCGAGCAGACTACCTGCGATCGCAATTGAAAGGTTCGCTCGGAAAATCGTTCCCAAACTAGCCGCAAACCTGGCCAGACTTGACACCATTGAATCGCGTTCGTGACTCAGGACGCGGCCTGTGGGTCACGTCTACCAACCATTTGTTTCGCAATTCAAAAACTTATCTAACGACCGTGGCACTCGGGTTGGCGTTTTATGCCAATGTCACCCTACCGGTAAGCGTCTCTGCGCACCGTTATTGACGGGTGTCTTATTATATTGGAGGTCACCATGCCATGTTTTTTCAAATCGGATCGGTTTGAGGGGCGGCAGCGGCAATGTAAGCGCCCACCAGAACGGTGGTTGACGTTGGGGTTATGTTGGTAGGTTTCCGCTTCTTCTTTAGGAGACCTGTTCATGTCACGTGGCACGAACCCCGCCTTCCTGAAAGTTTGGCAACAACGCATCAATCGTTTTCGCGTATCTAATCAAACGGTGGTGCAATTTTGCAAAACTGAAAATGTTTCGGTACCCTCGTTCTATCAATGGATGCGGCGTCTGACCGATTGGGCTTCGCCTACCCAAGCGAACCAGAACCGGTCGGCATTCGCTGCAAGTGCCGCACCGTCGTTCTGTGAAGTCACTTTCCCCAGGGCTTGCACTCGCCCGTCCACGATCCGCTTGAGTAACGGTGCGACCCACGAACTGGGCGACGACACCCATATCGTGGAAGCCATCCTGACTCACGTCCTGGCCTCTGCCAACGCCAAAGTCACTAGCGTTTCCCAGGAGTCGACATGTTAAGCTTTCACGACAGTCTCAAAATCTTTGCCTACGCCCATCCGACTGACATGCGAAAAGGATTCAATGGACTGTGCGGAATCTCGCAAGAGGAATTGGGCGTCGATCCCACCGATGGTAGCCGGTTCGTTTTCATCAATCGACGTTGCGACCGAATGATCCAATATCGTTCTCAACAAGCTGGACTGGTTCCTGCTTGCCCATGGACAACATGGTTTGGAAATGGTGTACGCCCACAAAGTGGGCCGCCCGAACATTCGGTTCGTTCGTTACGCTGACGACTCGTGCGTGTTTTTGACACATGCCCCTCAAGCAGCGGCGCGACGACTGCGATACGAGATTAGAGAATTTTTGAAATCGCAATGTGGTGTCGAACTCTCCCTCGAGAAAACCCGTGTGACCCATGTTCATGATGGTTTCGAATTTCTTGGTTTTCATCTCTATTGCGGAATCGTAAATCGGGGACGTTTCGTCCCTAAAATCCGTGTTCCAAGAAACGCGATCACTCGCGGTGTGCAGCTTCTGCATGAGGCAATGCGATGACCACCAACTCAACAAAGTGGTGCGGCGCGACTGGTTCGCGGATCAGCAGTCGCAACTGGGTGAGCTAATTACTATCGGATCGCACACGACTTCTCGCGTGCGGCCAATACGTTGGAATACCACGCTTACGGGTTAGGTGTCAAAGCACTGTGTCGACGTTACGACATCAGCATCGCAAAGTGCATCCTCAAGTAGGTCAAGGTGACAATCTCAACATTGGCGGCAGCGACACGTTGAGAAAGGCCCAAGACGTCAAATCGACTAATCACCTGACCCACATGAACCGGGCAGGGGGTGCTATCTTGACGACATGGACTTCAAGGCTTGGGGATTGTTTCGAGATGGCAATCGTTGTCGCAACTGCGGCTCCAAGGTCACCACTGACACGTCTGAGACCGACTACATTAAACCCGTTAGCAGCCTTGCCAGCTATGCCGAGGCCACTCACTTGTTAATCTTCAAACGCTTTGTTTGAGATGCCACAAGCAGAAGCATTCGCGTTAGCCATCAAGGCATTCTGGAAAGCCGGATGCTTGAAAACCTTGCACGTCCGGTTTGGGGTTGGGGCCTGTGTGAAATTCCCGGGCCGACACCACTGTTCACCGGAAGTGTCGCCGGCGGCGAGCGTATTGCAGGCTTCTTGACGCTGATCAGCAGCGAGTTAAGGAACGATCTAGAGGTCTGGCAGTACGTGAACCACGTCTTCCAGCGTCCGCTCAAGGGCGAAACCAATTAGGAACCTTTATTGCCTTGGCGATGGGCCGCCGACCACCCCGCAGCCATTCGACAATATCGCATCGAGGAACGAAAAGACCATACTCAAAAAATGCAGTTCAAGCGAGAGAACCGACGAAAAAACAAAAACGCAAATAGCTCGCTGAGGGGCGTTTACGAAGAAGCTTGCCTAAGCATTTCCAACGGGTTAGATTCAGTCAGGGTAGTCCCCCCGTCGGCGCCAACCGACGATATTGGGTTTAGTGTTCCAAATGGCGACACTGTCGCCCATTGGGAGACCACTTTTCAAATTTCCACAATTATTGGGACGCTTCCAGCTTGGGGCGCCTCTAAGCGTTTGTAGATATTATTGAATCAACACTGGAGACGTGTAGGCTCCTTCAATGGTATTTGTGGTATCCGTCAAGTCGACTGATGGCAATAGATTTGCGTCATACGTAAAGGATTTCCTTACCTCGATGCTTGATTTTATACTGCCGTTCCACGAGGAGCCAACGACCTCAACCGTTACCCACCCCACGATTTCATAGAAGAGGGTTCCCCCGCCTCCGGTCGTATGTCTGTATATCGGAGCGACCCTCACTTCACCTTCGACGTATTGAACCGCGTGCTTAAGTCCAGCAGAAAGCCCAGTATCACCATTGAGATCTATTGTAATCGAGGCGTCTATGTAGTCAGAGCTTGTAATTGCATTCTGCTCCTTCAGAGAATCAAGGTCGGCTTGAGTTAAGCCGTTGCGAATCTGATCCGAAAGGCTAGTGGTGCTGTTGGATGCAGGCCCAATATCAACAGTCCCCCAGTTGCCAGGAATTTTCCGCCCAAACTCATCTTCGATACTTCCATCTCCATAAATGGTCGCTGTTTGACCTTGTGCAAGCTTGTTCCAAGATATCTGTTCTATTGCGAATGGAAAAACTTTTGCCCCCGGGCCAAGAAATCTTGCACGTTGGAGGATTGCGGTCGATGCGGCCACAACGCCAGAAGTATCGTGACCAATTATCCGTGAAAAAAATAGCGAAACAGAAGCGTTAGAAATGCCGTCTCGTCGAACGGTGACACGAACGGTGTCAAACGTACCGGTATTTAGTAATTGAATATTTTCGCAAATAGTACTCGGATTGAAACGCCCAATCTCAATATCCGAATTTTCAACTCTAAAGCCGTCCCCTAGGTTCAGTTCAACCATAGTTTTAACCGTGGCCCGCACTTTATCTAGATCTTGGTTTCCATATGAATCTGGTTGCAAGTCCATTACCGCCTCAATAGCCGCTTGGTCGGCGGTACGTTGCAATTCAGTTTTGATGTAAAGCAAAAATCCGTAGTCCACAGAAAATGCCAAGAGCCCCAACAGTGGAACCATCAGAATTAAGAGTAGTAGTGCGGCTGCACCCCGCCGTTGATATCTTGCGTACGACATATTTTTCTACTTGTTGCAAGAGTGTGAACGGTTATTCCCGTCGGCAATATGTTTTTGTAGACAGCTTGGAATAGGCTGGACCTGGTAACCACCTGACACTTTCGAAATCAAATTCGACCGTGACCACTAGAAGATCTCCAGATTCAATTGAATTTAAATTCCCGCCAGATATTTGGTCGTTGAATTCCCCCGTTCGTCGAACGTCAATTTCAACCGCCCTTCCTAGTTCGCTTTTATCTAGCCGTGGAAACGTGCCAGCCAAGTATTCCTGGATGGCATTTTCTACGTCGATAGTACTTTCGGTACTATTGCGAGTTGTTATTCTCGCTCCCTCCCGGGAAGCATTTGAAATCACCTGCGCTGCATTGATGTATTGAGCAATGTCGATGGCACCGAAAGTCGTGATGATTAATAGTGGCAGCATCAACGCAGTTTCCACGACCGCCGCACCCCTACGACTTCCTGTTGATTTTCGATTCATTTTCTTCATCACGCCGCCCTCACTCCCTTCGCATCTTGGATGTTGCACGAATCGACCTGCCTGCAGTGAAAACGAGAGGAAGCCAAGACACATCAGAACAATCAATTTCGACTGTTGCTGTGATTGTTGTTCCGGACGGCATTAAGGCAGTAATCGTTGGGTCAATATCGATGCGTATTGCATCTGTAGCCGACGCATTTGCAACAACACCCAGAAGTGTGTCACGAACTGCTATTTCGACTTTGTTGTTGCTTTGGGTTGTTACCAGAGAGGCATTTCTGCACCCATCTCTCGCAGCATTGGTTAATGCCTGGCAAACCATCATCATACGTGCAAATTCGATTGAACCAAAAACGAGGAGAAATATTACCGGGGCTACCATCGCCATTTCAACCGCAGCGACTCCAGTACGAAATCTATGCTTGGAAGCTTGACTAGAAAAACTACACATTGCTCCCCCCCAAACATAATTAAGGATTCTTTTTTTTTAATTCGTCGCTGCGTTCTGATTCTGTGATGCCAGCATTATGCTGGTGGTTTTAACCCCAGTTTAATTGATGGCGTTAGAAACGTCTTAACATGAGTCTCCCCTTCGGAGCAAAACTCTGTCCATTGATTCGGTTTTTGTAAACTGGCTTAGTTTTCCCCGCGGGATAACCATCGGCCCTATGAAATGCTTGCGAAACCTGGCCATGTCAAACATGACAAGACGCAATCGCTCTTCTCTTCATGTCGATTGCCTTGAAATTAACATTTCATGATTTAATGTTTCATCGGTGAAGAGTAGTTCACAAAAATTGGCTACATAGCTCATAAATAAAGGGAAATCACGAAAACAACAAAAAATTGTGCTCCGCCAAAAAACAACCAATTTGATTGGAGTTCCCGGTTGGTAAATTCGTTGTAAGCCTTTTAACGCGTTGTTTCTGCAATGCTTACGCTCACATTTTGAGAAGGCATTGGGTTGGTCCACAGTGGCAGCATAAGTCGATGCGGCGATCGAAACGTTAACCCTGAATGGAACCAAGCAAGGCAATGATGCCGAGATCGCCCGATCCGTCTTTCTGCATCTGCAATAAGCAGAGAATCACCGTCAAGAACATGTGGAATAGAAGTCATTGTTTCCCCAATCTGGGATTGAAACCGTCAAATCGTTGTCACTTTCGTAGAGCTGATCCGTGAAGAATTCTGCCAATAATTTCTGTTTCGATCCATACCTATTGAGAGCAGACGGAATACGCACTCGAGGAATTTTCAGGAGGGGACGGGCGAGTTGATTTTAGGGGGAAGATGGTTTGAAAAGTAAACTCGGGATTGGATGGCAGTGATTGATTGCGGTGGGGCTTGAAGGTTGCGAACTCAATGCTGACGTTACGTGAAGATCGCAAGGCGATTTAGTGATCGCTGAGAATTTATTGGTGATACCCACAAGAGTTAAAAATTTGGGCAGTGACGATAAGTAGTGAACTCATTGGAACCAGATTGCCTGCAAGAGGATGCCTGTTCGCCTACCTTACTTCATCTCGAATGAGTGACTGCCGAACGGTTGCCCATTAATTTGCAAAGTGATTTGACGGGTCCCCGGATAAAGCGTGAACGTGGTTGCTTTGGCACGAAACGGATGACGTTTTGTGATATTTAGCGGTGCGTTCGCCTTCACGACCGCTTGCTTGATCTTGAAAACTTTGGGCGAAAGACTTCCGTCCGACTTCACGAAATTCACAACATAGTCAACCAAGACCGCTTGCTCACACTGGGCGCTGATCGTGAATGAAAACTCTAGCACGTCGCCCGGTTTGACCTCCGACGCACTGAGCCTGAAATTAGAAACCTCAATCGCTGGCGAATTACTAAAGCCCAGCATCTTCAACGCTTCGGCATGCCCTTGCTTGACCAGGGTCCGCAACGCATGGCGTGTCATCCATGCCAACTCTTTCTCGTGCTGAAGCTTGTTCACTTTCCACTGCTGAAGCTTGTTGGTCACCACCTTGGGATCGATCTTGGCGATGTCGTTCAGATGATTGGCGACCGAACGCGTGACATAGCGCGTAGGATCTGAATGCAGAATATCAAGGAGCGGCAAGGTCACCGCAGTTTCCAATGCGATACGCCCGGACCAAGGTAACAACGGGCGAGTGCCCTCGCTAACCAAACGACGAACGTGGTAATTTTTGTCCGTCGTCCATTTTGTCAGATGCTTGATGGTATCAGCGGGGTGCAATTTGATAAAATAGCGAATTGAATCTTCCGTAGAAAACCGCATCGTTATTTCGCGCAATGTCTTCAACGACAATTTGACATACCGTTTCTCCATGCCGTTGCGAGCTACGAATTCGCCTAGCGGTGCAAAGATGTAGTCGCCAAAATCATCATCAACTAACGACGGATCAAGAGGTGCTGGCAATGCCTTCACGATTTGACTAGCGGCGATCTTGAAATCTGGATGTAAATTGACGTTCCAAAGTAGCCGCTATGTGCACGATCCTTTGCTTCAATTCCAATGCCTGAAAGCCCTTCATCGTATCGCGAACGAAGCCTTTTGGATCAAATTCCTGATTGGACGTGGCAAAGCAGTTGGCCAGATAGGTCACTCGATTACGATTAAACAGATGGTCTTTCAGGCTAAAGCCTTGATTCATTTGTCTGGCTGCCATTACTCACCTTCATGATTTTCGCTAAGAGGTTTCACATTCCCTGCTTTGTTGTCAAACCAAGAACCTACAGCTGCCGGGCGTAACGAACAATGCTTGTCAGTTTTCGGTATTCGAACGTAAGATTGCGACAACAAAGCCTTAGTTCTCCAGGTGAAACCCGCCTGCGGTTGCAATTTCATATTGCCCAAAGCCTGACCTGCCAACCCATTCTACCCATGACACCACCTTGCCCAAGACACCACCTTGCCCAAGACACCACCCTGCCCAAGACACCACCCTGCCCATGACATCACGTGATCAGCCGGACGGTAGCCTCTGGACATCTTTCAAGGGACAGACTGGCGATCGCCTATTGGTCCGCTTGAACCCAAGTAGGTCGTGCCCGACAATAGAGAAGTTAGTTTTTTGGATACGTATTGTTCCAAGCAGCCCTATCTTGCAACGCACTACTTTTTGATTCAACCTGGACAAATTTCTTGCCAACGTCAGATCTTCAGCACGATTCACCCAAGCCGTTAATGCCGGGCGACACTTGCGGCGTCGATGCGAATTTGGTTGTCGACGATCAGCCTTGCAGCGGGTCGACGAATCGATCGAAAGCCGGCACTGAGGACGAACCCAACACGGAACATTTTTTTTGTTTTGGCAGTTTAATGATTCTAATCGGCTACCTTGGGTCGGTTCTGTTTTGTTTTTGGCCAGCCATTTTTGGTCAGCGAATTTTCGTCTATCGCGATGCGGCGTATTGGTACATCCCAACTCTGAAATGGACAACGCAACAGATTGCAGATGGTAAGATTCCGCTTTGGAATGACCTTCACGGACTGGGGACCAACTGGGTCGGACAAGGCACGACCACGGTTTTCTATCCCGCCACCTGGCTCTTGGCGATTCCGTGCTTCGATTTCGAGCAGCGATACGCTGCCATTTTAGCTTGCCACGTCGTTCTGGCGGGCTTGCTATGCTTTCGGTGCGCTCGTTCGTTAGGGGTTGGCCTGTATCCAGCTTGGTTTGCAGCGATCAGTTATTCCTTGAGCGGACCGATACTGATCCAGCATGCAAACTGGCCATTCTTAATTAGTGCCGCATGGTTCCCGCTGGCCATCGAGGGACTTTGGCAATTGGTGATTCATCGCCGAAAAACCTGGGTGGTAACCACAGCGATCGCATTGGGGCTAATCGTTCTGGGCGGCGAACCGCAAGCGGTTTACCTTTGGTTAATGGTCGCCGGGCTGTTGATTGGCGTGCGTTGGTTTCAAAGCAACATTTTTACAAAACGCATCCGGCAAGCAACTGGCGACACTCTGAGCATTGCTTCAGTCATTGTTTTGACAACCCTGGCCAGCCTAGTTCAACTATGGCCAATGTTCCAGGTTTCCCAAAACAGTACTCGGATCTTGCACTCACATCCGACTAATTTGTATCAAGCATTGACGGAAGAAACTCCTGCAGATTCTTCCCCTTGGCAGCAGGTAAAGAAAGGCTTGCTTGACACGGCTGAACCTGGAAGCCAGCAAAGCCAAGCGTTACAGTTTAGTCAACCGCCGTGGCAATGGTTCACGCTGTTTAGTGGTAATGTGTTGGGCACATGGCGACAGGTCAATGCCCGGTGGGATCAACACTTGAATGCTGCGGATCGCATTTGGAATCCCACACTGTACGCCGGCATTGCAACTTTTTTACTCGCCTGCAGTGGACTGATACGAGGCATTTTTTGTCGGGGTCCCAAATCATCCACCATCGCCTCAGACTCCTGCGTGGCACCTGCCCGACGCTGGCTATCCTTGACCTTTTTCTTTTTCGGTTTGGCTTCGCTGGGTTGGTACGGAATGGGTTGGTTAATCATTGAATTCAGAAACGCAACCGCTTCGACTCAACCAGTACAACCCTGGGGCCCACAAGTGGGAGGACTGTATTGGCTGCTCAGCTGGATATTGCCTGGATTTAGCCAGTTTCGTTATCCTGCGAAAATGTGGCTCCCTGCAACTTTGGCGATGTCATTGTTGGCCAGTATCGAGTTAACGACAATACTAAACGCATACAAGAGACAGGCGAAAAAAGCCAACCTTGACACGCCAAAATTGCAGATTCATACCACTGGAAATGCACTGAATCTGCCAGGCATTACAGGCCTGCTGGCTTTAATGATGGTAACGGCGACATTTGGGATTTCGCTGCATCCGATCTTTCGCACGTGGTTCTATCAATCTTTCCTGCCGGCCCAGATCGATCACTGGTTGGGGAAACTGAATGTGGATTTGGCGATACTGGAAATCAATCTCGCTCTTTTCCAAACACTCACCGGTTGCGGCTTGTTTTTAGGCTGGTGGTGGTTTTTCTTCAAACGAACAGACACTGCCGCGAACGTTTCGAATCCTGAAGATGAGCAAGACTTAGCCAACTCGCCACTTCAATCGATCACCCGTCGCCGCTCAATTTCTACCGGGCCATACCCGGGAGCGACCCTTGTTTGCATGCTGCTGTTTGACCTGCTGATCGCAAACGGTTGGCTTGTGGCGACCGTTGACCGTTCGGCGATTTCCAGGACGCCCAGCATTAAGACCGCGCAAGAGGAATTGGCCACCAACGAGACTGAACTTTCAT
Source organism: Mariniblastus sp. (assembly GCA_041688615.1). Classification (GTDB taxonomy): domain Bacteria; phylum Planctomycetota; class Planctomycetia; order Pirellulales; family Pirellulaceae; genus M30B19. The sequence goes on along the minus strand of JBDNHU010000234.1, from coordinate 32,806 downwards.
TTGCCCAGCAGCGTTTTTTCTACGATAACGGTCTGACGACCCAGCATCGATTGTTGGAAATGCAAAATAAATGGGGGCAATACTGGCCATATCAACCCATCGAGAAACTTAACTGGCAAACCATGAAAAGCATGCATGGCACGGCTGCACCGCAGTTCCACCTGACTGACGACTTTGCTGTGGTCAATCCGGAATTCACATTGCCTCCGGTAGGTCCAACGATTTTGCAGCAGATTGCCTTCAAAGCCCAAGCCACCACCGCCAGCGAAAACCGGCAAAGCCTTTGGTTCAGCTACTTGCGCAGCCAGGGAATTCGGCACTGGCTTGCGTTCCCCCAGGAAGCCTCGGCTTTCAAGCAGTCGCAAGCGGAGCAGAGGCCTTCGTCCAGCGGCCAAGTGCCTGTTGAATTGATCACCCTGCCCTACACGCCGCCACCGATTTGGATAAGTGAAAATTGGCGAAACGCGCCGCGGGCCACATCAGCAGATCCGGCAACGATTGCCGCCGATCTGAAACTGGTATGGATGGTTGGTGATCAATTTGCCGCCAATGATTCCCCCATCGTCCTTGACCAACCATGGCCCGCGCTTACAACCGATCCAATGAACACCAGCACAAGTCTACCGCCCGACACGATGGCGGCCCCAGCGTCTTCCGTCATCTCATGGAAATTCGATACCCAATCCAAGACCGCAATCATCAACACCAAGAGGAATGTTGTCGTTGTGTTTCGGCAACAGTTCGATCCGGGCTGGACTTGTCAATTGCTTTACGACAATACGGGCAATCCATTTCAACCAATCATCCCGGTCAACCGGTTCTTAACTGGCGTGGCCTTAGGACCAGGTTCACATCACATTGCTTTGATCTACCGACCACTTTGGTTTTCACTAGGCGGTCTGATTAGCGTTTTGACTTGGTGTGGATTTGCAAGCGTTTGGATATTCGCCTGGAAGCGAACACGCCAAAAGACGCTGCAAAGTGACACCGCAAAGGCAAACAAGCTTGACATGAAATAATAATTTACTGCACAAACGCATAGCAAGACGCCCTGTTAAAACCTCAATGCACGCCAATTGTCTAAACACCCATCACGTTTCTTGACGACAAAAAATGCCCCAGACACTTACGTTCTGTTCTAGCCTTAGGAAAAGACCGAAGAAATAAACGAACGCCTGCCAGTCAAGCAAGCGTCCGCGGCGTCACCTACCATTTTACGTATCCTTACGCGTGGCGACGTCGTCTAATCATCGCAAAACCAAGTCCAGCGGCGACCAGCACAACAGCACTGGTGGGTTCGGGAACGGCCGAAAAGCTGAATCTAGCGACTGGAGTGCCACTTAAAAAACCTGATGAATTGATCGTGGTTCCAGCGGGTGTGTTGATTCCATCGTAAACGCCTAAACCAGGATGAATTCGAACCAGAAGCGACTCGGATGTACTGGTGCCACCAGCGGTATTAAACGGGGCACCTAGTCCGTCATTCACTTCTGTACCCGCATCCCAAACACTTCCAGCAAATAGTTCTATCGTGAATGGCCCATTAAACTTTCCAAGAGCGTCAAACACTTCAAAGGCCAATCCGTCATCGTTTCCGATAAAGGCATCGTTGGTTGGAATGACCATCGACGCATAACTAAAATATCGTTCGACCGTTGAGTTGTTCACGATAAATTCATTCGAAGCGGTGCTACCCGGAGCGATCAACGGAGGTGTACCCTCACCAAACCCGCCGCCAAACAGAGCACTCTGCGTCCCTAATCCCGCAAAATCTGCTTGAATCCCAGAGAAGTCGCCCTCCTCTGCCAACAATTCTAAGGATGACGAAGCGGCAGTCCCCGCGTCAAACAGATTGAACGATCCATCGTGTAAACCCACCCAAACCGGCGTCAGCCAAAACCCATCACTCGCTTGTAAGTTCTCCACTTCCACTCGCAGACGCTGCTGTGCTTGGATTGGACCGACGGGCCCAAAGCACAGCAAACCTACAACAAGACTCGCATAACCTAGTAACGATCGAAACATTTTCTTTACCTTAAAGAACGAAGAAAAATAGCAATTGCATTCCCAATCGCTTGGCAGGCTAGACACGCACGACCAATGGATTAGGCAGGCGTTAGTCAATCAAATTGACGTTCTATGACGACAAATTTGGCAAAAACCTTTAACTCTTCTCAAGTTCAGGAAAATTTGAGTTCATCGAAAATAGTTGGTAATGACCCGCTTCACGACGACGACTAATATGACTAAGTCATTGCATCGCCCTGGCATATTCCTGGGCCTTTTAATCAGCCCTGATGATCTGGCAATGAAAAGGGGCGCCCGCTAAGTATCCCGGGCGGCGGCCACAACCCTGCGATTCCAAGTTCTCTCAACCGGTGCTGCCCTGGAAGTGCTGATCGTTGTTGGCTATCACCCGTATTGAAAAAATCAAGCTTTTCAGAATGTAGCAACCGTGTGATTGACGACGAAGCTATCGCAAATGAAACAGAGTTACCGGTAGAAATCCGGAAACCCCAAGGGGCAGACTCCTTGCTTCCTGAACGGTGGTTGCAGGAGTACGGTGACCTGCTGTTTCGAATTTCGATTTCCAAGGTTCGCGATCAAGATTTGGCTGAGGACTTGGTCCAAGAGACGTTAATAAGTGCCTGGCGGGCGCGCGATTCCTTTGAGGGACGAGCGACTGAATCAACTTGGCTCGTTGGAATTTTGCGTCGTCGTATTGCCGACCATTTTCGAAAGCAGACCAGACGAAACCGGATCATGGTGGATTCACAACTTGCCGAGAGATCTTCGCCCGCTGGGAATACGGATCAGAAGCTAACCTTCGCCCCGTCGATCAATAGCAAGGTATTCCAAACCAACCTGGAAGCGGGAGAATTCCGCGAAATCGTCAACGACTGTTTGAAAACAATACCGATACACCTGCGTCAAGCCTTCCAGTTACGTCTAGAAAATAGCGAGATGGACATAAGTCAAATTAGTCAACTGCTGGGTATCAACGCCAGCAATACCAGTGTGCGGTTGTATCGAGCCCGCCTATTGATGCGTCACTGTGTCGAACGAAAATGGAGTGCGTCATAGGATGAAAGACTTTTTCTCCGCAATTCACTTGATCCTGACACTCAATTGCCAGCAGTCGGCTCGGTTAACCTGCGAATCATTCGAGCGGAAGCTGTCCTTTAGTGAACGAACTGCGGTCAACGCGCATCAGTGGATTTGCAAGAGCAGTCGCGAATTAGGGCGTCAATTACGAGCCATGGACGCGGCGATGCATCATGAATTTAGCAAGCCGGGCTCTGCTGAAAATCTTGCTGGAGAATTCGCATATGTCCCAACGGACTCCGCCGATGGCCCACGAGAATCATTACAAAACCAAGCACCAGCGTTGCTTGAAAAAGCGTTGACGGACCAAGATTCCGTCTTGCACTTAAGCCAGCGGGCTAAGCATCGAATATTAAGGGCGATTCGCCAGGCCAGTTCCGAAGGATCTTTTGACCGTTGATTCATGATTGATGTGCAGTGAAATTTGGCCAACAGGCAAACTAACCTCCTGCAAAGTTCGGGCAGGCAAAGTTTTGGCAGGCTGCAACATTTTTAGAAATTTCAGAATCCTTGGGACGAATCAAATCTGGTAGTCCCAATCCGCGGGCGCAGCGATTTCTTTGGATCGAATACGCAATCGGGGCTTTTCCATTACGACACTGCTTTCAGGTTTCACACTAGAAGTGATCCACACGCTAGAGCCGATCACCGCGTTCTTACCGATGACCGTCTCGCCACCCAAAACGGTCGCATTGGCATAGATAACAACATTATCCTCCAGCGTTGGATGGCGTTTTTGATCACGAACAATATTCCCGTGAGAATCCTTGGGAAAGCTTAACGCACCCAAGGTGACACCTTGGTAGATCTTGCAGTAATTACCAATTTGACAGGTTTCGCCAATAACGACACCTGTTCCGTGGTCAATGAAAAAGTGATGCCCAATCTCAGCGCCCGGATGAATATCAATACCTGTTTTTTGATGCGCCAACTCGCTCATCATCCGCGGGATAAACGGCACGTTCAACTTGTACAACAGATGGCTAAGGCGGTGAGTGGAAATCGCTTCGAAACCTGGATAGCAAAAAATGACTTCATCCCGAGCCCTACATGCAGGGTCACCGATAAATGCTGCATCCACGTCGGATTCCAGTAAATCACGCAACTGAGGCAGCTGGCGTAAAAAGCGAGTCGTCAAATCTTTGGCCGCAAACTTGGGTTCACTATGAAACTCTTGGCAGTGCTGACCAAACGCGGGGTGACTTAACGAACGTTCAATTTGATCAGCTAGCAAATGATAAAGGTTGTCTAGGACGGAACCGGCCAAGTACTTTACGTTATCCTTGGTCACACCTTCCAATCGAAAGCCCGGAAACAACAGATCCTTCAGCAGACCGGTAACCTGTTCAATGGCATCGCTCTTGGGTAGCCAACACCCCATATTGTTTAGATGAACGTCAGGCTGATTGTACGACTTCACCAATTGAGTGACCAAGTCATCCATTCTTGGCAAACCATTGTTGTCTGCTAAACCGCTGGAAATTGTTCCATCGGCAGATAGTCGTGAATCCATCGTTGCGACTTCCTATTCTCTTCTTCCTAAACACCAACCTCAGGTAACGCTTCACCCTTTGGTTGCCAATTGATTTGGGCCGATTAAAAACAGCCTAATTCGGTGGCAAGGCCCATCGAATTGAATCATCATCCAAGCAGAATCAGCCAGCCGGAGGCAAAAGGGTCCATGCACCCTGAGGCCAGGCCCCCCTTGGATCAGGCCGCCTTCGATCTGGGATCTAACCACCCTACGATCGTTTAGGCTGCCAATGTTAGCCGCTGCCAATGTTAGCCGCTGCCAATGTTAGCCGCTGCCAATGCATCCCGCAGACTCAAGCGGCCCTCGTACAGGGCCCTGCCGATGATGCAACCAGAAACTTTGGTTGCCATCAGGTCAGAAACATCCTTGACTTGCGTTACGCCCCCAGAAGCAACCACTGGGCAGTTAATTGCCTCGGCCATTTCAGCCATCGCTTCGATATTCGGGCCTTGAAGCATACCATCTTTGGCGATATCTGTGTAAACAATGCCAGCGATTGGCAGCTTGTCTAATCGCTGTGCGATTTCGATTGGTGAAACGCCGCTGGAATTCAACCATCCGTCGGTAGCGACGTCGCCCGACATTGCGTCGATCCCAACCACCAAACGCTGCGGATATTTTTCCGCCATCAATGCGAACCACTCCGGATCTTTGATCGCCCGAGTCCCAACCACCAAGCGGCTGACTCCCAAATTGGTGTAAAGTTCGATCGTCTTGTCTTCGCGAATGCCTCCACCAAGTTGAACCGGAATCCGCACCTCCTTCAAAATTCGTTCAATGGCCATCCGATTGCTGGGCAACCCCGACTTGGCCGCATCAAGATCAACGACATGAAGAATCCGAGCCCCCTCGGCTTCCCAACGCACGGCCATATCGGCAGGATTCTCACCATAAATCGTTTCCTGCGAATAGTCACCCTTTATTAGACGAACACATTTGCCGTCACGAATATCAATCGCCGGATAAATTATCACTTTAACTTTGACCTTCATAATGCAATAGGACAACATTCAGCTTCTAAATCACTGACGCAGGAAAAATCACGTTGATACCTACGGTGTCTGCCCCCATTCAAATTAACTCTGCGTTAGTATCCCTTACAAGCATCTTCTGAAAAAGTGGGCAGAATAGACACACCGCTCTGGGATATGATTTTGGAAGGGTTTTCTAGATGCTTGAGTCCCAAGATCGGACCGGCACTCTTAGGCATCTATCGACCTGAATCAAGCAACGCACCACTCAAGCTGCATTTCTCCAAATCAAGTCGCTCCAGATTCGTCATACTTCCACTCAAGGCCTCCTGTGGATCAATTTGGGTATACCATTGGACCCCCAATCAAGGATTCAGATGCACAAAAACCGGTAGCAAATCCGCCCCACAAAAAACCGACCGAAGAAATATCGGCTTGAAGAAAGCCCTCTTGGGCAGTAACGCGAGGGATGTTTGGATCATCAGCCGACTATTGCCTGCCCTAATGACCGCTTAAGATTGATAGCCAATCTGATAAACTGGTAGAACCGCTGGCCTATGCCTAAACTGGCAAATCGCCGAAATTCAAATCGACCACTTGATTTGCCACACTCGTTTGAACCCAGGGAAGAATTCAATGGCCCCCAAAATTAAACCGATCCGTTTCCATTGGGACAATTCGCTGTTGCCAAATACGGGAATTTCGACCGCAGAGGTAAGCGGTCTGTATCCTGAACTTGAAAAAATTCGCGACCAAGTCTTCGATTATGAATTGCCCTTATTTCACTCGGGCAAAGAAGTGCCTGCCCAGTTGCAACCACTGGATGCCGGGTTTATCGACATGCCCGAACGTCTACTGGCCGAATACAATACCGATCGCCCAAACAGTCAATTGGGGAAAATTCTAGAGGTAGCCAAACGACTTCGCGACCAAGTCGACCGGGTTGTCGTTCTAGGCATTGGCGGTTCCTACATGGGAGCCCGAGCGATCCTAGAATCTTGCTGCCAACCTTATTACAACGAACTTAGCCGAGCCGAACGAGGTGGTCGTCCTAGGATTTATTTCGAAGGCAACAATGTTGACAATGATCATTCGCAGGCACTATTGCAGATGCTTGGCAACGGCAAGGAAGCGAAATCCGTCGAGGACCGTTGGGCGATCGTTGTGATCAGCAAGAGCGGCGGCACGATGGAAACAGCGGTCGCGTTCCGACAGTTTCTTCGCGCCCTAGAATCATCTTTGGGCAACGACAAAGCGGCACTTCCCGATTTTGTAATTCCGGTAACTGGCGAAACCGGAAAGCTGGCTTCACTGGCAGATGCGATTGGTTGCAAAGATCGTTTCCCTGTGCCCGATGGAGTTGGTGGTCGGTTTTCGATCTTCAGCGCGGTTGGGCTTTTGCCAGCGGCTTTGATGGGTGTGGATATTATTGCCATGCTAAACGGCGCAGTTGCGATGAACGAACGAGTTCGCACTCAAGGCGTTGGAAACAACCCTGCCCTAGATTACACGGCGGTTGCTCACCTTTTGGAAAAGCAGCGTGGCGCTCATACGCGATTGTTTTCAGTTTGGTCTAAATCGCTCGAAGCGACCGGATTGTGGTACGACCAATTGTTAGCCGAAAGTCTGGGCAAGCATGAAATCGGAGCCTTGCCGTTGACCGTTGTAAATACTCGAGATCTGCATTCTCGGGCGCAACAGCACCAAGAAGGTCGGCGCGACAAGTTTATCACCAATGTGATTTTGGAATCATGGCGAAACGATCCGCTGCCCGTTGGGCATAGCGACAACGATCAGGATGGCTTAAATGAAATCCAAGGCAAGGCACTTCCCGATTTGATGTCCGCCGCAATCGCCGGTACAAACCAAGCCTATTTAGAGGATGGACGCCCGACGGCTGATCTGTTCATGCCGGCTTCGGACGAAGCTTCCCTTGGGCAGGTGACTCAAATGTTAATGTTAGCCACCGTCATTGAAGGCCGATTGCTGGGTATGAATCCATACGGGCAACCCGGCGTCGAAAAATACAAGGTGAACATGAAGAAAGAACTAAGTCGTTGATATCCGCCCAGTGCGGAAAGCCCAATCAAACGCCGCCACGTTTGGATCGCGTTGACGGTTTGTTCACACTGATTTCACACTGATTTCACACTGATTTCACACCGATTTCACACTGATTTCACACTGATTTCACACTGATTTCACACTGATTTCACACTGATTTCACACTGATTTCACACCGATTTCACACTGTGATCAGCGGCTTTGGTCCATCAAGTGTAACGTGGCTGTTCCCCCGGGCAATTTTTGATCAAAATAGATTAGCACAGTGGAACCAGGTGGCCTCCCAACTTTTGGACATGCCTGTTCCTGAATGGCAGTGTTCCTGAATGGCAGTGTTCCTGAATGGCAGTGTTCTTAAAGGTCATTGTTCCTGTGTGTCAGTGTTCTTGAATTTCAGTATTTTGAGGGCGGTGATATTTTCCGGGGAACGTTGATTGTCCAGGGCGCGTCCTCGAGTCCAAGCAGTAGGCGTTTTTCGCCAAACGCTTTCATTTTTGAAATCATTTCCCAGCGATAGAAATCATGCTTGTTGCAATAGTGACCGATTCCAAACTGAATTCACCCTCTGATCGTAATCCACCGCTCTATGCGAAACACCCCACGGTGCTTTGGATGTGGCTTTTCATTGCGACCTTCACCATGCTCCTTAGCGTTTGGGCCTTGCAGGGATTCGTTTCCGCTGCGCCGGCGGCGCATTGGAACATCCAAGCCATTCGCATTCAGGACACCGCTCCGCTTCTACGATGGAAATTTAAGACCGGCGAGCAATTTGTTTTTGATTTTGACCAGACAATCCGCCTTGAAAAAGATGTTGCCGGAATTAAGACAACCCAATCGACTTCCCAGCGTTCGCAAATCTCTTGGGAAATTCTAGCAGCTGATGACGAATCAGCCGAAGTCGAAATGCGTTATGCAAGGGTCGATTTCGAGTTGGAAACTTCCGATGGATTGATCAAAACATCGACTGATCCAAATTTCCCCAAAGTTGCGAACGGGAAAGCGGCCCGGTTAGCCGCTGGTTTAATCGAAGCTGTGGCACCGATCATCGATCAACCGTTCGTTGTCAAATTCTCGAATCGTGGTGAACTGTTGGAAGTCAAAATGGATGCCACGATTGTCGAACAAATTCGCAAAGCTCCCAATTCGATGGCGATTCGCAGCACGATTTCTCAAGAGGGAATCAAGGAGATTCTTGCTACCCTGCTAGTCCAGTTCCCCGAAGTTGCAGCCTCGAACTGGGAAATCGAATCGAAAGTGGTGGTCGCCGGCGTTCCGCTTTCACGGGCTTGCAAGTACGAAGTAAAGGGCCAGCAACAGAACAACCCGACGCTTGAAATTGCTTACCAAACCACAGTCGACTTCCCAGAGAAGTTCATTGTCGGTGAAACCTCACCCAGCGATGATACGAACGAAAAAGAAGATCCCGCCACTCGCCCCAGTGATGCCAAGGCGCCTTTCGACTTCGATCCGACTTCGAAAAAATGGCCTCGCATCGCTCGGCAAGAATCCAATGGCAGCATGCAATTCCAAATTGAAGAAGGCTACGCGACCAGTGGGAAGTCGAATTCGCTGCTGGTGACTGAAAAGGCTTATTCAAACGTGTTAATCAAAACCACCATCGTCACAGAAACGACGGTCAAGGTCACGAAGAAATAAGTGTAACTCAAGCAAATTCCAGCTGCCACCTATCTCCAATACACAACAGACGCCGCCACAAATGGACTTAATTAGAACATGAAATTAATTATTGCCATTATCCAACCATCAAGACTAGAAGCGGTAAAGGAAGCTCTAACCGCAATCGAAGTTTTTCGCCTAACGATTGTCGACTGCCAAGGTTTTGGACGCCAGAAAGGGCAACGCGAAATCAATCGAAATCAACAGGGCGTGGCACTGACTCGAAAAGTTCAGTTGCAAATTGCGGTCAATGAAACGTTTGTCGAGCCCACCATTCAGGCGATCAGCCTGGCTGGAAAAAGCCAACCTGAAGGCCAGATTGGTGACGGCAAGATTTTTGTTCTGCCCTTGGACGATTGCGTCAGAATACGCACCGGTGAACGGGGCCCTGAAGCCATTTAGCAACCGGCGATCTATCAACCACGGCACTAGCCACGACTTGGCCTTGACTTGGCCTTGGCTTGGCCTTGGCTTGGCCTTGGCTTTCCAAGTACCCGAACTTGGCTGGCGTTAACTTCCGCCACCCAGTCCGGCTAATCCATCATTCTCCAGTGCCAATTTTCAGTGCAACCTGAGTTCAGTGGAACCTGAGTTCAGTGGAACCTTACCGGCTTCGGCATTCCACCGCTTACCGACAGGCACCAAGACATTGGAACCAAGACATTGGAACCAAGACATCGTAACCAAGACATCGTAACCAAGGGACTGCACATAAGATTTGGCACACAAGAGACTGCACCAAAACGTCTGTCGGTTTTTAGCCGCCAAGCCAAAGCGACCTTGGTTGGCGGCACTTGACCTAGACTGTAAAACTAGTAGGTCACGACCACATCCAAGCCTAAATTGATATCGCCCTTGGCTACTGCGGCGCCATTCCAGTCCGTTCGAACTTCTGGGCGTACCACGATGTTTGCATGGGGGCGGTAGTTTAAGCCGCTGGTAAATGCGATTGCTGATTCGTCGTTTGTCGATGCAGAATCGGTTTCCCAATATTCGACCCTAGCACCCGCAGCAAGGCACTTGCTGAATCTGTAAATTCCATAGCCGGTAACGCTGAAGTCTTCGGTCAAATCGGAATCCAACCAATCCGACTGCAATGCTAACTGCACTTTGTCAGTCGCCTGCACGGCATAGACCAGTGAGTTGAAAAATCCAGTCCCACGGGCCCCAAAGTCGCCAAAGCTGGTGCCGTAAGTTAGAACGCGGCTATCGTCAATTCGATGAGTGAAACCGCCGATACCAGCCAGGCCAACACCTGAAATCGCAGTATCCCAGCCATTGGTTCCACCGAAGTAAACGCTGGTCGAATCATTCAAGTCCGTTTGCACAATGGATCCCGTCAGCGTGTGCGGGTGAGTCAAAGTATATGTGTACGTATGACTGTAAAAGAAGTTTTCAACGGCTGCTGCATTTTCAAATCCAAAGGGCGACAAAAATCGACCAGTACGAACGGTCGCTCTTTGGAATTTAATCTCCGAATAGGCTTGCGGCAGTGCCCAACCGTAACTGCCGTTGTCCCAACTGTTGTCCCAATCTTCGGGCGCCGCAAAGGGCTCATTTCCAAACGCTTGAAGCCGCCCAGCATCCAAACCGTACATCAGATCGCCGCGAAGCTTCACGCCAATGCCTCGGTTGGTTTGAAATTCCTTTTCGACAAAGCCCCAGCTCTGGTGTAGGTTCAATTCATTCTTGCGATTATTGAACAAGCCGTTGTCTTGGGTGTGCCACCCCAATTGATGCCAACCGCCAATCCGCAAGCCCGTATCTTGACGATCCACCAAACGGTAGGGCTGACCCAAGTTGCAATTGGATGTTCTATAGAATTCGTCGGGCATGGTTGCCGCATTGCTAGGCACCGTCAATGGCCGCCCCGATGGATCAGAATTTTGATCAACCCCGGGAGCTTTCGGAACCGCCAACTTCGACGCATCGCCATCTGCTTGGACCGTAATCGCATCTTGAATACTGTAGCGGTACGCTAAGGTGGAACTTGAAGGGCTGGACACCATTGTGACCGTTGGAAAAAAACCAGTGCCCAACTGCCCAGCAGTCGAAGCGGTCAATCCAGGACTTTGGTCACCCACTGAAAATTGGGCAGCAGCATCGTTGCCATAGGACAATTGTTGGATGCCCCAGCAATGCTGCTCAAATGAAACCACGCCACACATAGTAGCCGACAATAACAACGCTAGCGACCGAATTTTGGTTTTCACGACGTCTTGCTCCACTCAATCGATACCAAATTTAGTCAATTGATATCATTGAAAAATTGGCCCAGGAATGCATTTCAATAAAATCTTGCCAAGCAAGATGGGTAGCATTCTCGTTAAACTAGCCGAGTGACACTGGTAACTATCGCGGCGGTCACACCGATCCCAGCTAAAGCTATGCGTTAGCCCGGATTTTCGGCTAGTATGGATCATCGGGAAAATCGTGTGCGAATCTTGGGAGCTTTGCACAGGATCGTTATGATTCGAACGAGATTTGCTCGTCGTATGACTGCTGGGCAAAGCTTGACGATTGCGTAAACTACCAAAGCAATCACAGACCACCTAAGATAAACAACGATCCGCGTTTGCTAGCAAGGACCGTTCTGATCGGATTTAGATCGAATGTTAATTTGCTGGTGATGACTGGCAAGCCTTGCCTGGATATCAATAATCCAGGTTCCAGTCTTCTTAGACCTTAAACACCGCGGGCTCATGTACCCGTCTTTATCTTTGGCCCTTTTGAATTATGCGAGCGACCGGCGTGCCTGAAATGGATTCGAAAACTCAAATCACGCTAAGCGATTCCGAGAATGCAACGTTCCGGTTTCTGTTGATCTGGGTACTTCCGGTTTTGCTGGTTGCAGCATTTCTCATTCGAATCAAACTGGCGGAACAACCGCTATGGTTGGACGAATTGCATACCGCGTGGGTGATTGATGCCAACTGGAGCGACGTGGCCCACCGTGCAGAAATCGGAAATCAAAGCCCGCTATTTTTCTATGCTGAAAAATTGGTGATCGATTGCATTGGCTTCTCGGCTTTGAATCTTAGACTGATTCCCATCATCGCCAGTGTCGCTCAGGTCGTCGTCATCTTCTTGGTCTTGAACCGTTGGACTGGCGCATCGGCAGCGGGCTTTGTTGCGGCGTTGATGTTGACCATCAATCCCATTCAACTGTTTGCCGGAACTGATGCCCGCCCCTATTCGACGATTGGACTGGTGGCTTGCATCCAGCTGGCCTTGATCGTCCGTTACTGGCAAAAAGAATCTTATGAATTGAAACCTTCTCGCGGATTTGATATTTCGTGGATCGCGACCAATGTACTGCTGTTCTACCTGCACTACACCACAATTTTTTGGATTGCTTCGTTGTGGTTGGGATTGTGCTGGATGTCAGCCACGATTCATCCACGACCGTCACGCCAGAAGCTTGTTGGATGGTTGGTCTATCAACCCATTTTGATCTTTTTTCTGTGCGTGCCTGGACTGCTGCATGTTGCGTCGATCCTACCCTATCGTTCCCAATGGTCATCGTTTGTGCGATTGGACAATTTCTTCGTAAACCTATCCAGCATTATTTTTGTTCTGTTTATCAGTCCACTTCTGGCCGCGGCCATTCTGCAGTTGCTGTACTTAATTAAACCCCACCAAGGCTGGAGCGTTGTAAAGGATCGACGGTGGGTCCCACTCTTAGTCCTGACGCTTTGCGGCATGTTTATTCCACCTGTAATTGCCGCGGTGTTAACAGGCTGGAATATTGTATTCGTTGCGCACTGGCGCTACTTTGTAGCATCGGTGACTGCGGGGTTCTATCTTCCAGGCCTGATGGTCGGCATCTGGCAGTGGCCTCGGGTTCGTTGGATGACCGCCGCGTTGATCATTGCGATTGGCTTGGCAACCAATTCTGAACTGTTGCAATCGATCTGGACTGGCAAGCTTCCTCAAATGCACCAAGAACACTGGGCACAAGTTAGCCAAACGATTCGTTCGCTAAACGCGGATCGCCAACTTCCGGTGGTGCTATGCCCTGGCTTGGTTGAAGATCGCGCGCTGGTCGGAGAACTCTTGCCCATGACCACCCAAAGGCGACGCCAATTTCAACACTATTGTACATTTGCTTTGGATGGTCCCTACCGAATCTTTGATGATCCCAAACGCAATCAAGAAATGGTTTTCGCCAGACCCACCGATGACAAAAATCGTTTCCCGATTCCTAAGGCCGACTTGATTCGCGCCGCGGGCGGTTGTTTTGTGGTGGTCAGGAGCGATCAAATCGTCGCCAGAAACATCGCCAAAAATGTCAAGTTGGTTTTGGGCGAAGGCAGATTTCCAGTTCGACTGACCGAATTGGAAACGGTTCCAATTTCTTTGTTCCTAATCGAATTCTTAGCCTCGCCCGATAGCTCGGAAACAACCGAACCTTCCAACCAACCGCTTCCCGACGAACATCCGCGTTCCCAATCGAATATCCTGCCAGCGATCCCCCAAGAAACCGCCTCGTCCTCCAACACCGACCCCAACACTCGCAGCCAGCCAAAGGAAAAGACGGCCAACGGCACGGATAGCGACAGCACGAAATGATCCACTTCCCATTGAAAAGCCGTGGGACACTTGGAAGAGAAGCGAAACGCGATTTAGTCACTGCGTTGCGAAATTTGAAACGGTCAACGGAAGTCCAATGACAGCTTCCTCAAGAGTACCGCGGGTACGTTTACTCTCTGCGATTGTCTCGGTGTCGCTACGTGCGGCGGTTAGTGCTTTCCAGCCAAACGCTCTTTTCCCGGCAGCACTTCAAGGCAAGTGGTCCAATAACCCGTCAAAACCGTTTCCACAAATTCTTGAGGCAAGCGTTCGGCTTGCATTTCGTTGGCCAGACGCTGGTGGTCGTATTCCACGGGGCGAAATTCCACTGAAACGCCATTCGCATTAGCCGTAAGCAACGCGTACCAAACGTTCAATTGCCCATCGTTTTCGGGCCGACCCAACACGCCTACGTTGACGAACAATCGGCCGTCACCCAAGTCACGTTGCCACTTGATTCCGCTATGGGTTCCAACCATCACATCGCATTGGTATTGATCGCACAGATGATTCAAGAAAAGACTACTGGTTGCACTTTCCCATAAGAATTCATTCGTTTGCCTGGGGCTACCATGACACAACAATACGTTGGAATTCCCCATTCGCAAAGTACGCGACTTTGGCAACGTCTTCAGAAACTGGCGATTGACTTCAGAGGTATTCGCCAGGGTGTAATCGTAGCTAATTTTTGCGAAATGGTTATCTCGTGGGTCCGTGTAGCCACATTGACAATCATCCAAGTGGTTACCAATGGAATCATCGTAATTGCCTTGCACGCACAGCACTTTATGCTCGGCTAAGATCGGGAACACACGATCGGGATACGGGCCAAACGCTCCCAAGTCTCCCAAACAATACATCTGCGAAATTTGCTGGGACTTGGCGTCGTCGATCGCAGCTTGCAGCGCCAAGTAGTTACTGTAAAGTCCACCAAAACAAGCGATCCGATCGCCAACTTGGAACTCGCTTTCCAGCGTAAACCCTGAGGATTCTTGGTTTTTAGAATCGTTGGCTTTCATTGACTTTCACGCGACTTACTTATCGAATTGGAACATATCGCGCCGTATTGGTAACACGTGTAGCATGCCCCGTGCCGCAGTTCAAAAGGTACCAGCGATTGGCTTAAACGATCACCCAAAACCGAATCCTTTGATTCCAGAAGAATCGGGCACACATGGACCCCGCGTTCGCTTACGATCCGACTATTTGAGCAAACAAAGTGTTCATGCCCCACTGATTCTAACATCCAAGGTTCAACTCGTTCCTGATCCATGTAGCCGCCTCCGCGTTGGACCTGAGCGCCAATCTTCAATGTCGGCATGATCTTCAGGCGTGGTTGCAGACAGCCAACAGTGGCTAAGGCAGATTTAAACTTTTCGATGATCGTCTGATCATCTTCCTCTTCCCAAAATCGAGTCACCGTGACGATCGGCAGAAAACCGAATTCAACCAACTTCCCAACGCCTTTTAGTGCACGCTCGAACGTACCCAGCCCTCTAATTTGATCGTTGGTCTGGGAATCATAACCATCGATAGAAACTCGGAATTCCAATCCATAAGCAATTGTTTTCAACTTTGCACTCAATTGCTCCAACCACGCGTCCTTCAGAACCGTGCCATTGGTCAAAATGGTAGCCGGGCCAAAATCTAAAGTGCGCAACAGAATGGCAACCATTTCCTTATTCAAAAACGGTTCGCCACCTGTAAAGTAGAATTCCTTGACACCAAGCTCTGCTGCTTGTTGCAGATAAGGCTCGATTGTGGCCAACGACATAAAGCCGAACGAATCATTCTTTGGACTACAACTGATGAAACAGTGATTACAAGTCAAATTACATAGCGTTCCTGAAACCTGGAACCAAAGGGTATCTAGATGCTTGATCGCGATCGAGGCGAAGGCGAAGGCGTCATCATTTGTTTTATCTAACACTTGAAACTTCATCCCGTTGCAAAACCCAAACTCAATCCCACGCGACAATCACAGGAATTGCCAAGCGAACAGTAACCATTGCATTCTCGCTGAGCGATGTTGGCTGAAATCTTAAGTAAAAATTACGCAGCATGCCGGCCCAATGATTAGAACTTTAAGGTCTTGTTCAGATCCAAATCGGATCGTCCCACGATCCAGCGAAAGATGTCACGCACTTGGTCCAGGCCGTTTCGGTACAAAAAATTGGAAAGCCGACCGTAACTCTTGATGCCCAACAAAAAGAATCGCCCCTCGGTCGTTCTGGCCGTCATTACTCCCGGCGGAACCGCAGTCATGCAATCGCCCGAACTGCCAACCAAAGCAGTTGCTAACGCCATCGGCCCTTCGGTTGCATAACATAGATGCATTTGTAATTCACGAAACAATTCGTTATCACCTCGGTAGCCAACATTGATGATCACTCGATCAAACTGCAAACGAAACTCTTGGTCATCCGGCTCTGCGAAATCATCTTCGACAGCCGACCAGTCCACATCGACCCAGGTTCGCACGGTCACCTGAAACTTATCCTCAGCAGGATTCCATTGAATCGATGTCACATTCGAATTGGAAACAAAATTGAATCCTGCCTCAAGGCAATCTAACGATTCACGACGAAAATTCACCGCGATTCGATTCACTTGCCGACTCAATTGATCACGACTTGGCAACGGGTCACTGGGATATTCAGGCAACGGACCATTGGGGCCAACCGTCTTATCACTTAGCCAAACCACTTGGCCGTCGGGTTTGGCTGGATCACCCAATACTTCGTTTAGGCCAACCAATGAAGTTGCGGCTGAAAATCCATCTCCCAAAACCAGCGTTGCTTTGCCTTTCCAATGGTCTTGGGCTTGCTTGAAGTTCGGCACGGTCACAAACAATCGTTGCTGTAAGCAAGCATTGTCTTCCAGACGTCGTCGCAAATCACGCTCTCCCAACGCCGGGGCACCTCCGGGGCCGATCCCATTACTATTACCGTAGGAACCTGTTGCATCGATCACAAAATCAAATTCGTCGGATTGTTCGACGTTCGATTCCCGATCCAACCATACGACCGTGAAGGCGTCTTGCGTCCGAGTATCCGATTGAATTTCACGGTGCTTTCGAAAGCGAGATCGACTAACCGAAAGCACTTCTGATTGGGTTCGCAAACTGGATCGCAATAAATCGGTGTTTGCCAACCCCAGCAAGTACATGTCTCTCCATTGTTGTCCCGTCACCAAATCATCTTCGTTAGGAAACACATGTTCGGGATCTTGAGTCGCAATGGCCGATCTGCCGATTCGAGAATGCAGCATTGAAAACGGCGTAAACATTCGCACATGAGCCCAATCGTTTACATTTTCGGCAACCTCGCCTCGATCAAACACGGCAACTTGATAGCCCAAAAATCGACCGTAAATCGCGGCTTCTAGCCCCATCGGACCACTGCCTAAAATCGCAATCGAGGCAGGCGACTCCAAGGCGATCGGGTGATCCGGACCAGGCAAGTTCAACGGATTCACTTCCGCTGCCCAAGCATCATTGGCTAGTGCAGGTTGTGGATCTTTGGTCGGGTGATTGGACTCAACGTCACTCATGTTCACTTTCTAAATACGTCAAGAAACCAAGGTAGATTTTCGTGGCCCCCATGATTGGCAGCAGCCATTATTTTGTAGGTGTGCATGTTAACAATTCAACGGTACTTCGTCGAATGATCCGACAGATTCTTACACCATTTCTGTCAATTGTTCCTGATTGGCCAGCCACTTGGGTGGCAAGAGCTGAGAAATAACGGTCACGCATTCACGATCAAGTTCAGGCAGCGTCTCTCACGCTGACTTACTCCCTGGCTAACGACCTGGCTAACGACCTGGCTAACGACCTGGCTGAAAAACACGCAAATCCAACGGCGGCGTTTCACTTCGCAAGATAGCGGCGACGCAAATGGCGGTGCCGATGGACCACTGAATGCCACTGCGGAAGTGCCCAGTGGCCACCACCATGTTGGGGCAAGACTTTACACGGCCAATGGTCGGCGTTTGATCAAAACTGGCGGGGCGAAACCCAACCCAATGCTGAAGCAAGGGAAATTGACGCAGGTCTGGCAGCACGTCATCCACCAAAGCCAACAAGTCGGACTTTGCAGCCTGCGTCGCTTGGGTTGCGAAGCCGACCTCATCTTCGGTCGATCCAACCAAAACATGCCCATCCAAACGAGGTACAAAATAACGAGTCCCTACATTGATGACCGATCTAAACATCGGCTGTGGCGTCTTAAATAAAAGCATCTCTCCTTTGACGGGGAAAACCGAAACTACCGGCTCCTTGTTACCCAACCAACGTTGCAAAATTCTCGAGGTCCAACTGCCCGCTGCCACGACCACTTGGTTACACCGCACCCGAGCACCCCGCCCTACCTCCAAAACGCGTCGATCGTCAGAAAGTTGAAGGTCATTCGCCTGATCTTGAGTCATTGCAAAAAATTGCACACCCAACAATTGGCAAGCGGCCCGCAGGGCCAACAAATGACGCGGATTTCGCAATTGAGTTTCACCAGGTATTTCCGCGATCAAGCGATAGTCGTCCGCCTTCAACTGCCCAGCCACCCAGGGTTCCAACGTTTGCAATTGGTCAACGGTTCTGGTGCGGAATTCAATCCCAACGTCTTCCCAAAATCCTTTCAAACCAATCAACGCTGCAAATTCGCCGGCGCTTTTTGCCAAATAGAATCCACCACACGCTTGATATTGATTGTCGATCCCGGTCAACTGCAGCAGATCACTCGACCACTTCGGCATCATCTGCAATGACAACTGTTGCAAGCGTTCCAGCGGATCATGTGTTGATTGCTTGGTCGGTGGCGGAAGTATGCCGGCGCCTGCCCATGATGCAGCGCCTGGCAGCGTGGCATCCATTACAACAATTTTCTTCTCCTGACCGGGATCCGAGACCGCCAACTGATAGGCAATCGACAACCCGATCACTCCGCTACCGACAATGCAAACTTCGCAATTCAATTCCATGGACACTTCAATCAAAATCGCCCTGTCCTTCCGCCCAATGAAGAACCTTCATAACAAAAGACTACTCGATCCCAATATCATACCGACCGTCAATCAATCGCACGACTCCGTTGCGACTGGCACTCTGCAAATCAGCAGGCAGAATATCTTCGGGGCAATTCTGCAAACAGACAGGCCTAGCAAATCTTTGAACAGAACCGGTGCCAATGGATGTGAAGGCACCAATCGCGGCAGGATAAGGCCCGCCGTGCATCATCGCATGGTTCACTTCGACGCCCGTTGGCAAGCCATTAAAAACAATTCGACCCACCTTCTGTTTCAAGACCTGAAGCAACTTAGCGGCCTTTTTCAGATCTTCCTCGTCACCAAAAATTGACGCGGTTAACGAACCCTTCATTCCCAACGCAAATTGAACCATTTGATCGACCGAATGGCACTCCACAAACACGCTGGTTGGTCCAAAAATCTCCTCTTGTAGGGAAGCGTTATCCAGCAGACTTTGGATATCCGCCTGAAAAACAATCCCTTCCACCTGACTTCCACCACCTTCAACTGAGCCTTCAGCAGAACCAGCAACGGTGCTGACCGGGTGCAAAATTTCCGCTCGATGTTGGACTGATCGCTTATAAGAATTCGTAATACCCTGATGCAGCAAAGTGTAAGGCGAACGCTGGGCGACTCGATCCCCAACCTCTGCCACCAACTGTTGCCAAGCTGCACTTTTTATTCCTAACAATAAGCCTGGTTGCGTACACATTTGACCGCTTGCTGCTGTAACGCTGGCGACCAACTGACTGGAAAGCGACCGATTCTTTTCATCGTTAATCGCCGATGGCAACAAGAAAACCGGGTTGACACTTCCCATTTCTGCGAACACGGGAATCAGTTGCTCCCGGTGCCCGACCGCGTCATAAAGTGCACGACCTCCGGCCAAGGAACCTGTAAAGCCGACCGTTTGAATCGCAGGGTGCTGCACCAAGCTTGTCCCCACTTGATAACTTCGCCCGTGCAGGAGTGAAAAAATCCCTGGCGACATCCCACACGACTTAATGGCTCGCTGGAACGCTTGAGCCAAAATTTCGCATGTACCCGGATGGGCGGGATGGGCCTTAACCACAACGGTGCAACCCGCCGCCAAGGCCGCTATGGTATCATTCCCAACCACGCTAATTGCCAACGGGAAGTTGCTGGCGCCAAATACGGCAACCGGTCCTACGGGCATCCATACACTTCGGCAGTCCGGCGCCGGACTGCCTGGACGATTCACCGTCCTATGATCGATTCGCGGTTGTGCCCAACTGCCATCACGCACCACATTGGCAAACAATCTTGCCTGCTTGACGGTACGCATTCGCTCGCCCTCCAGCCGAGCCCGTGGTAAACCGGTTTCTTCCTGGCAGCGTTCCAACAGTATGTCACCGGCCTCCATGACTTGGTCGGCAATTGCGTCCAACAAGGCGGCCCTACGCTCTGCCGTTTCACTGCTAAATTCCCAAAACGCATCTTCGGCAGCACGACATGCTGTGTCGATTTCTGCATGGGTTGCTTCTGCAAAATCACACGGCAAACGCTCACCTGTCTCTGCATTGATCGCGAAAAAATCGGCCGGACCTTCCTGGCTGGGTTCACCTGCGATCCAATGACAGCCGCGTAATTTAGAATCAAAGTGTAATCTCGACATCGACGCTGATTTCCCAATTCCACGAATAAACGCTGGCTCCCGCCATTCGTTTTACTCAACAAGACCCACTGCAAACTGCATTTTCCGGCCAATGCTAACTCAGGTAAACCGGTGGCGATAGCGAAGTGAAATGAAAAACTGGATCGCTTTGCAATTTT
This sequence comes from Mariniblastus sp., assembly GCA_041688615.1. Classification (GTDB taxonomy): domain Bacteria; phylum Planctomycetota; class Planctomycetia; order Pirellulales; family Pirellulaceae; genus M30B19. Next base: position 12,067 of record JBDNHU010000234.1, on the reverse strand, counting down.
CAATCGCCCTGCCCTTCGAATACATCGCTTGATTGACGTACAATAAAGGGTAGCCAAGTTTCTACCTGAAACGGGGCCTCAACAGGTTTCACCTGGATCGCCCCGACTAGAAACCAACAGTCCAAGCTGAAAACAATGAATCGTCTGGCAATCGCAACGGTAAAATAAGTGATGAATTCCTCGCGTAAACAACAAGTTCTATTCGTCTGCATGGGAAACATTTGCCGCTCTCCAGCGGGCGAAGGCGTTTTACAAGAACTGGTGAACCAACACCAACTGACCGATCAAATCGTCATTGATTCCGCCGGGACCACTGGATATCACGTTGGCGATCCAGCGGATGCAAGAATGCGAAAGGCGGCAAGCAATCGGCAGATTTCACTAACCAGCCGTGCCCGCCAAGTTGAAAAAAAGGACCTACAGAATTTTGACATGGTCATCGCAATGGACCAAGACAATCTAAACTATCTGAAGAAATTGGACAGCAACCCAAAAGCAACGGTCTGCCTATTCAGTGAATTCCTAGACGACAACTGGCCCAGCGATGTGCCTGACCCTTACTATGGTGGCGATGAAGGTTTCGAATTTGTGCTAGACATGCTTCAAGCAGGGTGCCCAACCATCATCAACGCATTGCTGGCGGCACCTGAATGAAGCGAAGCTAACGAAGCCCGTTAAGCCAACCCACTGCACGTGGCAAACCAAACAAGAGTGAACCATGGACGCTTGGCAAATAGATGCCCTGGATCAGATCGAACTTGATGCAAAGAATCAGGGTCGATCAATAGAACAGGCAACCAAAATTCAGTTCATTCGCCAAATAGGTGGCAGTGGATTCGCTCGGATCTTCCGCCTCGACACCAACGTCGGAACCTTCGTAGTCAAGGTTCCATTGCCGGCCCAACAGGACATCTACGAGTCCGACGATATATACGATTTAGAAAACGCATTAGATTCAGAAAACGGATTAGAGTCCGTAGATCAACTGATGTCCGTCCAACCACTTGTCGCAGAAGCCCATGGACTTGGGGCGTTGGCAAAACAACCCTTCGTCCGGGTGCCACGAGTGATCGCTGCCCCGGACGACAGTCCTAGGGAAGACAGGCATATCGACGACGCACCGATCCACAGCAGCGAACCGAATTTTCCACTGCCTCCAAATCCAAATTGCGATGCGGAGAAAACAGCAAACCCTTCACAACTTTTGATCACTGAATTTATTGAATCGTCATCCAGCAAAGGATTCCAGGCCAAGTCTGAAGAAGCATTTGGTCGCAACTTGGCGAAGATGCATTTAGCATTGCCCAATGATCGCTTTGGCTTGGAACGAAATAATTTTTTGGGGGCAACATTGCAGCCCAACGATTGGCATGACGACTGGATCACCTTCTGGTTAACCCAAAGACTGGAGTCGCAATTTCGCCTGGCTCAACAGAACGGCTACTATCAAGATGAACTGAAATCACTTTGCGAATCCCTATTGGGTAAACTACCCGAAATCTTAGCCAGCCCGGTAAAGGCAAAGCCTTGTCTGATCCACGGTGACCTATGGAATGGCAACTTTTGGATCGACGATCAAGGGAAACCTGTGATCATTGATCCGGCTGTTTATTACGCGCCCGCCGAAGTCGAATTTGGCATGACCAGCTTGTTTGGCGGTCTGTCGCAGCGGTTCATGGACGCTTACCAAGAAATTTCCCCATTATCGGGTGACTTTCAGCGACGAATCGCCGTCTATCGCTTCTATCATTTGATAAACCATTTAAACTTATTTGGCGAAGGCTATTTCATCCAATCAGTCCATTGCCTGCACGAGATCCTTCATCCGGACAACTGACCGTGCCTTGGATCGCGTAAGAAATCTAGCCAGCCCAACCCAATATTTTTGAACACTCTTTGGACGACCGCATGTTTCACCTCCTATCGCTCACCGTCGGCAGCCGCAAGTCATGCAGCGTGAAAAACACTTCACCTAGTGAAAGCTTGATCGTAGCTTTGCTGGCAACAATCCTGCCTGCCACTTTTTGGACGTTGAACAACGTTTCAACCATCCAAGCACAAACTCAGACCGCAACATCTGCGATTGTCGCAGATAACGATGACAGTAACGATGGCCTAAGACCATGGTTGAATCATCCAGAAGGTACGGTGCGATTTGCTACGTTCAATACCGCGATGAACCGAGACAAAGAAGGACAACTTCTGGAAGAACTGTCCACCGGGTCAAACGAACAAGCCCAGCAACTTGCCCAGATCATCCAATGCGTGCGCCCAGATGTTCTTTTGATCTGCGAAATTGATCGCGATCCCGAACAAAAAGCATTAGATGTTTTTCACGATCTTTATCTTGCGGAATCTCAAGGCGAATTGCAGCCAATCGAATTCGCCTATCGTTATTTTGCCGAAAGCAATACCGGAATTCCATCGACCGTCGACTTCAACAACAACGGTAAATCTGACGAAGCAGATGATGCGTTTGGGTTTGGACAGTTTCCAGGGAAATACGCGATGGCGGTCCTTTCCAAATTTCCAATTGAAGAAAACAGTATTCGGTCCTACCAGAAATTTTTGTGGACCTCCATGCCGAACGCCAATTGGCCCGTTAATCCAGAAACCAAAAACGCTTACTATTCGCCGACCGCAGGTAAAGTGTTTCGCCTGAGCAGCAAGAGTCATTGGCTGTTACCCATTGCTACTGCTCAAGGCACGATCTACTTCGCAGCCGCACACCCAACACCGCCAGTCTTTGACGGCCCTGAAGACCGAAACGGACTTCGCAATCACGACGAAATTCGTCTTCTGGCCGATGCTCTAGATGAATCGCGAGGGGATTACTTGGTCGACGACAACGGAACCAGAGGCGGTCTACCTAAAAACGCAAAGTTTATTGTGGCCGGCGACATGAATGCAGATCCCAATGATGGCGATTCGTCATTAAACGCGATCGACCAATTACTGAACCATCCTTTGATTGATGCGTCGCACTTGCCCACCAGTATTGGCGGCCAACAAACCAGTCAAAGGCAAGGGAAGATCAATTTAAAACACAAAGGTCCAGCCAAGGCAGATACGTCGGACTTCAATGACAATCGCGTTGGCAACCTGCGTCTGGACTATGTGTTACCCTCGAAAACTTTAAAAGTGATTTCTGCGGGTGTCTTCTGGCCTGCAGATTCGTTACCTGAACATACGTTGGTTCAGGCCTCCGATCACCGACTGGTATGGATCGACGTGAAATAGGATGTCTACCTTTACCTTGCCCTTCAAATTGCCTGAACGTTTGCCCGAATCACATAAAGGTGACTACGGCCGGATCTTGATCATTGCAGGGTCGACCGGATTGACTGGGGCAGCTGTGTTGGCCGGTTCGTCATGCTTGCGAAGCGGCGCAGGCCTGGTGTCAATCGCTTCGCCAGTGAGTGTATCACCCCAAATCGCGGCAGCCAATGCCAGCCTGATGACCATCGGCCTTCCACAAACGGCGTCAGGAAAGTTGTCGCTAGACGCCTTGCCTGTGATAAAAAAATTGGCGGAAAAATATGACGTCATTGCGTTTGGGCCCGGCGTTGGACAATCGGCAGGACTGTCCGCAATTGCGTGGTGGTTGTTCAGCCAAGCCCCCACCAAAGTGGTGATCGATGCCGACGGTCTGAACACACTGAGCCTAGCGTTGCAACACAAGTCGGTACGGCAATTCAATCCACGTTCCGATTTGCCGCCCCGAGTCCTAACGCCGCATCCAGGTGAATTCCAACGGTTGTGGACTGCGTGTGGATCGCGGTTAGCGAACCACATGCCAGTAGCAAATGAAGCGGACTCAAACAATGAAGCGGACACCGAGGGAAACACGCCAGCAACAGCCAACGTATCAACGATTGCCCAACTTCCAGCGAACGGATCGTCGGATGGGCAAGCCTCCCGGTTCGCAGACCAAATTCGCCTGCAGCAACAAGCCCAAGCCAGGGCCTTAGCCAAACATTTGGGCTGCACCCTGGTTCTCAAAGGTGGACGATCACTAATAACTGACGGTCGGCAGGATCACTTCAATTCGACGGGAAATCCAGGTCTGGCCACCGGCGGCAGCGGTGACTGCCTGACAGGCATGATTGCGGCCTTGTTGGTGGTTGTTCCCGAACCCTTCCAAGCGACCGCGTTGTCCTGTTATGTTCATGGATTGGCGGCCGACCTGGCGGCGTTCGAACTAGGGCAAACGGCCATGACTTCGCTCGACCTGCTGGATTTCCTGCCCGCCGCATGGCAAACCATTGGGGCAAACCATTGGGGCAAACCATTGAAACAAACCATTGCAACCGGTTAAACTTTAGCAGGTCTTCACAGGAAACCTCACGTTATCTCAACTGACTGCCTGTTGCCGTTGTTGCGGTAGAAACCTGACTTGACATTTCCAATCACTCAACCATTTTGCCTGAGCGCTACCAAGAAATCATGTCGTCTAGATCAAACACGCTTCCAGCTCACACTTGTGTCTACGATTACGATATCATCGTTGTGGGTGCCGGCCACGCCGGGACGGAAGCAGCGATGGCGGCGGCCCGCTTGGGGGCAAGCTGTGCTTTGCTGACCGCGAATTTAGATACCGTCGGACAGATGAGCTGCAACCCTGCCATTGGCGGGGTTGCCAAAGGTCACATTGTCCGCGAAATCGATGCCTTGGGCGGCATCATGGGTTTGGCCATTGATCGCACCGGCTTGCAGTTCCGCATGCTCAACCGCAGCAAAGGTCCTGCGATGCATTCGCCACGAGCCCAAGCGGATAAGAAGTCCTATCAGCGTGAAATCAAACGATTAGTCGAAGAGTGCCCCAATCTGGATCCTCGCCAAGAGTTGGCGATGGATTTATTGACCGAAGAAGTTGACGGTCGACACCGAATCGTAGGGGTGATGGCGCAAGGCGGCGCAATGTATCGGGCACCCGCGGTTGTGCTGACTACAGGTACGTTCTTAAAAGCGGTCATGCATACCGGCGAAGCCAAAACCGAAGGCGGCCGAGCTGGCGAAGGGACAACCGCCGGTATTAGCGGTGCCCTGAATCGATTGGGTTTTCAAATCCAACGATTTAAGACCGGAACGCCCGCACGCCTTAACGGCCGTACGATCGATTATTCGCAAACCGAAATTCAACCTGGTGATGACCAGCCACAACCATTTTCGTTTCTTCATGATCAGCTGTCGGTAGAACAAATCCCTTGCTGGATCACTCACACCAACGACCAAGTGCATCAATTGATACGCGATAACTTGGGACGTTCGCCGATGTATACTGGGCAAATTTCATCCAGCGGCCCTCGTTATTGCCCATCGATCGAAGATAAAGTGGTTCGCTTTGCCGAAAAAGATAGCCATCAGTTGTACCTGGAACCCGAAGGCCGAGACACAACCGAAGTCTACGTCAATGGAATTTCGACCAGCCTGCCTCGGGATGTCCAAGATGGAATGATGAAACTGATCCCAGGCCTTCAGAACGCAAAGATCATGCGTTACGGATACGCGGTCGAGTATGACTTTTGCCCACCCGATCAACTGCGTCCAACACTGGAAACCAAACGGGTAGACGGCTTGTTCTTGGCTGGTCAAATCAATGGCACCACGGGTTACGAAGAAGCGGGTGCCCAAGGCTTGATCGCCGGCGCTAACGCTGCGTTAAAGTTGGCTGGGAAAGAGCCACTGATTTTGGCACGCGATCACGCGTATATCGGTGTCTTGATCGATGATCTGGTTACGCGCAGCGTTGATGAACCATATCGAATGTTCACCAGCCGGGCCGAGTACCGTCTATTGCTTCGTCAGGACAATGCCGATCGTCGTCTTACCGCTAAAGCTTTTGATGTGGGCTTGGTTGATCAACAACGCTACGATCGCCTACAAACCAAAGTGAATGACATCCATCGAGCAACCGAAATTTTGGCGAAGACTCGGCACGAAGACAACACGCTGGAAAAGCTGATGCGCCGACCAGAAACCACTTGGGATCATTTAGCATCAGTGACACCGTTGCTTCGGCAATTCTCGGACGAAGTGGCTCAATCGGTCACATTTGACGTGAAGTATTCGGGCTACTTGAATCGTCAGAACACGGCGATTGAACGCCAAAAACGACTTGGCGATAAGAAGATTCCAGACGAGCTAGACTTTTCGACCATCACACACATGCGAGGGGAAGCCAAAGAGAAATTGGCCCGCATCCGTCCCGTGAATTTAGACCAAGCCAGTCGCATCAGCGGAATCACTCCCGCCGACATCGCCGTGTTGATGATGTACTTGAAAAGCTAAGCGGGGAAACTGCTTACCGACTTGGAAGAAAATCAGGCGGCCTTGGTCAGGTCACTTACTTCGGGCTCGACTGCACCTGCAGTCGCCTTGGCCAAGGTATCGCTGTTAGGATTGACGATTGGCAAGGGTAGATCATTCGCCGCGACTGCCGCTTTTTTCCAACGGCGAACGATTCCCAACCGATAAGCACCTTGGTACTCGTGGTCGCCTGCGGCCCAGTCCTCAGCGACTGCCGTCAAATGATTCAAATCCGATTCAATCGCGGTACAGTACTGTTCCAACACATGACGTGGACATTTTCGTGGCACATCGATCGTTGGACCAAAGATGACTCTTGATTTTCTGGCAGGTTTGGGAATCGCAAATGTGTCCCACGTCTTTAAACGCCATGGGTCACGCAACCCAACGCCCACGGGAATAATGGGCAACTGCAAAAGAGATGCTAAATAGACCGCGCCCATGTTCATTTCGCGCCGTGGTCCAGTGGGTCCATCGGGCGTGATCACAATCGAATCGGTGGCAGCCACTTCTTTTAGTTTTCGGAGGGCCGATGAACCACCGCGGGTCGTGCTACCACGAACAATGCCAAAGCCCATCTTCTGGGCAGATGTCGTCAACCAATTCGCATCACGATGCTGGCTGACCAAAAGAGTAACTGGGGAATTGAAACCTAGCCCTATGGGCAAGCAAATATACTCATGCCACATCACCAAAATAGCCGGACGTTTCATCGGCGCAAGCGGAGGGCAAAAGCCTTCGGACATGTCCAAAACCCTCAAGTTCTGCGTACGCGGGCCAAGTTGCAGGACCTGCTTAATGGCGTGGCTTGTCGCCCAAATCGATAAATTCTTTACCCAAGATCCGCTCACCAGAGTGTCTCGCACTTTCTTCCAATCCATGGAATTCTTCGGATGATCCTTCCCGTCTATCCGGAGGACACCAAAGTTTTAGATGCCGACCGAATTCTTTCCTAGATCAATTCACATTCAACGCCGCTAGCATCCGCGGGTCGTTCCCTGTTTCCATTTCCTACCGACCGACTATTGCCCACGATAACTGGGTTCGGTACGAAGGTAATCCTGATCCATTTCCGTTAATGATCTGGGGCGAAATGCACGCTCTAGCACCTCGATGGTATGCCAAACCGGCGGCGCGTTATTGCTGGAATCAGTAAGATGACGTTCCAATTGGACCATACATCCAATATTACCCGTCGCCACTGCATGCACTTCGGTTGACAGAATTTCACGGGCCTTATCGCGGCCCAACGGTTCGGCCAACCCTGGCTGTTCAATGTTGTAACTGCCAGCAGATCCACAGCAACGACCGGGATTAGGAAGTTCCAACAGTTCCAAATTCGCAACGCTCTTGAGCAGTCGCCGAGGCGCCGAATCGATCCCCTGAGCATGCAATAAATGGCATGCGTCATGGTAGGCAACTCGCATCAACCGAGGTAAACCGGAACTAGGCACCATTCCCAGTTCATCCAAAAATTCGCAGATATCCTTGGTTTTCCCAGCAAGCGTTTCTGCGACTTGATGATCAGGCGTTCCTAGGGTGATCAAGCCATATTCTTTTAGGGCCGAACCGCATCCTGCCGCGGTTGTCAGCACTGCATCCACATCCAGCGGAAGTTTACGACTTAAATTGCCGGCCATTTTTGCTGCCGTGTCCACCTGCCCCGCATGCCAAGCCAAAGCGCCACAACAGCCTTGACCTTCAGGAATGATCACCTCAACCCCGTTGCGAACCAAAACGGAAATTGCTGCCTTGGTAATCCGAGGCGCCAAAACATCTTGGGCACACCCAGTTAACAGTACGACCTTGGCTCTGACTTTTCCTTCGGCCGCAATTTGATTCGGCCAAACCACTGGGTGTGGCAAGCGATCGGGCAACAATTCCAACATCGGTCGCAGTGTTGCAGGAAGCAGACGCGAAAACGGTTTGAATAGCCGTCCAAAACGAATCGCCCATCGAAATCGATTCGGGTAAGCAAATGTCGACTGAACCAGCGAATCACGCAGTCGCTGCAAAAATTTACCGCGACGACGGTGCTTCAAATGTTTATAGCCATTAAGCAAGTGACCGTACTCAACCCCAGACGGACAAGAGGTCACGCAAGCGGAACAACCCAAACATTGATCGATGCTTTCAGCAATCTCGCTGGGCTCTAATTCCCCCTCCAAAACCTCCTTCATCAAGAAGATACGCCCACGCGGGGAATCTTGTTCTTGCCCCAGCAACTGATAAGTCGGGCAAGACGGAAGGCAATAACCGCAATGCACGCACGCTGAAATCGCGTCCGCCATCTCTGGCCCCATCGGACCAAGTTCGTCAGGCTTCAAATTGTGTAGCATTAAAATGTTCCCAGACGACCATGCGGGTCAAAAACCTTCGACAGTCGGTCATAAAAAAGCCCCAACCCAAGATGCCCAATGATGATACTCTGGGCCGGCCCTTGAACCACCAAGCCTTGCAACTTCTGCAACTTCAACACTTTGGAAATTCGTTTGATCTTCGACGAGGAATTCTCTGGGTCTGTTGGCCAACGCAACCAGGCAACATTGCCGCAACTGCCATAAATTCGTTCCACGTCCAATTCACTTAGCTCTTCATCTAATTCAAAAATATCACGCAAAGTTAATGGGACCTTCACCAGCGTGTGGGTTGGACACCCCCAAAGCCAATCCGCTTGAGCGGCCCAAACTTGTTGCTGCTCGGCTCCCGACAAGAAGCTACTGCAGAATTTGGTTAACTTGGTTTGAATGCGAGAGCCGTGCTTTGCCAACGCCTCTGCTTCCCCAGCCAATCGCACCAAAATCGATCCGTCCAATTGTGTTTCAATCGCGTCAATGTCCCACGGGCCACTGCCCAGTGTCGACAGAATCTCCAGGGTAACGTCCAAATTTTCGCTTAAGAAGTGTAGCGTCAAATAGTCCTTCGGTTTTGGAAAAACCTTTAGGGTCACGTCCGCCAACACACCCAACCGGCCACAACTGCCAACCATTAATTTAGGGATGTCAAAACCCGCCGCGTTCTTGACCACTCGACGCCCGCCGCGCCGTACCGTACCTGAGCCATCAATGAACCGGACTTCCAAAATAAAATCTCGCAGGCCACCATAGCGCCACCGACCTGGACCATTAATTCCGCTGGCAACACTACCCCCCAAGGTCGTCCGCTGCGCCGAAGCATGACGCGCTAAAAATTCTGGCGATTCTGCATTACCCTGGGTTTCATTCATTGAAAAGAACGGGGGATCATAGGGCAGGTACTGTCCATGCTGGGCCAACAGTTCATTGATTTGGGCTATCGGCGTTCCCGCATACGCGGTGATCGTAAATTCCGAAGGTTGGTACTCGATCACACCCGTCAATTGCTTCAACGAAATCCCAATCAAATTCCGCTCACTGCCCTGAGGTTCTTCTTCGAGCGGAGCCTGCGTCTTAGCCTCGTGCGTCCTATGCCCATGCAATGCGGGCTTGGTGCCGCCACCTTCCACATAGAAACGATCGCCCACACCTGCTTTAGTGATTGCCTGAGCCCATTGCTGAATCAAATTTTCGCATTCTTCGGACTCGGGCATGATTCAATCTTCATTAATCTTTGATCTAAAACGGCAACAATGATGGAGCAGCTCAAAGCCACCAAACCAGTTTACCTGACTATGGCCTGGGTTTCCCTTGATCTGATCCCGGTTTCCCTTAGTTTGATCATTGACACCCACAATCGGATCGCCGCACAATGTCTATTCAGATCAAGGGTGTCTATTCAGATCAAGGGTGTCTATTCAGATCAAGGGTGTCTATTAAGATCAAGGGTGTCTATTAAGATCAAGGGTGACTGGCCCCTACATTCGACTGGCGATTCCATCGCGTTCCAATGGGTGAACACCCACTAATTTTAAGGAAGCAGGTTCACCATCGGGGAACATCTTACCGCGATTGGCGACTTCGTTGGGATCAAACATCTTTCGCAACCGCCTCATGAATTCGACATCCGATCGTCCAAACATTTCATCCAAATACTCACGCTTCTCCATTCCGACACCGTGTTCCCCCGTAATCGAACCTCCGTATCGAATGCACAAGCGAATAATTTCCGCAGAAATCGCTTCGGCCTGTTCCAACTGGCCATCTTTCCGCCCGTCAAACATAATCAGCGGATGAAGATTGCCATCTCCGGCATGAAACACGTTCGCCACCGCAATGCCATACTCGAGTGATAATTTTTCGATCTCCGTTAACACCTCGCCCAAACAATTTCGTGGTACCACACAGTCTTGAACCAAGAAATCTGGCGACAACAAACCTACTGCCGAAAACACACTCTTGCGGCCTTTCCAAATTGTCGCGCGTTCATCCGCATTCGCAGCCACGATCGTTTCCATCGCACCCGATTCAGCGATCAAACCTTGCAACTTGATTTTTTCAAGTTCTATTGGTTCATTGGCTCCATCCAATTCTACAATAAGTACCGCTTTGGCATTAGCCGGATAACAAACGCCCACCGCCATCGTCGCAGCCTTCATCGACATGGGGTCCATTATCTCTAACGCCGCAGGCAATAGTCCCGAAGCAATCACCGCCGCTACTGCGTCACCCGCCGCCTTTAAAGAAGCGTATCCTGCCAAGACCGTGTAGAAGGATTCCGGCTTGGGCATCAAACGCACAGTAATTTCTACCGCAATGCCCAGCAAGCCCTCACTGCCAACAAACATCCCCATCAGATCCGGACCCACGCTTTCACAACTGGAACTTCCAAGCTGAACCACTTCACCGTCTGGCAACACGACTTTGGCACCCAGCACATGATTGCTGGTCATCCCATACTTCAAGCAGTGAGCCCCACCCGCGTTGAACGCCAGATTGCCGCCAATCGTGCACACCTGCTGGCTAGAAGGGTCCGGCGCGTAATGCAGACCCAAGCGGGAAACCGCACGGCTGATTTCCGCGTTGATCGTGCCCGTTTCCACAACCGCAATGCGTTGAACCGGATCAACTTGCAGAACCTTATCCATTCGATTCAAAGCAATCACAATCCCATCGCCGTGCGGAACACTACCACCAGAAAGACTGGTCCCGCTGCCACGAGGAACATAAGGCACGCTTAGACGCTGGCACACTTTCACCGTGGCAGAAATTTCGTCAATCGATTCGGGAACCACCACGGCCAAAGGTCGAGTCCGAAAGACAGTCAAGCCATCACTTTCAAACGCAGCCAATTGCCCGCGTTTTGTCATTAACCGTTCGGGCGGATAGATCGTCGATAGTTCACGAATCAATAATTGCTGGTCCACGTTTTCCATCCGATTCATCACTTCCATTACCCAACTTCGACAATGTTTCAGATTAACATCCAGCTAACATTGTATCGGCAGATCAACAGCATGACGAATTCACGGGTTGGAATTGCCCTAAATTCAGAAAAACTCGCCCAAAAGAATACCATTTCCAACCCTGCAACCGGCATTTGACCTAAACCTGCATACAAAGGCGACCTGTCCCGGGTGGCACTGGGCGAAAACCGCCAGCGGGCAAACATTGCATCGCCTGAACTTAACTTTCCCACCGGTGCATTGGCGAAACCGCCTGCAGGTCAATCAAGTCGCCCCACAATCCTGCCGCACTGCTGCTTGGTGGTTTCTCCCTACTTAAATTTCAGAATTTGCCGCCCCGCATCTACCTTGAAAGGGTCAACATCGCTCGCTTGGCTTCAATCAATTGTTCCAAGGCAGTTTTGATTTTCGCGGGAAATTGTTCGCTGCCTTTAACTT